>NZ_JAPDHR010000015.1:0-335961 GCF_030063005.1 Dehalobacter sp.
GTACGCCTTTTTTCGAGAATTACTCGGAAAAGGCAGCTGAAATCGGCGGCGATAGGGCCGCTAACTTGGGATTATCCCACTTTATTATTTATTGGGATGATAAAAAACGTTATTAATCAGTGGTTCCTAAGGTCTTTTAAAGGTGCTCGTAGGCTGCTGACGAATGCCGAACTGTTATCTACGACAGAAAATTCTGGAGGTGCGGAATGAATGATATCGGGCAGGTTATCAACGCTATGATCCATTATTTTATGGGTGACGCGCGGCGCATCAACCATTTTATTAAGGTCTATGGCTTTGCCAAGACCATTGGCGTGCTGGAAGGGCTGGATGAAAGCACGCAGGAAATTCTTGAAATTGCGGCTGTCACTCATGACATTGGGATAAAAAACAGTGAAAAAAAATACAACAGTGCTTCCGGAAGTCATCAACAAGTCGAAGGACCTCCTGAAGCCAGAAAGCTATTGGAAGATTTAAACTTTCATCCTGCGGTCATTGGTAGGATTTGCTGGTTGATTGCGCATCACCATACCTATGATAAGATTGACGAACTTGATCACCAGATATTGATAGAGGCTGATTTTATTGTTAATGCTTTTGAAGATGACCTGTCAGAGATCGCCATTCAAAATGTTTCTGAGAAAATATTCAAGACTGAAACCGGACGAAGATTCCTGAACAAACTATATTTTTCAAAATAGCTTGATGATCATAGATGTACTGTAATTCTCATTCAGCTCGATAATATTTGAATGTCAATTAAGGGAAGAGTTAACGAACTCTTCCCTTCTAGCGCGAGCAAGGGCGAAAAAGAAATATCCGGGAATGATCTAGAATAACCAATCCTAGAAATATTCTAATGTGTTATAACTGTAAATCCCGTTTTAACCTGTTTAATATTCTTAGGTAATGATTAGCTTCTCTCAATACATGATCTGCTAAGAGTGGAATGATTATTGATTTTATCTTACACGTTAGTATCCCTTCTGTACCGGCTGCTTTAAAATCTCTAAACGCTCGGGTCGCCGTAATCGTTGACCGTGTTAAACCGCCAATATCTGTTTTAGTTAGGGATGCTTCCGGCACCTTTTGTTCAAGTGTATTGAATTGCTTGTCAAAGCCTTCTGCTTGAACAATTAGGCCAGATTCAGTTGGATCTAATAATTGACGAATAAACTGTGCGTGTTCCGCCATTTGCCTGTTCCAGAACTTTTCTTCTTCAATAGCCTCCTGAATAAAATCAACCGCCATGTGCCTTTGCAATCGCTCTAAATGATTTATGTAAAATAATGCTTCTCTTCGGATATGGATTATTAATAAAGGAAAATTAAAAGTGAACAATTTACATTGAAGCATTCCGTTAAGTATATTGGTTTTAAACTGGACCAAAGCATTGGTCAAACCAATGGCTTTCTGATTTAAGGCAGTGACTTGTGCCTCAAGTTGTGCTGGATTTACTCCGCCATTTGGGGTTAGTCCGAATTCTTCATTAGTAATAACTGATTCAATCGTGATCCCAGATAGCTCCTCAGTAACTTGTTCAGCTCGTAGCGTTTTATCTGTTATGGATTCCCCTGATCTTAATGTTTCTTCGCTGACAACCCCGTTTGCCAAAAATACAGCCTCCCTTAATACTTCAGCAAATTGGGTCTTAAACATATCCGCTTGTTGCGCAAATGCTGCATCCTTCGTCACAAAACCAGCTTCGAGGAATATAGAATGCTCCTTCATAATTCGTCCAAAAAACAGGTGTAATTCCAAGGACTCCCGAACAAAATCTCCAGGCAGTAATATTGCTTTCAATTAAATCCCTCCTTCGTTAACGCTTACGCTAAAACGTATTTTTAAAAGAACTCATTTATTCCATTATCTCTAGAAATCTACTCACGTCTCTATTAATGTTAGCCCTTCTTAACTACGGATGAGAGTTTAACCGGGTCATGTTCAGTTCGTTATAATATTCAGCGCCATTATTGCCAACGATATATTTTTAACGTCCAGCGGTGTTCTGACCGATATACCACAAAAATCAAAACCACTAAATGCTGTAACATAGCATTTAGTGGTTATTAAAATGGACAATCGGACAATGGGCAATAGCCGATCCTATGAGAATTCATCACTCGGATGGAAGAAGTCAATATCGCAGCGCTGCCTTGCTTTAATAAGGATTTATCGAGTATAAATACGAATATACTATCCAAATGATTGCAATAATAATCAATGCAATAACTGAAGACACTATTAGGGGTTTTTTCTTATTTATTATTCCGTAAATTAAACCTGTAAGCGAAGCTACAATAAGAATAATACCCAAGGCCATACCGTTACACCTCCGAAATTTAAATATCCCTCATAATTTTACCTCTTGAAGTTATAATATTCTACTACTACGAAGGAATAATACATCAATTCCTTTCACCCGCGATTGCCTATCAATAACATTAAAACACCAATAAGAAATACAATGCCAAGAGGTATTGATAGATAGACCAAAACAGAGTGTTCATTATGTTTTTTGACAGCTATTAGTCCAATGGCAGAAGCAATGATTATTGCTGAAAACATAAGATAAATGACCGTTCCCAGAAATGGACTATTAATAGGATTCGGATATTCGAGCGTGTTCCCCTGTGTTGAAGAAATTATACCCCCTGCTACTGCTAAAGCAATAAAAGCAATAAATAATCCTACTGACCATCTCCCAGCACGAGTTTCGGGCAAAAGTACCGTTTTCATGAGATACACCTTCTTTCAAATTTAGATTGCATTAGTTTGCAATTGTATACTAATGCGAAGAAATATCCGACTATTTTCGTCCGCACCAGGAGGGCGCGGTTGCGTCCCAACCGCATGCATATCGGCAAAGTCGAGGTAATGCCGTGTTAGACGACGTTCCGGTTCCCCAAAGCATCCTCTAGAGCAGACTTTAAATCAGGAAATTTAAACTCGAAACCAATATCACTAATTTTTTGGGGAATAGCCCTTTGACCATGTAATAACATTTCAGACATCTGGCCTAATGCGATTTTCAATACAAATTCGGGAACTGGAAACCATGATGGTCTCTTTAAGACTTCTCCTAAAATCTTTGAAAAGCCTTTCATTCTTACTGGTTCTGGTGCTGTTCCATTTACAGGACCAGTAACCTCATCATGTTCGATTATAAATCTAAACATCCTGATTAGATCTTGAATGTAAATCCACGGAAGCCACTGATTTCCTTTACCTAATGGACCACCGATGTAATATTTAAAGGGTATAACCATTCTTGTAAGAGCACCTTGACTACCCAATACTACCCCAATACGAATAGTAACGACTCGTGTAAATTCATTTTGGACCTTGTAAGCTTCATCTTCCCATTTCTTGCAAACTTCCGCAAGAAAATCCTGTCCAGGACCTTCACTCTCGGCTATCTTATCATCCTGACGAGGCCCATAGTATCCTACAGCTGAAGCATTTATTAGAACTTTTGGATTCATAGTCCCATCGTTTATAGCGTTAACAATGGAACGAGTAGTATTTATCCTACTATTCAATATCTCTTGCTTAACTAAATTGGACCAACGACGGTTACCGATTGATTCTCCTGCAAAATTAATAACTACATCAAATTCCTTAAAATCATAAATTGCAGATAGAGGAGAAATGTTATCCCACTCTATTAAATCAACATTACTTTCAACTTTGTCTGCTGTGAATTGCCGATTTCTTGTTATAACAGATACTTTATAACCACTAGACATTAACTCCTTGGTTAAGTTCCTTCCTAAAAAACCTGTTCCACCAATAATCAAAACATTCATATTTCATACCTCCGGAATGTCGTCTAATGTCCAGCCGTTCCCGAAGCGTCATATTACATTTATATATTCTAAGTTTTGGGAACGGCGTGTTATCTGCCGTGTGGCACCCTCAAGCTGGGTTGCCATGGACGGCAACCGACCGCAACAACTTCTTAATGCAATTGGCATATCCTCCATTTTATGTTACATTTTACCACGTCCTAGACAATAAATCATTATATTATGAATATTATCAGGTTAAGCCTTCCAGCCTCATAGACAGTTTGATCCGAAGCATTGTAAACAATATTGTTAAGGGTTCGCTGTTTGGTTAGCGGAGCGCCGGATGATGCTGAAACAACGGCCATTCCCATCATCCCCTTTCCCTTTTATTGGACAGCTTACGGCTGTCTTATACATACTATGCTTGGCTTGTCCAAAGGTTCCAAAAAAAAATCAGGAATTAACTCTAAGCGGCTTCTTGGGGGGCGGCCACTCTTTAATCGTCCCTGCCATATATTCAATCAGCCGGTTAGCCTCTTTTCTTTTCTCTTCTTTCAGCTTCGGATCGATATGGGTCAGATTGGTGAGTGCTGTTGTCAGATCGAAGAAGGTATCGGCGATCGTTTTGCAGCAAGCGTCGCATTTTTCTACATACTTGATGTGAGCGTCCGGGTCATGTTCGGTTTTAAGGTTGTGGGTCGGCAGGGCGGGTTGACCGGCAGAGAAGGCTTCTGCTTTGACATTCTCCGGATTTGTTGGCATTGACGGGGTCTTAGCCTGCTCCTTTTTTAATTCGGAGATGGTGCTGTCGATCGCCTTCAGTCCTTTTTTAAATGCTTGATTCTCCTGAAGCGCCTGTTCCTTTTCCTGATTGGCCTTGTCTCTGTCCTGAAGTGCCTGCTGCAGCTTCTTGGTGGTCATACCGCCGACATCATTCTGCTCGATGAATTCCTCCCGCTCCTCTGCCGGTAAACCCAGAAGGAGGAGGGCCTGGGTGTAAGTCATATTCGACATTGATGTCGATTTTGACGTGTCCAATCCGTCAGAGAAGTTTGGCCCGTACTCTTGGTAGAGCTTTATCAGTCTTTCGGCAGTTTTCTGGGAATAGCTCACAGACTCTGCCAGCCAATTACCCCATTCCCCGTGTTTGACCAAATCCTTGGCTTCCAGCAAACGACGGCCGATTTCAATGGCACCGGCAAGCAGGATTTTTTTGGTTTGGCAAGTTATCATATTTATTTCAGCCGCAATGATAAGCGGCGTGCGTTCGGTGACCGGATTATCCATACCGCCCATCCTTTTATTATTCGTCTAAATACAGCATACGCAGATAGGCTTCAGATGGTGAGGGCTTAGTTTCTACTTATTAATGAAGCAGAACCCCGGCCAATTTTGATATGCTCCTCCTTGCACTAAACAGTTTTTGTTATTTGAACTGTCTACTACGAAGGGAGCATATCAATTGGGACGGTCTTTTTATTGCAGGAAAATACTTCCTTTCATCGAATATTAACAGAACAAGGGAGGGATTTATCTTGTTGTGCGAAAAAGATTATTTTGACGCTGCCGCAGTAATCTTCGCAGGTATGCTAAAAAATGATGCTATCGAAATGGAGTTTGTGCAAAACCCAAATCATCAACTCGAGATAAGATTTAAGACTGAAGGTTCAAAAGATTTTGTTTCATCAAGCGGAATTATGTCGGCGATTATTCGAAGCATAAAAACAACTGAAACCTAAACGGAAAATAAGAGCTTTCGGGCTCTTATTTTTATTTCTCCAAAACAAACGAAGACCTCAGAGATACAGTATTAAATTATAAATATTAATATACTAACGAATGAAATCTTTTTGAATAAATCGAATGGTAATTAGTTTAATATCAAATCTATACCAATTATTTGATTATTTTTTTTGTTTTTAATTAAGATTATATCGTCGCATTTTTTAATAAAATACCTTATTGCAATTGATTCACGTAACTTGTCTGTGTATGTCCAACCATATGGAGTGAGGCAAATTTTTCGTTCTCTCGCATAACATCTCAGTAAAAGATCCCAAGTTGAATCAAAGGATGGGCAATTGATAGGTTTTATCATCTCAGGATTAACTTTATAACAAAGTGAGCCTTCGGTAGGCGGATCAGGATAGGCTGGATTATCCAGATACAAGTCCAAAATAGTCGGTTCTAAATTGCTATTTTTAAATAATAATTGCATTAATTGGGCAGAATCGGGCTTCACTTGCCGAAAAATTAAAGTTCTGATCTCTCCTTGTTTACTTTTTATTGCTTGAACCTTTTCATAATGAGGCGCCAATTCCGTCAAAACATACTGACAAATTTCCTCGTCAGGAACTGGGATAGACGTATATAAATTTAATATACCAGCTGCAGTTGGGCCGAGAAAAAATTGACAAAAAGGAGAGAAGGATTCTGGTACTTCATTTTGATTAATTGCTAAGTCAACTAGATCTCTGGAATCGCTAGTATTAATTACGTTTTTCATAAGAGTTTCTTTGTCTATCTCAACTGTCCAACTCATATAATTAAACCTCCGCAATCTGCCAGGCTAGGATATTAATCTAGCCTGGCAAAAATTATATCCACGTAGTATAAGTATATACTATTAATTGACGTAAACGGGACTTAAATCTACCAGTTGGATTAACTCATAATTAGCATACCTACCCATAGCTATACCACCAAATGTCGCTGTGTAATATCCTCCTGATGATACCGTGGTTGATACTTGGTCTAAAAATTGAGACACAGATGGATTAAACCATAAAGTATTAGCTCTTGTTACTAATGGTATTTCAAGTTCTAAGTTAGGATTTACATAATAGAAGGTAGCAGCCCATTCCGCGTAACTTACCATATCAATGAAAAAATGAGCTGTAATGTTACAATTCACGGTTCTGCCAGAGTGAGTCATGCCTCCGGTAACATATCCTCTTACTCCACTTAACGGTAGCGAGGCAAGAGATTTTACTGGATCGCTAGACTCTAACGAATTAGTTGATGTTGTTGTGTCTTTTTCAACAATAAGGGCTAACCCTTCGTTGGGATCTAGTCCATACTTCTTTAATACTTTACGGTCTTTTGTCTTGGAGTAATCTTCTACTAATTGAGTAACTTGATCTTGTGTTAAGACTGCATGTTTTGATGACGTATCAACAGTTTGTGCACTTGCAAAACAAGGTATAGAAAGTGTGAATATAAGAGTTAAAACTACAGCGATAAACTTTTGGGAAAACATTTTAGGCATAATGGAACCTCCTTAATTGGATAACTCATACTACGTTGATAATAGCATTAATTGGTGGTGAAGGTGTGGCAAAAGAAAAAAATCCTCTAAGAGGTAAAGCTCTTGAGATATTCCAAGAGTCTGAAGGAAATATAACCAATCGTGAGATTGCAAATATACTTGAGATACCCGAACGTACCGTCAGCGTATGGAAGCTACGGGACAAATGGAACGATCAAATAGGTTGTAGTACTTCAATTTCAAAAAACTGTAGTACTACAAAATGTAAGCACGGCGGCCAGCCGAAAAATAAAAACGCCAAAGGCCATGGGGCTCCGGTCAAAAACAAGAATGCGGAGACTCATGATTTTTTTAGTAAATACCTCCCGGATGAGACACTGGAGATCATGCAGGTGATCCAGGAGAAGCACCCGCTGGACATCCTTTGCCAATCTGGCCGATGCCAATAAACAAATTGAGGCCTTTAAGGGCATGGATATTGAGGGCATTAAGGGTGCAGCTGACGAGTGGAAAACCAAGTATGAGACTTCCAAGACAGAAGCAGACAAAGAGCTTAATAAGCTGAGGTTGGACGATGCGGTCGAACGAGCTCTAATGGCCGCAAAGACCAAGAATCCGAAGCTGGCCAAGGCGGCTCTGGACATGTCTCTTATTAAATTGGACGGGGAGACCATCCTCGGGCTGAATGAACAGCTTGAGAAGCTTAAAGCGAGTGACGGGTACCTCTTTGAAGAAGTCGGCAATGAAGACAAAGGCGGCTCATCCTTCAGGGTTGAAAGTGGCGGAAAGAGTACAGCTTTGGAACAGCCAGAGTAGAAGTAAAAAAAGCCTCGAGGGAGAGATCCTTCGGGGCTTTTTTGCGTTTATGGCTACATTTAGGGCTGTAATATCTTATTTTATGCTTTCAACATCTAATGAATAACCAATTACTTCTCCAACATCGGTAATAGTTCCAATCACGGTGACTTTTTGTTTGTTTGTAAATTTGGCTACTGTAGCTTTCTGTTCTTCAGTTATGTAACACATGACATTGAATAACGAATAACTATCATCCAAAGGGCCAATGGAAAAATATTTACCACTACTATCAATATTCGATAATTGACCGGTTATCTCAACATATTTTCCTTCCTGTCTAGTTCTCATCATACTAGACTTTACGCTCTGGGTGTACTGATCAATATCAAGGCCATGGTTGCCGGTTGCTCGAGTTGAGAATACCCTTCAAGCCTTGCCTGTATAACCGCGCGCTGTCGTTCCGGAAGCGTTGAAATGATCTCATGTAGTACAACCTTTAGCCGATTTCTGACCATTTCGTCACTGATTTCATCTTCGAAATTGGCTGTCGGGTCCGGAAGCGTATCAATAAGCAGAATTGTATTTCCGTCGTTCCTGTTTATGGGGGTGTCAAGGCTGATCATACCCTTTTCGTGTTGGCTTTGTGCGGTTCTGCGGCGGTCTTTATAACCCCATATAATTTGTTTAACGATGTATGTCGCCAGGCTGGCCGAACCTTCTTCACGGAATTTGTTTACCTTTTTTATCATCATAAAAAAGGCTTCCTGCATTTCATCATCAAAATCTTGTTCACGACCACGACATAAACGGCGGACAGTATAGCGAATCAGTCTATGATTTTGCAAATACAGAGCTTCCAGGGCGGAAGGATCGCCATCATGGTACAGCTTGACCAGTTCTTCGTTCGTCAGATAGTTTTCACGATCCCGACCCCCTTCCTGTTTATGGTGAAGCACCACCTGACCCCAGGAAGTCTTCGTCGTCGTCATAGTCCTTAAATATGGGAACGGCTGTCTTTGTTGCTTTATAGCCGCCGCGATCCCGTTCCTTTGACAGCCAGTTATTTACAAACCTAAGAATCCCGCTTCTGGTCTTTCTCTTTGAAGGATTGGCGTCCAGCCATCCCTTCATTTTCCGAAGCTCCTGTTGAACATCTACGGCAGGATACAGCTTCGACCATTCCGCGATTTTTGCTTCCGCGATCCCGTATTCGCTCTTATCATTTAAGATCAAGGAAATAACGTGATCAGGCGCCGGCCGGCATGAAGCGGCTTCCGCTCCGTGCAAACATTCTTCTTCTGGTTCGGAATCCTGATTTCTGGTTTCTGGTTCTTTATTCGGGAACCCTTTCGGGAATCGTTTCGAAACTATTTCAGTAAGGGTTTCTAAAGGCTTTTCAATGCTTGTATGCCTCTCAGAACATCCTTTTGGTACGGTTAAGTGGTACCATGGAGCCCATTATCTTTTATGCAAGGGTATAGAAAAAACCACAGGCGAGCTGGGGCTTAGTTTCCTTGCATATAATTTGAAAAGGGCAATTAATATGGTAGGAACAAAGAAATTAGTGGCAGCAATGAAGGCTTGATGGCCTTCTTTTTTTTGTATTTTTCTAACTATAAACAAAAAAACGGTCAGAAAACCGTTAAAAATTTGCTCCGGAAAATTTCAAACCCGCATGAATAGCGGGTTTTTGGACGAATTTTGGTGGAGGCGAGGGGACTTGCACCCCTGTATCGAAAGACAATACCAAAAGCATCTACGTGTGTAGCTCTCATTTTAATTCTCGCTTCGCGGGACTCCTGAAAGCGGGATTCCTTTGAAGCCAGTCTGGTTAATCCTTGTTTTGGCCTCAGACGGTGGCCGCACAAGTTTTCCTGCTAATTTGACACCCTGGCCCTTCCCCGCAGGTTAAGAAGGCAGGATGTAGCAGCTTAAGCTGCTAAAGCGTAATTTGTTTTGTCAGTTATTGTTTGTCCGCTGTTTAACGAGGTCAAGCGGGATCTCGACACGCGACTCTTGCCATTGCTCCCCCGAGCGAGTCTAAAACGCCCCCGAGAAAGTGTAGCGATATCATTATACCATATCTCAACATTTTGACTAGTACCAACTTGAAAATCTTATTTAATGTTTACAGAAAATACAAATATCTTTCTTAAGAAGCATGATTCAGCCTATAGAACTTTATTTTTAATTTTAATTTAATTCTCTACTTAACAATTAATTTAAAAAACGATCTTAATTGTTAGATTTTTATTTTTGTCATCTCATGCTATCTTAAGCATCTTATTTTAAGGTATAATATTAGATGGTAATTTAACCATAGAGACTATGAATTTGTATAAAATTACTCGAGCAAAAATTCTTAAAAACACATTTTGCTGAGCTTAACTGAGGTAATATGAAAAAGATCTTGAAAAGAAGAATTTTTCTGGCTGCTTCGACTCTGATTATTGTATTCGCATTTGTCTTTATCCTATCGGATCAGATGGTTGCCAATTATATGGTCGACACAACTCCGGAGCATATCGATGCGCCTGGGGCGGGCTCCCGGGTCCTGATCATTGCGCCGCACCCCGATGACGAGACGCTGGGGGCGGGTATGCTCATCAAAAAGACGCTGGCTAACGGAGGTAAAGTAAAAGTGGTCCTTATGACCAATGGTGATGGTTATAGGGTTGCAGCCCATTTAGACTATACAAAAATAACGCTTACACCAAAAGAATATATCAATTTTGGCTATACGCGCCAGCAGGAATCAGTGAAAGCTTTGGCATCATCGGGAGTTTCTGAAAGCGATATTATCTTCCTGGGTTATCCTGACGGCGGACTTGCCTCACTATGGTCTTCCAACTGGAATTCAACGAATCCGTACACCAGTCCCTATACCCAAGCAGACCGGTCACCCTATACCGACAGTTTTAAGAAAAACCGCCTGTATTGCGGGCAAAATGTTGTCGCTGATTTATCACAGATTATTCACGATTTTCAGCCAACCGATATTGTCATGCCGCACCCGAATGATAAACATCCGGATCATTGGGCTAGCAATGCTTTCACGAAATATACGCTGACTGTGCTGAACTATTCTCCGCAGAAAGAGTGGCTTTATCTAATTCACCGCGGTTTATGGCCTAGCCTGGAAGCCGGCTCACAGCATAAAAAGGATCTTGCGCCGCCGGCCAAACTGCTTAAAACCGGCACCAAGTGGTATGCACTCGACCTAACTGATCAGGAAATAAGATTAAAGACCGAAGCGATCAAGCTGTATCATTCGCAGCAAAAAACACTGGGATTCCAGATGTCCTGTTTTGAAAAGCAGAGCGAATTATTCGGTCAGTATACAGATGCTAAACTAATCAGCGGCATGCGTATGGATTCGGACATTACGCCAAATGCCGGCAATATATTGATTCAGGACCCGGTTCAGGATAAACTGCTTTTGGATGTAGACAAAGGAGGCGATATCTTAGCTGTCCATGCAGAAATCTCCAAGGAAGGCAATTTGCATCTTATTATACAAACAGATCAAAAAATGATTAAGGAATTAAATGAATATCGTTATAATCTGGTCTTTATTAATAAAGAAAAGTCCTCGCACCTGACCCTCATCGTCAAAGGAAATGAGGTCTATGCGCAGGACCCAACTACAAATACAATCACAAGGGAGACTGTAAATATTTGTGTTTCAAATCAGGGCGGTATGTCTCATCTTATTATTAATCAATCAGCATTTCAGCAATTAGAATTTGGCCATTATGATCATGTCTTTATGGATGCGGAGTCCGCGTTTAATAACCACCTGATAGACAAAACTGCCTGGCGGATGATCGATACACGCTAGCTGCCGCTGGATGCAGCCGTTGCGGCACACGCAGCGCCGATCATTGCTGCGTTTTGAGCTGCGATGAGTGCTTCAATCGTCACAAAAGCATTGGTATAGATCACATCATTGCTGTTTTTGAGGCTTTCCAACATCGTGCAAGAAACGAGCGACGCTGCTGTAAGAAAAATAGTCTCCTTGCCCAACCAGCGGATATTTCGGTCTTCTCGGAGAACTTCACTCATTCCGAGCACCTCACGCGCAGCTCTCTGGCTTTTATCTTCAAGCAAGGTAAGCAGACCGAGTGTTCCATAGTTATTGGCGTAGACTTTTAATTTATTTTGACCGAAGAAATCATACAGGATGCGGCATCTTGCAGCTTTTGCCTTACTGTTCTCCTCACTCAGACTTAAGATGTGCGACAAGAATTGGAGTCCGTTTCCACGGCTAAAACCACATTCATGAAGTTCTTTGTACAGCTCTTCCATTTTAGCTATGATACTCTGTACGGGTTTATCCGAAGCTGCAAGCAGGATTGAGACAGCATAGTCGTCACCGGAAGTCAGCCAAGGGTGATGTTTCTTCATTTCGGTGAAAATCTCATAGGCTTTGGCAATCCGAATATCGGCTTTGCGCGGTTCGCAATTCAAGAGCAGTGTATAGGCGGTCACAGGCCTGTATGTGTAACTGCGAAACCCGTTTTCTTTAAGTCTTTCATCATAAGCAAGAAGAATATCCAGTTTTGTTTCCGGATCGGGAGAATTGACGAGCAGCAAGGCTGAATACAGAATGGATCTTTGTCTGAAACTCGAAAAAGAACCCAAATTCTTTTTGATATAGTCATTGACCCTTTCGATTTCTTTCCTGTCATAAACCTTGTCTTTGGCTACATAAGACAAAGCAATCAGCGTATTGATACTGCTTGAATTTTTCCAGCGAAAGTCCTTGGCAACCTGCTGATAGATGCTGATCAGATTTTCAGCTTTTTTCCGAAGATTACTGTCCATTTCCCCATCCCCTTTCCCGCGAACTAACCCTTGTTTCTGTCTCTTAAATCCCGTTCCATTTGCCTTTTGGCATCCCGCTCAGCCAGATCATCCCGCTTGTCATAAGTTTTTTTGCCTTTACACAGCCCAAGTTCAATTTTGGCCATGCCGTGCTTGAGATAAATCTTTAACGGGACAAGGGTCATTCCCTGTAGTTTGACCTTATCCCCCATCTTAATAATCTCGGTGCGATTAAACAGCAGTTTTCTCTTCCGCAGCGGATCATGGTTGAACCTGTTCCCTTGTTCATACGGGCTGATATGCATCTGATTCAGCCAGACCTCACCCTTGATAATTTCAGCATAACTGTCTTTGAGATTCACACGGCCGGCCCGGATTGACTTTATCTCGGTCCCCGTTAAGATGATCCCGGCTTCATAACTGTCCTCGACAAAGAAATCGTGCCTGGCTTTTCTGTTTTCAGCGATGACCTTAATTCCCTCAGCCAATCTATTTCCACCTCGCTGCTTTATCTATTAATAATATTACCCGTTGTTGACCGCTCAGGCAATGGGTATTTCCTTTAGATTATTTTGAAAAAAATCAGTAAACCGACCTATGGGACCAGCAGCTGACGCTTTTCTATAAATTCCCGTATTTTTTGGGCCAATTCGTCCCGCGCTGCGCTCAACGGCAGATAGTGATCCTCATCTTTCCAGTAAACTGCATCGCAATAGCGGTCTCCGATGTTCTTCTGAATAAATTCACCGCTGGACGGATGGACTGTCCCGTCAGCCATGCTCTGGACCATAAGCGTCGGACAGCTGATTTGGGGCAATTTTCCTTTCATTCGTTCAATGGCTTGGTTTAAAGAAATAAAAGATATCACCGGTACCTGAATATAGGAAAAATGGGGGAGTCCCTCGCTGTTCAGGCTGATCTCAGCGGTTTTATGCGGTTTGCCAACATATTCTATTTTTCCTATCAAGCTTTCGGCCTGATGCAGCTTTTCATCAACATAAATAATCGGGGCATTGATGGAGACTGCACCGTCGATCCTGCCCTGAGCAGCCAGAGACAGTGCCAGCAATCCGCCCATGGAATGTCCGACGGCAAGGACTTTCTGATACGTTTTCTTTAATTGCTCAGCTGCTTCGGCAACAGCTCGCTCCCAATCCTGCCAGGATGTCTTCTTCAAGTCTTCTATTGAAGTTCCATGGCCGGGAAGAAGCGGGGCCTGGACTGTATATCCCCAATTTTTCAATCTCTCACCAAGTGGCTTCATATCAATCGGGCAGGCTGTAAAGCCGTGAATCAGAAGGATCGCCGTGCTTCCGCCTGAAAAGTAAAAAGGTTTGGCCAGCTCTTCTCGTGTAAACATGCTTCTCCCTTCCACTTGCCAACATCAGGCAATAATGTCCTTATCGGTTTATTTAAACAGATTTTTTTGCCGAATGCAATGTCTTTGATTTTATGATGGTAAATTAAGCTTTGATGATAGTCTTAAAGAATAAATAAAAAGATTTAAGATAAATAAAATTCATACAAAAATAGAAATGGAGATGCTTTAAAGGCATCTCCATATATTTCACTTGAAAACGATGTTTGACGGACCTAACCTCTTAGTGAAGGAAAGGAGCAATGATCAGGGAAATCGTTCCCATAACTTTAATCAAAGCATTCAGGGACGGACCGGCAGTATCTTTGAACGGATCGCCAACAGTGTCGCCGATAACAGCTGCAGCGTGAGCAGGAGTCCCCTTGCCGCCATGGTGTCCGGATTCAATATATTTCTTGGCATTGTCCCAGGCCCCGCCGGCGTTGGCCATGAATACGGCCATCAGGAAGCCGGCAAATGTACCGCCTGCGAGCATTCCACCCATGGCACTCTTGCCTAAAATAAATCCAACAAGTACCGGTGTGCATACGGCCAGTAAACCAGGAGCGATCATTTGTCTGATTGCCGCTTTGGTCGAAATATCAACGCAGGCCGCATAATCAGGTTTCGCTTTGCCTTCCATCAGTCCGGGGATTTCTCTGAACTGACGGCGGACTTCAGCAATCATGTCAAACGCAGCTCTTCCGACCGCCTGCATCGCAAAAGCGGAGAACAGGAACGGCAGGGCAGCACCAATAAATAGACCGATAATCGTCGTCGGCACAAGAATGTCAATGACCTGAAGGTCGGCAAGTTCAGCAAACGCGTTGAACAGAGCCAGCGCGGTAATTGCAGCTGATCCAATCGCGAAGCCTTTAGCTACGGCAGCTGTGGTATTTCCAACAGCGTCAAGTTTATCTGTTGTTTTACGCACACTCGGATCGAGTTCAGCCATTTCGGCAATACCGCCGGCATTGTCAGCCACCGGTCCGAAAGAGTCAATCGCAACGATGATTCCCGCTGTGGAAAGCATCGCCATTGCAGCCATCGCAATGCCATATATACCCGCAACCTGATAAGCCACCAGGATCGCAGCACAAATCGTAATGACCGGCAAAGCTGTACTTTTTAGACCGACAGCCAAACCCGTGATGATGTTCGTAGCTGCTCCGGTTTCGGAGGCCTTGGCAATCGACTGGGCCGGTTTCTTTTCATTGGATGTGTAGTACTCCGTGATCAAACCAATGATAATATTTACTGCAAGACCGCAGATAATGGCTAAAAATATCCTGTTTGGTGTGAGTACGAGTCCGGATTCTGTGACATAAGTTGCCGGCATCAGCAGATGGACTGCGGCAAAAGAACCAATAGCTGTAATCACATTTGTTCCCCAAAGGCCCATGTTCAGAGCCATCTGTGGATTGGCCTTTTCTCCTGTGCGCACAAAGAAGCTGGCAATAATCGAGGCAAGAATACCGATCGCACCGATAATCAGGAAGATAGACTCCCCAATGCCATGACCGCCGAAGACCGAAAAGCCGATCAGCATGCCGGAAATGGCGGTTGCAGCATAAGATTCAAACAAGTCGGCACCCATACCTGCTGTATCGCCAACGTTGTCACCGACATTATCAGCAATAACTGCCGGGTTACGCGGATCATCTTCTGGAATTCCGGCTTCAACCTTCCCTACAAGGTCAGCTCCAACGTCAGCAGCCTTGGTAAAGATACCTCCACCGACACGGGCAAACAGTGCAATCGCACTTGCGCCAAAAGCAAAGGAGTTGATTGTTTCAGCATCACCAAAGATCATAAACAGCCCGGCAACACCTAACAGACCCAGACCAGCCACCGAAAATCCCATAACTGCGCCTGCGCGGAATGACACGCCGAGTGCTTT
This sequence comes from Dehalobacter sp., assembly GCF_030063005.1. Taxonomy (NCBI): domain Bacteria; kingdom Bacillati; phylum Bacillota; class Clostridia; order Eubacteriales; family Desulfitobacteriaceae; genus Dehalobacter; species Dehalobacter sp. The sequence continues at coordinate 15,942 of NZ_JAPDHR010000015.1, forward strand.
GTTCAAACTGGTACGGGCAGCTTCTGTTGTACGGGCATTGGCTCTGGTCGTAATCCCCATGCCGACATAACCTGCAGCACCTGAAGCTACTGCACCAACCAAGAAGGACAGTGGTGCCGCAGCGTTACCTTTTAACGCAAATAAAGCAATAAAAATAATGATAACAATCGGAATAAGCGTTCTGTATTGACGGTTCAGATAAGCCATCGCGCCGACTTGAATCGCTTTGGAAATTTCTTTCATTTTGTCATTTCCGGCGCTCTCCTTAAGTACACTTTTTGCAAAAAACAATGCCGCGAGCAGTCCGATAATTCCTGCTCCTACACCCAATAAGGGTATCTGTGAGAAATCCATTCCTACTACCTCCTAATAAATAACCACACGAAGTATGTTCCACGCAGCCTGGTGTGTTGACCTTATTTCATACCGAATAATCCGCACAATTGCGGATAAATCTGCAGGGCACGGGATCTTGCTGTTATCTTATTTTAAAAACAAGGTCAGCCCTAGTGAACTTACAAGGAACAAAACGGCAAATACAACACCAAGTTTGGCGAATAAGCCTTCCTTTCCTTTGGCAGCCTTACCGAAAAATTGCTCACCCGCTCCGGTGATCGAACCGGAAAGACCAGCGCTTTTTCCTGGCTGCAGCAGAACTGTGGCGATTAACCCGAGAGAACTGATGATCAAAATTACAACGATTGCTATTGTCATATTTTCACCTCCCTCAAAGGTTTAAACCGTTATTTTACCCGGCTTTAACTATTTACAGCATATGTTTCCCTGGTCGGCATAAAATAGCATGTTTGTCTGATTATGGTCAGTATTGCTATTTTAGCACAGCCCCAGTGTTGACGCAAGGGAATACGGCCTGAATGGCCGATTATTGCGGATGGAATGCCCATAGCCGATTGTGGATGGACCCAGGACTGATTATTTCAGCACGGCTCTGCCTTTGTAGATAGCGGTTAACCCGAGTTCTTCCTCAATCCGGAGAAGTTCATTATATTTAACCAAACGGTCCGTACGAGCCGGCGCGCCTGTTTTCAGCTGTCCAGCATTGACTGCTACGGCAATATGGGCCAAAGAGACATCTTCTGTTTCTCCGGACCGATGGGAAATAACCGTGGTATAGCCGGCTCTTTTAGCTATCTCTATCGTATCGAGGGTTTCGGTCAGGGTGCCGATCTGATTCAGCTTGATTAAGATGGAATTCCCGCACTTCGCCTGAATTCCCCGGCTAAGCCGTGTTGGATTCGTAACAAACAAATCGTCCCCGACAAGCTGGATTCTGTTGCCGAGCCGTTGGGTGAGTTTAGCCCAGCCGTCCCAGTCTTCCTCTGACAGGCCGTCTTCTATCGAGACAATCGGAAATTTGCTGCATAAGTCTTCATAATAGGCGATCATTTCGTCCGCGGTTTTCGTCAATCCTTCGCCTTCCAGAACATATAGGCCGTTTTTATACATTTCGGTAGCTGCTGCATCAATCGCCAGTGTAACCTCTTCGCCCGGTTTGTAGCCGGCTTTTTGAATGGCATCGACAATGACTTCCAAAGCTTCGGCGTTGGAAGCAAGGTTCGGCGCAAAGCCGCCTTCATCTCCGATTGCGGTTACCAGACCTTTCCCCTTTAAGACGCTCTTAAGGGTATGGTATATTTCCGAGCCCATTCTCATCGCTTCGGCAAAGCTGGCTGCTCCGACCGGCATAATCATAAATTCCTGAATATCCACATTGTTGTCGGCATGTTTGCCTCCGTTCAGGATATTCATCATCGGCACGGGAAGCTCCTTGGCATTAATGCCGCCGATATACTGGTAGAACGGCAGGCCGAGATAAAGAGAAGCCGCTCTGGCTGCAGCCAACGATACGCCCAGAATGGCATTAGCTCCAAGCTTGCTCTTGGTTTCCGTTCCGTCGATCTCTTGAAGCGTCCGGTCGATCCCCGGCTGATCAAAGACATTGAGTCCTTCCATTTCCAGACCAATCACGTCATTGACATTGTCAACAGCCTGAAGAACGCCTTTGCCAAGATAACGGTTCTTGTCCCCGTCGCGCAGTTCCAGAGCCTCAAAAGCTCCGGTGGAAGCGCCGGACGGCACAGCAGCCCGCCCCATGGTGCCGTCTTCCAGCACAACATCTACTTCAACAGTCGGAAAACCTCTGGAATCAAGGATTTCCCGTGCAATTACCTGGTCAATAAAACTCATCATAGTCACTCCTTCATTTTTTTTGATTTTTTTGGGTATACGTTATTGCCAGTACCTTGGTAGTGGGTATACACCTGGGTTTGTTTGCCATGGATACTAGTATAAAAGCAAGGATTTACCAGTCATTTCCGCCGGAATATCAAGCTTCAGCAACTTCAGCATCGTCGGTGCAATATCGCAGAGACTTCCTCCCTCCCGGAGGGTGCGGTCTTTATACGTATCATTCACCAGAATGAACGGTACCTTATTGGTCGTATGCGCTGTAAACGGTGAATTTGTTTCCTGATCAATCATGCACTCGGCATTTCCATGGTCCGAAGTAATTAACACAGTCCCGCCTTTGGCCTGAACTGCATCAACGATCTTCCCGATACAAACATCGACAGCTTCCAAGGCCTTGACTGCCGCTAGAAGATATCCGGTATGCCCGACCATATCGGCGTTAGCAAAATTTAAAACAATTACATCATATTGATCGTCCCGCACTTTGCTAAGCAGGGCCTCGGTGATGCCATAGGCGCTCATTTCCGGCTGCAGGTTGTAGGTAGGCACTCCCGGTGACGGAATCAGACAGCGGTCTTCTCCATCTTCAGGTTCCTCTATCCCACCATTGAAAAAGAATGTTACATGCGCATATTTTTCTGTTTCAGCGATGCGAAGCTGCCTTAGACCTTTGGCTGCCAGAGCCTCGCCAAGTGTATTTTCGAGGTTTTGCGGCGGAAAAACCACCGGACAGTCAAAGCTGGCATCGTACTCGGTAAGGCAGACATAATGCACCCGGGGACGGTTTGTCCGTATAAAACCTTCAAAATTTTCTTCAATAAACGCCCGGGTAATTTCTCTGGCCCGGTCTGCCCGAAAATTAAAGAAAAGCACACTGTCGTCGTCTTCAATTACCGCCACTGGACGGCCTGATTCATCCGTGATTACGGTCGGGTCAACAAACTCATCGACAATCTTTTTGTCATAAGCATTCTCTACAGCTGCCAGAGCATTACAGGCCATCGGCCCCTCTCCGGCTACAAGGGCTTTATATGCTTTCTCGACTCTGTCCCAGCGCTTATCCCTGTCCATCACATAATAACGCCCACTAACTGTAGCAATTTTTCCTCTGCCAAGCTGTTTCAGTTTATTTTCCAGCTGCCGGATAAATTCCTTGGCGCTTTGGGGAAGAACATCTCTGCCGTCAAGAACCGGATGAATATAAAGCTTCTCTACACCGGCCTCAACCGCCATGTCCAGTAATGCAAACAAATGACGGATATGGGAATGGACACCACCGTCCGAAAGCAGCCCCAGCAAGTGAAAAGCTTTTCCGGAATCCCTGGCTCGGGTCATTGCTTCGTGCAGCACTTCATTCTTGACAAGGTCTCCTTCGTCCATTGCCTTGAAGATCCGTGTCAGTTCCTGATAGACGACCCGGCCGGCGCCAATGTTTAAGTGGCCGACCTCCGAATTGCCCATTTGTCCTTCCGGCAATCCCACTGCAGCACCCGAAGCGTTAAGCAGCGTATGTGGATAACTTTCCTGCAAACGGGAAAAATTCGGGATCTTTGCAAGCAGCGTTGCATTTCCATTCTTTTCTTTGCTACAGCCCCAACCGTCCAGGATCATCAGCAGGAGCGGCCTCCCTGTTGCCTCGGACATCAAAATCACCTCACGCTGCCAATCAGTTCAGTAAATCCAAGGAAGTCCAGACTTGCTCCACCGACCAGCGCGCCATCAATATCCGGCTGATCCATCAGTTCGGCGATATTGGAAGCCTTGACACTTCCACCGTATAAAATTCGTATTTCCTGAGCGGCTTCAGCGGCGAGCCTCGCCAGGGTGGCACGGATTGCGGCACACATTTCCTGGGCATCCTGCGGAGATGCTGTCCTGCCTGTTCCGATAGCCCAAATGGGTTCATATGCAACAACAATCTTTCTGATTTCTTCGGGACTCAACTCCCTGAGGGCATTCTCAACCTGCCCTTGTACAAAGACTAGGGCCTGACCTGCTTCTCTCAAAGCCAGGTTTTCACCAACACACAGAATTGGCGTCAGTCCAAAGTCCAGTGCGGTCTTGACTTTTTTTGCTATAAGCGCGTCATCTTCTTTAAAATATTCCCTGCGTTCCGAGTGGCCGATAATCACATAGGTACAGGCTAGCTCTGTCAGCATAAGTGGCGATATCTCCCCGGTATACGCACCCTGTGTCTCATAATACATATTTTGGGCGCCAATATGGATGATGCTCTCTTCAAGTTCATCCTTTAAGGCTGCCAGCGCAGTAAACGGCGCACAAATTACCATTTCCGCGTTTGTTCCATTTTCCAGTTTCTCCAAACTTTCCAACAGTCCCGCGGCAAAATCTTTGGCTTCCTGCACCGTCTTATACATCTTCCAATTACCTGCAATGATCGGCTTTCTTGTCATCAGAGACCCCTCCCATAGCTTTTTTATCTGTAATATATTCCTATGCCTGATATTTTTATATCTTATTTTGTGATATTCATATCTCGTAGACTGATTCTTTAAATTCCGCTAATACCTGAAATTGAGTCAATTTCAGTTTTCAGTTTTTTCTTTTAGTACTGCTACACCCGGCAGAATCTTTCCTTCCAGGAATTCGAGCGAAGCGCCCCCTCCGGTAGAAATATGCGTCATTTTTTCTGCCACACCTACTTTTTCCACAGCAGCAACAGAGTCCCCACCTCCGACAATCGTTGTTCCCTGGCATCCAGCCAGCGCCAGCGCGATTTGTTCCGTGCCCCGCGCAAAGTTTTCCATTTCAAATACGCCCATCGGGCCGTTCCATATGACAGTCTTCGCAGGCAAAATCGCCTCTGCAAATAATTCAGCACTTGCCGGGCCAATATCCAAAGCCATTTCTTCCGGAAGAATGTTGGAGACCTCTGTAACTCTGAACGGGGCGTCCGCTTTGAACTCCAGCGTAACGACTACATCCTGCGGGAGCATTAATTTTACGCCGGTACTTTCGGCCTGCCGGAGAAGTTCGGCGGCCAGTTCCACCTTGTCCTCTTCAATCAGTGATTTCCCGACTTCCAGCCCCTGGGCCTTCAGGAACGTATTGGCCATCCCGCCTCCGATGATCAGAACATCCACCTTTTTCAGCAGATTTTCTATGACACCGATTTTATCACTGACCTTCGCTCCACCAATAATCGCAGCAAATGCTCTGGTTGGCTGACCGAGCACCTGGCCAAGGATGTCCACTTCTTTTTTCATCAAGAATCCGGCATAAGCAGGTATATGTTGGGCTATCCCTTCAGTTGAGGCATGTGCCCGGTGCGCCGCTCCAAACGCGTCATTCACGTAGATATCGGCTAAGCCGGCCAGGCTGCGTGCAAAATCAGGGTCATTCTTTTCCTCTTCCTCATGAAATCTGACATTTTCCAGAAGCAAAACCTGCCCATCTTCCATATATTCAACCAGCGCTGCAACCTTGGGCCCGATACAATCAGGAGCGAGCTTCACTTCGGTGTCCAACAGAATGCTTAAATGGGCTGCTGCAGGTGCCAGTGAATATTTGGGATTGACTTTGCCTTTGGGTCTTCCGAGGTGGGAAGCCAAAATGACTTTAGCACCGTTTTCTTTCAGATAACGAATCGTCGGAAGTGCAGCCCTGATTCTGGTATCATCCGTAATATTTTGCTGATCGTCCATCGGCACATTAAAATCCACGCGTACGAAAACACGCTTTCCCTTTACGTCTATTTCATCGATTCCGATTTTATTCATCGTTATATCTCCCTCTTTTTCTTTCATATGTTTGGAGAACAGGTTTAGTTTCCCTTTTCCCTTATTTTCTTATTCGGTCGTATGCTCAGAATATCATTTCCCGGATTCCTTCTGTTCAAATGAACATATTTGTTTGTTTTTATGTTTTATTTTAACATGTTTTTGTTTGTTTGCGCATGTTTTTTTCATTAGGCAATTCATATTCACAGAATCTTCGTTCGGCATTAGGCCACCATCAAAAAAACTGGCCGTAGCCAGTTTTTTGAGATAAGCTTACCAGCTTTTTTTCGATTTCCAAAACTCCGGCGTTAGAAAGACCAGCAGGGTAAAGAGTTCCAGCCTGCCCAGCAGCATACACGCTGTCAAAACAATTTTCCCGAAAGGTTCGATCGGTGCATAGGTAAACATCGGTCCGACGGCGCCAAACCCTGGTCCAACGTTGCTGAGATTCGCAATAACTGCCGACATCGCATCAAAAGGCTCCAGACCTGTACCGGCCAAAAGAATAGACCCGATAGCAAATGTCAGGAAGTAAACGAAGAAAAACCGTCCCACATTACTCAGCACTGTCGTGTCAATTACTTTATCCTGAACAACAATATTGATTACCAGGCGTGGATGGATCGCTTGTCTGAGCTGAGCCAGACCCATTTTGACCAATAAGATCACTCTGGACACTTTTAAACCACCGGCAGTGGATCCGGCACTCGCGCCGATGAACATTAAAAAAAATAAAATCAATTTCGCCAGCCCCGACCACTGGTCAAAATCAGTAGATGCAAATCCGGTAGTCGTCATCAGCGTTACCACTTGAAAGACGGAATGTCTCAGAGCAGCAAGTGATCCCCAGCCCTGCTGGATGACAAGTGAACCGGTGATAATGAGCGTAGACACAACAACTATTAAAAAATAATATTTCAATTCCGTATCTTTGAGCGGACGCAAAGAACGTTTCCGCCAAGCCTGGACGAAAAGACTGAAGTTTGAACCTGCGATAAACATGAAAATGGTCACAACAAGCTCAATAGGGAAAGAATTGTAGGCAGCAATACTTGCCGAGCGCGTGGAGAAGCCACCTGTCGCCACAGTGGCAAAGGCATGGTTCACCGCATCAAAAAGGGACATCCCCGCGAACAACAGCAGCACAATCGTCGCCACTGTAAGCCCTGCGTAGATCCCCCAGAGAATCAGCGCAGTATCTTTGATTCTCGGAACAATCTTCTCGGAAATCGGTCCAGGGACTTCGGAGTTAAAGATGTGGACTGCCCCAATGCCAAGGTTCGGGAGGAGTACAATAAACATCACGATGATCCCCATCCCGCCCATCCAGTGGGTCAGGCTGCGCCAGAAAAGAATACTCCTGGGCAGAACCTCCAGATTACTCAATACGCTTGATCCCGTCGTTGTCAGGCCGGAAACCACTTCGAATAACGCATCAATATAGGTTGGAACGACGCCGGAAATAATAAAAGGCAGCGCCCCAAACAGCGACGCAAAAATCCAGGCTCCCCCGACAACTGCAAAGCCTTCCCGCACGCTAATTTTGCCTTCAACTTTTCCATGGAAGCGCATAACTGTTCCGACAATGACGGTAATGCAAAAAGAAATTAGAAAAGCCCAGCCGACCTTCTCTTGAAAGAACAGCGCAACAGCAATCGGAATAACCATGGCAAAACTGTAGGCAATCAAGAACCTTCCCAAGATATTTTCCAGCAGCGTAAAATTCATGATCCTGATTCTCCGTTAAAAGAATTTATTGACCTTAATGATCGTATCAGGCAGTGCAAAGATTATCACCTGGTCACCGGGCATCAGAACAGATTCACCGTTTGGCACGTAAACCCGACCTTGATGCAGGACTGCTCCAACCAGACAATTGTAGGGAAACCTGACCTCTTTCAGCTTCTTGCCGGCAACTTTGGACGTCGGAGATATGCCGATTTCCATAGCCTGCGCTTTGGCGCCTTCCAGCAGAGCCACGGAAATAAATTTACCCCTGCGGACCTGGCTCAGAATAAAACCGGCTGTGATCAATCTTGGCGATAAGACAGAATCCACGCCTACCTTTTCCATCAGGGGAATATACTCCGTTCTTCCTACCCGGCAAATTGTTTTCTGGGCGCCCAGATCTTTGGCCATCAGGGCCAGAAGCAGATTCAGCTTATCGTCATCTGTCAGACAGACTACGGCATCGGCATCTCCGACCCCTTCTTCCATCAGCAGATCGACATCGGTTCCCTCTCCGCAGTACACAGTTCCCTTTTTGAGGCTTTTGGCCAAAGCCTGACACCGTTCCGGATTCTTGTCGATCACCTTGACGATCATACCTGCCTTTTCGAGCAGAACGGCCAGATTGCGGCCAATTCGGCCGGCTCCAATGAGCATGACTTTCTTGACCGGGACCATCTTTTCGGTAAACTCATCCTGGATCTCATTTAAAGCTTGCGGATCGCCGACAAGAAAAACATTGTCGCTTGGCTTCAGCATCTCCGCGCCGTTCGGTATAATCATCCTGTTTTTACGCAGGATACCAACAATCAAAATATCTTTCGGAAGATCCAGTTCGGAAATCGGGATATTTGTATGCGGTGATTCTGGCCGGATCCTTACTTCCAACAACCTGACTTTACCATCGGCAAAGTCCTCGACCTCCAGTGCTGCCGGAATGAATAAGATCCTGCTTATTTCAACCGCGGTAACATGTTCAGGGTTAATCGTCAGATCGATCCCCAAAGAACGATGGAATTCGGCTTCCTCTTTACCAATATATTCGCTATTGCGGATTCGGGCGATTGTTTGATGTATTCCAGCCTGTTTCGCTGCCATACACGCCACCATGTTCACTTCATCACTGTCGGTGACAGCAATCATCAAGTCTGCCGACCGGACATCCGCGTTCATCAAGACCCTGGGGCTCGCTCCATTCCCTTGAATAGTCATGACGTCAAGGCTGTTCTGGATAATATTCCGGCGTGTTTCATCTTCCTCAATAACAATGACATCATGGTCTTCATCAACGAGGTACTGCGCCAGACTAAAACCAACCTTTCCAGCTCCCACAATGACTACCCGCACGTTAACCCCTCCGGTTCCTATTACTGTTTTAGAGCTACAATATAGCACAAACCAAAGATTTTCAACAGTGTTTTCTCATAATTTGTGAAATTAATTTGCATCTAATCCTGCAATATCTTGGCGATCCGGACAATATGCTCCCCAATTTTATACAGCCAGCTGTTCAATTCCTGCATACCTTGATCATCTTTGGAGATCCGGCAAGTCAGGCTGTTCTGAACTTGATTATAGATTTCGATAATACCCTGATGGGCTTCGATGATCAGCAAAGCAAGAGCCTGATCACCTCTTTCCAAATAGCGCAGCAGGGTTAAAAAATTGCTGGATACAGCGATGTATAATTCTCCGGCCTTTTCCTGATCAGTCTCTTCAGCCATTATCTGGGCAGCATGAATCCTGGTCCCCAGCCTGGCCATCACAATCAGGCTGTCGGCAATATATTCAAGTTCTTTAATGATCAACTGGTAGCTGTGGCTCTCGACAATTTGTTCCCGGGTCATATTCCGACGGAATAATTCCGTAAAGAATTTCGACAGTTCCTGATAGTGCCAGTCTACTTCCCGCTCCGTCCGTTCCAGCTCCTGAAGTATTTTTGTATCCCCGTAAAAGATGATACGCGGCAGTATTTGAACCATATTCTCAAGGATCTTATTCGCCACCCAGCGGATTTCCTGTCTTGCCTGGGTCAAGGCAACAGCCGGCAGTTCAGGAGCTGCCTTGGTAATATAAATAAGCCTTGGTTTTTTGCCTTCGTCCCTTCGCTGCGGGATCAGCTTAATCAGACATTTGCTTAAGATTTTGTTTAAAGGCAGAAATAGAATCACCATTAAGACTGCCGAAAAAAGATGCGTATTCGCTACCTGCCGGGGCAGGTCCGCAGCACTCCATTCGATAAACCGAGTAAAGTACGGAAAAAACGGCAGTAAGATTAACGCTGCAGCAAGACGATAAAGCGTGTTGGCTGCGGCTACCCTAACCGCATCGGCCCGTTCAGCGCTGAGAGAGGAAAACAAAGTCGTCAGCGTCCCCCCGATGTGAGCCCCCATGACCAGCGGGATGACCGATTCCACAGACAGCAGTCCGTGTGTGGAGAGGGAAATAAGAATTGCCAGAAACGCAGCACTGCTCTGCAGTAATGCTGTCACAACCATACTTATGGCTATACCGAGAATCGGGTTTGTCCCGAACTGGGAGAGGAACGCATCGACATCAGGCGAGCTTTTCAACGGTGAAAATGCTCCAGAAAGCAAAGACATGCCAACAAAAATACAGCCAAAACCGATCAGCGCTTGTCCGATGCTTTTGGCCAGCATGGTTCTGACAAGAAAAAACATGATAAATCCGATAAAAAGCAGCAAAAGTGCAAAATCCAGGATTGGGAAAGAGATTAATTGAATGACGATCGAGGTCCCGACCGCTGACCCCAGAACAACACCAAGCGCCTGGGTCAGCGTCATCAGGCCTGAATTGACAAATTCGACGATCATGACCGTTGTCGCGGTACTGCTTTGCAGCGCGACTGTCATCACAATTCCGAATAGGGTCGCTGCCCAAGGCTTTCTAGTTAAAGAGGCCAGGATGTTTTTCAACTTTTTCGCGGCAATTTTCTGCAGCCCTTCCGAAGTAACATTAACCCCGTACAGGAACAGTCCCAGTCCGCCTAGAAATTGCATTACCATCGTGATCGAAAACATTTGCTTTAACTCTTTCCTTTGCCAGGCTTTGGTTTGTTCTTATCCGTCTGAATCTTTTCGGCAATCTCTTCAATCTTGCGCAGTCTGTGATTGACGCCCGATTTACCGACTTTCGGGGTCAGAATTTCGCCCAGTTCTTTCAAGGTATAATCCGGAAATTCCAGACGCAGGCAAGCAATCTCCTGCAGATTTTCCGGCAGGGCTTTGAGTCCGATGGTCCTTTCAATCAGCCGAATGTTTTCTAACTGACGTACTGCGGCGTCCACCGTCTTATTCAGATTGGCAGTCTCACAATTAACGATCCGGTTAACTTGGTTGCGCATTTCTTTGATGATCCGGATATTTTCAAACTCAAATAACGCCTGGTGGGCACCAATCAGCGCAAGAAACTCGACGATATGTTCGCTCTCCTTTAAATAAACCACATGGAAATTCTTACGGGTACTGACCTTCGCCTTTAGATCAAATTTGTTCAAAAGTTCGCTCAGGTCTCCTGCCAGAACCGGATCATTCGTGATAATCTCCATATGATAATTCCCCTCAGGGTTACTGATCGAGCCTCCGGCCAGAAATGCCCCGCGGAGGTAAGCCTTCTGGTCACATTTTTTGGCAATAAGTTTCTTATCAATTCCGGCCTGGATTTCTCCCTCTTCATTAAACAATCCGAGTCTTTGCAGATCACTCATCTCTCTGGGGTAAATCTTCACCAGGTAAGAATTGTTTTTCTTCAGTCTTAATTTCCGCCTGACCACAATATCGGCTGGCAGATGCAGCGATTCTTTGGCCAGGTTATATATTTTTCGCGCCACAGGAGCGCTTTCAGTGATCACGTTCAGGGAATATTTCTGATTCGCGCTGATCTGCAGTGTTCCATCCATGCGGATAAGCGAAGCCAGCTCAGCCAGCTCACAACAATCCTTCTGCAACTCCAGTCTGGCTAGTTCCTCTTTGGTTATGGCACTAAACGACATACCATCAACTCCGGCCCTTCAAAATAATATCCTTTTTCATCAACAGCGGCTTATATTTATATCGACTTAATTTTCCGATTTAGCAGATACGAATCAACCATGGCGACTCTCTCATTCACGGGCTTGAGACGGAATAACAGACGCAAAATTTCTTTAGCCAGCTTATCCGGATTATGCCGGACAACTTCCCCGCCGGTGTAAAAACTGCCTTCAAAGTAACGAACACCCAGTTTTTCGACCTCAGCGGCATCACCGTCCACAACCTCAGCTCCTTCTGCCTGATAGCGTTCCCTGACTTGCTGAGATATATTTTCTCTGGCAGCCAGCACCGCATCAACCAGATCCTTCCCAACATGCTCGATAATCACCTTCAAATGGTCGGCGACCGCATAATGGTCAGTCTCTCCAGGTTCCGTCATAATGTTGCAGACATAAATGCACGGAGCCTTGGCCGAAGCAATCTTGTCGCGAAGCCCTTTCACCAATAGATTCGGAATGATACTGGTATAAAGACTCCCCGGCCCAAGAACAATCAGGTCGGCATCTTCAAGCGCCGCTAAAGCTCCGGGCAAGGGCCGACAGTCCTGGGGCATAATATTGAGAACTTTGATCTTGCCAGGTGTCGTCCGGATGGCTGTCTCGCCGTTAATGAATCTACCGTCTTCAAAATAAGCATTCAGGGTGATTTGAGAAAGCGTTGACGGATATACTTCCCCGCGCAAGGCGAATACTTTGCCAATTTGCTCGATGCCTTTCTGAAAATCACCGAATCTTCCGGCCAGACCTGCAAGAAACAAATTCCCGAGGCTGTGCCCGGCCAGCGTCCCGGTATCAAAGCGATAGGAAAAAAGTTCTTCCATGATATCTTCTTTTTCAGCCAGAGCAACCAGACAGTTACGGATATCCCCGGGCGGCAGAATCCCAAGCTCTCGACGCAGACGCCCCGAGCTTCCGCCATCATCCCCAACGGTAACGATAGCCGTCAGATTGCTGGTATATTCTTTTAGCCCTTTCAGCAACGCCGACAGCCCGGTACCTCCACCGATAACAACAATTTTAGGTCCTCGCTTCAATTGACGGCGGGAATAAATCACATCGAGAATTCTATCTTCATTTTCCGGAATCAGCACGGAAATGATCGAGCTGATCATTTTTTTAAACGCAATAAAAACGATAGCCATACCTGCCAGGCAGGTAACGACCCCCGCCGGACCCACCATTACGGTATCTTTGCCGGCCAGCTGATAGATGATCTCCCGAAACTGCACTTCAATAAATCCGAGGGTTTCCCCGGAGCTGATGACCGAAAGTCCGCCGGCGACAAGAAATAAACCGAGGATTGCCAACAGAAAATATCTTTTTACACCTAAATTTGGATAGAACCATTTGCACATTTCCAAATATTTTTTCGGAAGTTCCATCTCGTCAAACCATTCCTATCCTTTGATATCTCTGTGGTTTATAACACAGGAGTAATTGTTCATCTGCAGGAACTCCGCTGTTTTCTCGGCAATTGCCACGGAACGGTGCTGCCCCCCTGTACATCCTATGCCGATGACCAGGTGACTCTTGCCTTCCTTGAGATATAACGGCAAAATAAATTCCAGCATATGAAAAAACCTGCCGATAAAATCAGCCGTGGTAGGATTCAGCAAAACATAATCCCTGACCTCTTTATCTTTGCCGTTCAGCGGTTTAAGTTCCTTTAAATAATACGGATTAGGCAGAAAACGGACATCGATAATTGTATCGGCATCCAGCGGTATCCCAAATTTAAACCCAAAAGAAACAACCGATACGGACATCCTGGCCGGATCGTATTCCTTTCCAAACAGATTCCTGATTTTTTCCTTCATCTGTACGGTTGTCAGGTCTGAACTGTCAATGATCTTGCTTGCATCCCCGCGTAAATCGGCAAGATATTGCCGCTCTTTGTGAATGCCTTCCAGCACATTTCCCTTCGGAGATACGGGATGCCTTCTTCTTGATTCTTTATAACGGTTGACCAGAACATCGTCCGAAGCCTCTAGGAATAAAATTTCGTATTGATATCCCGCCTCCTGCAGATCCTCGAGCGCCTGGTTTAAAGAAGAAAAGAAATCTCCGCCGCGTAAGTCACAGACAATGGCAGCTTTGTCTATTTTTCCTTGGGATTGGGCACACAAGTCAACGAACTTTTCAATAAGGCTCGGCGGAAGATTGTCAACGCAAAAAAATCCAAGGTCTTCCATACTTTGCAGGGCTTGCGTTTTTCCAGCCCCGGACAAACCGGTAATAATCACCAGTTTCAATGCTTCACTTTTCATAGCCTTTTCCCCCACCTGAATTGTTCCTTTCCTGATTATTTCGTTTGCTTGCCAATATCCGACGCATCCTGCTGAATACGAGCGAGTTCACTTTCCATATTGGCCCCTCCTGCAATATTCTGCCAGCTGGAATTTAGGAGGTCCAAATACGTCCAGTCGTTCACTGAACCCTCCAAATACCAGGCAGACTGCAAAGACAAAGCAACCTCTGACTGAAAACGCTTCGTCGCCGATTCGTAATACGCACTGTTAACAGGCAGCCTGCCGCCGGCTTGAAACATCGCCTCTTCCGCCGCCGGCTTCAGCAGTTCTTCTTCAACCAGCCGAATGGCGCTTTCCATGACAGGAATGGTCTTTATGGATGAATTAGCGATTCCGATCGTATGCTCCAGCAAAACCTGTCCCTTGGCTCCCAGTAAAGAATAGAAGGACAGACAGTCCCAGTTTCCACCTATGTTCGTCAGTCTGGTACTGTCACTGGCCCAGGTCAGCAGGTAACCGGTCTCACCCCCGGCAAACCGGGCTAAGGCCGCACTGTCCAAAAGCACTTGATTTTGCTGACGAAGCGCTGCAAAATTGTTGATAAAAGCCCGATTCTTCTGCGAATCCAGGGCTGGAACACCGTTGGCACTTAACGTTCCTCCCTCAGCCCTCCACCACGGACTGAGCAGCGACGCATTCAGACCCGGAACTGCGATGACGGAATGTTTCTCCCAGATTTCCGCCAGACTTGCCGGGGGCACCAGTACTTTATCTTTGCGGTAGTAGAGCAGTGGCACATCCGTAAGCCAGGGTGCTGCAAATGCTTGTTTATTATACGTAAAAACCGCTCTCGCCGCCGGATAGGCTGAGTCGATATCCGCCAGAACAGGTGAGACCGCCCCTTTTTTATAGAGCGCATCGAGGATCTGTCTTCTAGCAATCACAATTTCCGGCCCCTCTGCTCCGGCTTGGTAGTTCCAGACCTGCTGGACAATATCTGCCTCAGCAATTTTTTCACCTTTAACCGATACTTCGGGATATTCCTTATTGATTCTGGCAAACTGCGCAAGTAAAGCCTGTTCTTCTTTGCCGTCCAACGAATACCAGACAGAGATTACCGCAGGGGCGTCTCCGCCGGGTTCCCCCGGAGAGGGTCCCTTGGAACAAGCTGTTAAAGCCGTTAAGCTCAATATAATTATCATAATACACAGAAGTGCTTCCAGCCTTTTTTCCATTCAGAGCGATTTCCTCTCCACATACCTGATACAATATTACTAAAATATTCAAAAACCATTAGGGTAAGTCTAAAGGCCATAATACCGTTTCTCGGCTGTTGCGCATCCATTACGGAGACTAACCCGAGCAAATATTCGTTTCTTCTCCCCTTATTCTAATCCGTCCGCTGGAAAGTTACAAATACTACTTTCTGAGACTGTTTTTGTCAATTGATTTTCTATATGCTTTTAGGAGCTTCAACTTTCAACTTTAAAATACTGGGTCGGCTTTCGACCGTAGTAGAACAAATACCAGCCGCCTTTTCCCGGGGAATGTTCTGTAGTCCCTGTTGGAATATCCCGCTCAAAATATTCGATAGCCGTAGCTCTGATCCATTGCCTTTTATCCATGCCCTCAGACTCAGGAATCCGGTTCTGCCAAATCGGGTCCTTCCTTATCTCTTCTTTCCAACTTTTATCCTGGACAGTCTCTTCTGCTCTCTGTAGAAAATCAGGGATTTGCCCGGGACGTTCAGCGACAAAATAATCAAAACGCAGTGCTTCGCGCCAAAGTTTCCGATTCAGTGCGGTCCGGCCGTCCGGCTGTTCCATCAGAAATTCCCAGATATTCTCGAAGAGTGACCTGGAACTCCATTCTCTTTGGAACCAGCCCTTACCGTGCCAGTATCTGGCCAGAGCATCAAAAAAATCAAACGGGCTTTGCCGGTCAGCAAGAACAACTTCGAGTGAAAACTTAAACCTTCCAGAATTATAGTACCTTTCCAGAGTTTCTTCTATTCGGGCCAGGTCCAAAACCTGTTCGTGGCTCAACTCCCGTGTTTTCAAGACCGTATAGGGCGGATCCGGGCAGTATTTCAGCCCGTATTGGGTGCATTGCCTGCGGATTCCCGAACCCTTCAATACCTTCAGAAAACCAAGCTGCAAATGATTCGGTCTGAGATTAAAAACTTCATCAAATGACTTGCGGAATTCTGCCCACCCCTCATGGGGCAAGCCTGCAATAAGATCCAAATGAACCGGTATCCCGCAATCGTGCTGCAAATAACGAACCTTATCTTTCCAGTCCGCAAAATTCTGGGATCGGCGGATCGCTTTCAAAGCAGGTGGATGGGTGGACTGGACTCCTATCTCTAATTGAATCATTCCTGTCGGATAGTTCTGCAAGTACTGCAGCCAGTCCTGATCCAGCAAATCTCCGGCTATCTCGCAATGAGCCCGTGGAATGTCCCCAGACAATCCATATGTGCCCTCCGGTCCTGTTTTCTCGTACTCCCGTTCAGCTTCCTCTTTAAATAGGTCAAGAACTTGAAACCCGTGTGTTTTGGATGCGTTGAATGTTCTGTCCACAAATTTAATCGTCCGTGCCCCGTTCGCAAAAAGCTGCCGCAAAATAGGACGAAAACGCTCCGGCTGCAAAAACCGGACACCCTTGAAAGTGGACGAAATACAAAATTCACAGTTATACGGACAGCCCCTGCTTGTCTCGACATAAACCAGTTTCCCGCGAAAATCCTCTTGCACCGCGTAGGGGTTTGGCAGAAAATTCAGATCCACGGTATCCGGTGTCGCTGCATTCGTCACTACCATGCCACATGCATCCGTGCTGGTCATTCCCTGGAAACCATCCGAGGCAGTCATGCTGTTCAGGCCCTGGGGACCGCCGGCCTCTCTCCGCAGTCGCCAGACAACACCGGCGACATCCCGGGGAAGGCTGCCTTCGGACCAACCTTTAAGCAGCACAGGCAGAACCCGTTCGGCTTCCCCGGCAACGACCGCATCGAGCTGGGGGACCTCATTCATAAGACGATCACAGTCAAAAGATACTTCCGGCCCCCCAGCCAGAATGAAGGTATCGGGCAAGACAGGCCTCAACCTGCGTACCAGGGCCTTAACGGAGACAATGTTCCAGATATAGCAGGAGAAACCAAGGACATCCGGTTTCTCTTCAAATATTTCTCCGGCAATTTTGTCCAGATGCTCATTAATCGAAAATTCGCGGATACAGATTTCCCATTCAGTGTTTCCCTGTGTCTTCAGGACTTCACGCAGACCGCGAATGGCCAGATTTGTATGTACATACCGGGTATTTATGCCAACGAGCAGGATCTTCACATTAAAACTCCTTACCTGAATTCTTAGGCTGGATTTTTTTTGATTTATGATGGACCTTACAGAACAAATTTCTCGAAAACTTTGGCTACTCCGTCTTCTTTATTTGAAGCTGTAATATAATCCGCAATTTCTTTAAGTTCCTGATGGGCATTGCCCATAGCCACACCGATACCGGCAAACATCAGCATTTCCCGGTCATTGAAATTATCCCCAATCGCGATAATTTCTTCCGGCAAGATGCCGAAATTCGCGGCTAACGCCCTAAGCGCGCTGCCTTTGTTGACCTCTTTATCGATCATATCCAGAAAAATTGGCTTGGAACGCGTAAAATGAAGCCTGTCGGCATAGATCTGCCGCAGTTCTGCCGTAGCAGTCTGGAGATAATCCTCCCCGGAAATGCACAATATTTTTTCAGCACCTTCCGGCTCAGTGTGCAAAATTTGCAGCACATCCGTTTCCTGGACCTTTATTCCGGTCATTTCCTCATAGGCTTTGGAATATTGATTCCATTTATTTGTAAAGACTTCATCTTTGATAAACACCTGTGTGTAGACTTCTTTCGACTGGAGATGCTGAATAATCTTCATAGCTAATCCTGACGGAATCACTTTATGGCAGATGATTTCCCTGCTCAGGGAGTGCTCGATCAAGGCTCCGTTGCATGTAATAATCGGAACATCCAGACCCAGCTGGCTGGCGTATTTTCTGGCAGATACAGCCATCCTTCCTGTAGCAAGCGTAACCATTACGCCTTTGGCCACTGCGCGGCGGATGGCCTTGATATTCCCTTCAGAAATTTGCCACGCATCGTTAAGCAGTGTTTCATCCAAATCTATGGCAACAAGTCGGATCAATCTATTTCACTCCTTTGGTAGATTACACGAACAAATCGATACTATTATACCATAGAACTTGAGGGCCGTAGCCTTTTCGATTTTTAGGCAAGGTAGTCAGACGTATACGTATAACATACCAGAATTAGGGTTGACATGGTCCCGGTAGAAAAACTATAGTAGGATTATATAGAGAATTTGGCTTACGGCAAGCCTTTTGGCACAGGCGTAGGCCTTAGTTGCCCATAGATATATCAAAAAGCACCTAGGTTTTTTCACCGAAATCTGATATGTGAAATAGGATGAACGAGGTAATCTGATGACCAGCTGGCTTTTGGGCACGAAATTAGTGATCATTCTATATAGTATTTTTTGCTATGTACTGACTGGGATGACCAATTTGCCCCTGGTGCTGTTACTTCTACTTATCTATATCATTATGAGCATGTTTCATATTATTTCCTCCAGGGAATCCGTAAAAAAAACATGGATGGTTTTGATATGTGTTTTTCTGATTCTCTCTGCTTTCTATGCCTCTAATCTCTTTGTTTTTCTTTTGCCGTTAAACTTGTTGGAATTGTTTCACCAGTTCGGGAAGAATCCATTATATGCCCTGATCTCTACAGCTCTTCCTCTTTTCTTGCTTGCGGGGAATATTATCCCGGAATATCTGCTGATCAGTCTTTTGAGTGCCATGATTTATGAACTGTCCCTAAAATCTTCGATGCGCATTGCCCGCCTGGCCGCGGACAACGATTTCTTAAGAGAAAAGAACCATTCTCTTTACGGTCGTTTGCACTCCGGTACCGAATATGAAAACCAGGTCAAGTATTTAAGCCAACTGGAAGAAAGAAATACGCTTGCGCAAAATATTCACGATAAAATTGGGCATGTCCTTGCCGGAAGCCTGATCCAGCTTGAAGCCGCCCGCCTGGTGATTGATCGGGACCAAAGCAGATCAAAGGAGATTATTATCAATGTTATCCATGTTCTGAAAGAAGGCATGGAGGATATCCGTTCTACACTCAGAACTATCAAACCAGCTCCTGAGCAGCTTGGCATTAATCGTTTGAAAGCGATTCTGGATGAACATTCATTTAACAGCCAAATGAAAACACATTTGAACTACCAGGGTGATCTGAACTGCATTACCCATTCACAATGGAGAATCATTCTGGAGAATGTCCGGGAAGCACTGACAAATACATTGAAATATTCATCCGCCGGAGAAGTGAAAATAAAACTTGAAATAATGAATAAACTTATTAAGGTCGAAATAAAAGATAATGGAGTCGGTGCCATATCGATTAAGAAGGGATTGGGGCTGGAAGGGATGGAAGAAAGAACGGAAAGCTGCGGGGGTAAACTTATTCTGGACAGTTCAGACGGTTTTTCCGTCATTACCTTACTGCCTGTGAAAGGAGCAGAAAATGCCGATTAAAGTACTTATTACCGATGACGATATCCTGATCCGGGAAGGGCTTAAAATCATACTTCAAAACGACGAACGTTTTGAAGTAACCGCCTGTGTGGAAAATGGCCTGCAGGCCATCCAATACTGCGAATCCCAGAAAGTCGATATCGCGCTGCTTGATGTCAGGATGCCTGTCATGGACGGCCTGCAGGCTTCCAGAGAAATATCTGAAAAAACGACCGTCAAGCCACTGATCCTGACCACATTTGACGACGATGATTTTATTCTGACGGCCGTAAAAAACGGCTCAAGAGGGTATTTGCTGAAGAACAGTTCCCCTGACCGGATCATGGACGCGATAAAAATGGTATATGAGGGCGGCATTGTGATGCAGGACAGTGTGATGAAAAAAATTCGGGAGGAGCTGGTCACGAATCCCAAAGTCAAAATTGCCGAAGATCTTTTTTCTGACAGGGAAATGGATATCATCAAACTTATTTCCAAAGGTCTGGCTAATCGCGAAATAGCAAAGAAGCTCTATGTCTCGGAAGGCACAGTTAAAAATTATATCACTTCCATCCTGAATAAAACGGGACTTGAACACCGAACCCAAATTGCGATTTATTACCTGACCGGTTCCAAATCATAAAAACGTTACATAACAAAAAGAATGCAACTCAATCATCATAAACAAATGACTTTTGTCATACAAACTGGTGACCTTTTCTACTAACGAAAGGTTCCTTTTTTTATTAGTATATAAGAAAGTATACGTTACTTTCTTATATATCTAAGTGCAGCTAAGGCTGCCGCCAGAAAACTTGGCGCCAGCCAAGTTTTCTTTGATGAATCAGAGGGATGGGTAGGAAAATGAAAGGGGCGATTCATTATGAGCATCCTGGTGATGGAAAATGTTACGAAAAAATTCGGTGATGTCATTGCTGTAGATAACATGAATATCAGCATTGCGAAGGGAGAAATATTTGGACTTTTAGGACCGAACGGTGCAGGTAAGAGCACCGCTATTAACATGATTATTGGCTTATTATCCATCGATAAAGGGAGTATCTCTATACTGAATAAAGATACGAAAAGAAACAAAGCCTTTTCGAAGAAAAATACAGGCATAGTTCCCCAGGATATTGCCATTTATGAAGATCTGACCACGCTGGAAAATGTCAAATTTTTTGCGGGACTTTACGGTCTGCGAGGGGATGAGCTGAATAAAGCAGCGGCTGAGGCGCTTGAATTTACCGGATTAAGCGATAAAGCAAACAGTTATCCAAAAAGCTTTTCCGGGGGCATGAAAAGACGGCTGAATATCGCCTGTGCGATTACCCACAAACCGAAATTGATTATCATGGATGAGCCTACCGTAGGTATCGATCCTCAATCCCGGAATCATATCCTGCAATCTGTTAAGAAATTAAATCAGATGGGCTGTACAATCATTTATACCAGTCATTACATGGAAGAAGTCGAAGAAATCTGTTCCCGAATCGCGATCATGGATCACGGCAAAGTGATCGCCCTGGGCAGCAAAGAAGAGTTGAAAGCGCTGTTAACCGACTCCAATATTGTCTGGATTACCGTTAACGACTCGATCACGAAAGCTGTCGAAGACAAGATCAGGGAAATACCCGGGGTTCTTCAGATGGACATTGAAGAAAATACGCTAAAAATAAGCACTGCCAAAGAAGTCCACAACCTTGATAAAATTATCTGTTACTTTACCGAAAACAAGTTCTCAATCAAAAGTGTTGAGAGCAGAACACCGGACCTGGAAACTGTATTTCTGTCGCTGACCGGCCGCAGTCTAAGGGATTAGGTGGCTACCATGAGAATTATCCATATTATTTTAAAGGAATTCAAACAGAACATTCGGGATTTCAAAGCGAATATTATGATGGTCCTTTTCCCGATTGTCTTGATTGTCATTCTGGGTACGGCCTTTTCCGGTGTATTTTCCAATGATATTGTATTGGACGATATACGTGTCCTTTATTCTGTTCAAGGAGATCCGGCACTTACCGAAAGTTTTCATTCCTTTCAGGATGAGCTGCAGAAACAGCTGGGAATTACTTTTACCGAAACGACAGACCCAGAGGAAGGTCTAAGCAGTATTAAAAATGACCAGTATTCCTGTTTTATTTTGCTGACGAGCGCCCCTCCGGAAATTCGCGTCTATAAAAATGCGCGTTTTAACTTTGAGGCCAATCTTGTTGAATCATCCGTTAAAGTGTTTGCCGCCAGATACGATGCCGTTAAGCTGATTGCCCAAATAAATCCTTCCGCATTAGCGGGCATTATGGCTAGTCCTGAAGAAGATTATGTTCAGTCCGAATCCATAGACAAAAAAAGAGAACCCGGTTCACTGGATTACTACGCGGTAACCATGCTGACACTTTTTTTACTGTACGCTTCGCTGACCGGATTCTGGTCTGTTAAAAATGAACAGAATTTTAAAACCGGAAACAGGATACTTTGCAGTCCTGTCACCAAAATTGAACTACTCACAGGCAAAACGCTCGGCGGCCTCCTGGTAACCATCGTGCAGGCAGCGGTCGTTCTTCTGTTCAGCTCGCTTTTCTTTAAAGTGTACTGGGGATCAGATCTGCTATCGGTCCTGCTGATCATTTTCTCTGAAGCTGTTCTGGCAATCAGTCTAGGCACAGGAATTGCTTACCTGATTCGCAATGACGGTACAGGTGCCGCTTGTCTAAATGTTTTGATCCCAATTATTGCTTTCCTCGGCGGCGGGTATGTCCCGTTATCCTCGCTGAATGGTCCACTCACTGCCATCACTGCGCTATCTCCGCTTAAGTGGACAAATGAGGCAATTTTCAGATTGATCTATGATCAGGACTATACGATCATGCTTCCTGCTATTCTGATCAATCTGGCTGTCGCCGCGACATTTCTAATGGTCTCAGCATTCCTGTCCAGAAAGGAGGCGGTCTGAATGAAAAACATTCTATTTTTAGTCCAGAACACCTTAAAGGTCACCTTTAGAAAAAAGGGGAATTATATTGTCTATCTGCTTCTTCCACTGCTCGGTATTGTCTTTGCACTGGCGATCTACAGCGGGGCCAAGTCAGAACCCGTCCAAATCGGGCTGATTGACAAAGACCAAACTGCCCTTTCCGCCTACCTTGTCCAGGAAACTGCTAAAGCGGGAAACTATACGCTTACTCCCCTCCAAGAAACAGAAATAAAAAACAACCTTCTGGATCAAACCCTGGAGGCAGCTGTCATCATCCCCGGTGGATATGAAAAAAGTATTGTTGCCAGCTCTCCGGCAGCAATCAAAATCATCTCGTTAAAGGGACAGGATACAACGGCCTGGCTGGAGCAGTTTTTCAATCTGCAGACCCGGAATCTGAAAGATCTGGCTGCCGCTGCCGGCGGGGACGAGACAGCTTTCCGGGGACTGTTTCAGGAATACAGCAGCCATCCGCTCCAGGTATCTGCTGTCGAACTGCAGGACGAAAGTGTCAGCAAGGATATTACCCTGACAAGCTTCGGCTTCCTGCTGATGTTTGTTATGCTCGGAGCAGGCTTGACATCCCATGCTATCCTGAATGAAAAAAAAACCAGGACCTATCACAGAATTTGTGCGAGTCCCGTATCGCCAAAGGAATATCTCAGTGCAAATGCGCTAAGCAGCCTGATCATCGTTACCGTTCAAACACTCTTTATCATCGTGGCTTTACAATATCTGTTCCGTATTGAAACCTATGTGCCTGCAATCCTTCTGTTCTTTATCCTTCTGCTGTTCGGCCTTGTTTCGATCGGGATTGGACTTATTACAACAGCGTTTTCCAGTTCGTCCTACATGGCAGGCACGCTTTCTACGCTTATCCTGACACCGACCTGCATGCTGGGAGGATGTTTCTGGCCGGTTAGCCTGATGCCCGAAACCATGCAGAAAATCGCCCATT
This sequence comes from Dehalobacter sp., assembly GCF_030063005.1. Classification (NCBI taxonomy): domain Bacteria; kingdom Bacillati; phylum Bacillota; class Clostridia; order Eubacteriales; family Desulfitobacteriaceae; genus Dehalobacter; species Dehalobacter sp. The sequence goes on from NZ_JAPDHR010000015.1 coordinate 39,456, forward strand.
TTATGCCGCAATGGTGGGCTTTGGATGCGATTCGAAAAATGCAGTCCGGCAGCAGTCTGTCAGAAATCCTGATGAATATTGCTATCTTGATTGCTTTTGCCGTGGCTTTCTTCCTAATTGCAGTGTACCGGTTCGCCCGGGAAAACAATATCCAGAAATTCGTGTAATTCATTTGTTTGTACTGAATAAGAAACAAAAATACTGCCAACAACGGTCAGCAGTATCTAATATTAAACCTTCATATTCCTGTATGATTTTTATGCTTGCCTGAGAAGCTTTTCCAATTCCCCATTCATAAAGTTATAATTATGTCCGTCTTCCGGGTACTGTTCCCCAACTACATCATTCTTGTAGCTTTCCAAAGCATCCAAAATGATCGAATTCAGATTCACATACTTCTTGACAAATTTGGGGGTGAAAGCGTCAAAGAAACCCAGCGCATCGTGGACAATCATCAGCTGTCCATGAACATATGGACCTGCTCCGATTCCAATAACCGGGATATTTGCTCTTTCAGTAACAATCTTGCCGACTTCAGGCGGAATAGCTTCCAGCAGCAACAGGCTAATACCGGCTTCCTCAAGAATTCTGGCATCTTCAATAATCTTTAAGGCGCCTGCACAATCGCGTCCCTGGGATTTGAATCCACCTAATTGAGCCATCGATTGCGGAGTTAAGCCAAGATGTCCCATGACAGGAATGGTCGCTTTGACCATAGCTTCGACGGTATCCGCCATATTGGATCCGCCTTCCAGCTTGACAGCATCGCAGCCAGCCTCTGCCATAAAACGGCTTGCATTGCGAATGGCTTCTTTTTTGCTGATCTGATAGGTCATATAAGGCATATCGCCGACTAAGTACGCCGTAGGTGCACCTTTACGGACTGCCTTGGCATGTGTGACCATGGTATCCAGGTCCATGCCCAGGGTTGTCTCTTCTCCCAGAACGGTCATTGCCATAGAATCTCCGACAAGTATAATATCGATACCAGCCTTCTCTTCGAGAAGGGCCATTGGATAGTCATAACACGTGAGCATGGTAATTTTTTCACTTAAATTCACTTTGTTCTGCAACGCATTGATGTTGACTTTCGATCGCATTTTTCTCTTTCCCTCCAAAAATATAGGAACGATTCCTTAAAATTATTTACAATATAATATATACCATCTGCCTTCAATTGTCTACCCCCTGCCGACACTTTTCCACAAGGGGAGTACACCAATTAATGACATTGTCGAAAAATCAGAAAAGCTGACACCGTATAAAACGACGCCAGCTTGTAAAAATTAATGAATTTAACCCATTGTCCTAAATTCCCAAATGTTTTCCTAAAAACTGTCCAGTATACGAGGCGGGAACCGCGGCGATTTCCTCTGGTGTACCGACTGCGACAATCTCGCCTCCCCGGCTGCCGCCTTCTGGACCGAGGTCGATGATATAATCGGCGGTTTTAATCACGTCCAGATTGTGCTCAATGATCAGAACGGAATCGCCCGCCTCAACAAGGCGCTGTAAGACCTTTAACAGCTTATCCACATCGGCGACGTGCAAACCGGTCGTCGGTTCATCCAAAATATACAGCGTTTTCCCCGTACTGCGGCGGCTGAGCTCCGTAGCCAACTTAACGCGCTGGGCCTCTCCCCCGGAAAGGGTCGTAGCCGGCTGCCCAAGCTTGATGTAGCCTAAGCCAACATCCTGCAGGGTCTGCAGTTTCCGAGCAATCCGAGGTACAGCCGCGAAAAATTCAACCGCTTCAGCAACCGTCATGTTGAGGATCTCCGCAATATTTTTTCCTTTAAAGCTTACCTCCAGGGTCTCACGGTTGTAACGCTGCCCGCGGCATACCTCACACGGGACATAGACATCCGGAAGAAAATGCATTTCAATTTTTATGATTCCGTCTCCCCGGCATGCCTCACAGCGTCCGCCTTTGACATTGAAGCTGAACCGGCCTTGTTTATAGCCTCTGATTTTCGCTTCCGGCGTCTGGGAAAAAAGGTCCCGGATAAAATCAAATAGCCCGGTGTACGTGGCTGGATTGGATCGCGGTGTACGCCCGATCGGAGACTGATCAATGTCGATAACCTTGTCGACATACTCCAGTCCTTTGAGCTCCCGGTAAACCCCGGGACGGACTTTACTGCTGATTTTGAGTTCCATCTGAAGCCCTTTAAATAATATTTCGTTGACCAGCGTGCTTTTGCCCGATCCGGACACTCCTGTTACACAAGTCATCACACCCAAAGGGAATTTGGCATGGAGCTGTTTCAGGTTGTTCTGGGCTGCGCCGACTACTTCAAGCCATTTTCCGTTCGGCTGGCGACGTTGAGCAGGGACTTCAATCTTTTTACGACCGGTCTGATACTGCCCGGTAATCGAAGCTTCACACGCCTTGATCGCTTCCAGATCTCCCTGCGCCACAATATGCCCGCCATGGGTTCCGGCGCCAGGGCCGATATCAATGATATGGTCGGCCTCCAAAAGAGTATCCTCATCATGTTCCACGACCAAAAGCGTGTTCCCCAAGTCCCGCAGTTTTTTCAACGTGTCCAGCAGTTTAGCGTTATCGCGCTGGTGCAGACCGATGCTTGGCTCATCCAGCACATAAAGCACGCCGGTGAGACTCGAGCCAATCTGCGTGGCCAGACGGATCCGCTGGGCCTCCCCGCCTGAAAGTGTCCCGGCGGCACGATCCAGAGTCAGGTAGTCCAGCCCGACATTAACAAGAAAACCAAGCCTTTCTTTGATTTCTTTCAAAACCTGACGCGCAATCATCTGTTCCTTTTCACTTAGAACCATCTTTTTAAAAAAGTCCAGGGACTCCATCACGGTAAGCCGGGTCAGCTCATAGATGGATAAACGATTAATCTTCACAGCCAGCGCTTCGGGTTTCAGCCTCTTGCCCTGACAGACCGGGCACGGTCTCTCTGTCATCAGACCTTCTATTTCATTCCGGACATAGTCCGAGGTCGATTCCTTATATCGGCGGTTAAAATACGGCACCAGTCCTTCAAAAGGCGCTTTCCAATATTTTAATTCATCAAAGATATTGTAGTAACTGAATTTAATCGGTGAATCAGAGCCATAGACCAGGACCTGCCACTGCTCCGGTGTCAGATTTTTCACCGGGCAGTCCAGACTGAACCCGAATTTTTCGGCCAGCCCCTGCAGCAAGGCAGGATAATAGCTCAAATTCGATTTCGCCCACGGCACGATTGCACCTTCATTGATCGACTTGCCGCGGTCGGAGATAATCAGATCGATATCTGCTTCCAGATTCGCCCCGAGTCCGGTACACGACGGACAGGCCCCGAATGGGCTGTTGAAGGAAAACAGTCTTGGAGCAATCTCGTCGATTGCAATTCCGCAGTCCGGGCACGCAAAATTTTCGCTGAATAGAATCTCTTCCTGACCCGCGATGTCGACCAGGACCGTGCCTTCGGCGAGCTTCAGCGCAGTCTCGATTGAGTCGGCGAGCCGAGCGGTGCTGTCGGGCTTCAGGGAAATTCTGTCGACAACCACATCAATGGAGTGTTTTTTGTTTTTTTCAAGAAGTATTTCCTCACTGAGATCTCTGACTTCTCCATCCACCCTCACCCGGACGTAGCCGCTTTTTCTGACCTGTTCGAGTGTCCGGACGTGCTCTCCTTTTTTTCCTTTGATCACCGGTGCTAGAATCTGTAAACGGGTTTTCTCCGGATAGGTCAGTAATTGATCCACCATCTGCTGGACGGTCTGCTGGCTGATCTCCTTGCCGCAGTTCGGACAATGCGGATGACCGACCCTTGCATAAAGCAGTCTGAGATAATCATAGATTTCCGTTACCGTTCCTACGGTTGATCGTGGATTGCGATTTGTCGTCTTCTGATCAATGGAGATTGCGGGTGATAGCCCTTCAATATAATCGACATCCGGTTTGTCCATCTGCCCCAGGAACTGGCGGGCATAAGCTGAGAGGGACTCAACATAGCGTCTTTGGCCTTCAGCGTAAATGGTGTCAAAAGCTAGAGATGATTTTCCTGAACCGGACAGGCCGGTAATAACAACGAGCTTATCCCGCGGAATATCGACATCAATGTTTTTGAGGTTATGGACACGGGCGCCCCGTACCTTGATATAATCCTGGGTCATACATTTCCTCCATAAGGCTTCTAAAGATGATAAGGCTATATTTTTGCTTGATTCTATTCCTTATTTAACATCTATTCTTCCATAATTGCCACGATCTTATCTTACACCAAAAAACAGTAAAAGGGAACATTTGTTCGCATTTATTTACCTTCTTTTTTTACGGGATCTGTTCTGTTTCTCGGAAGAATAGTTTTTGCCGGATTTAGAGCGGCTGCTCCGTGTCATACCAGCATATTCTCCCTTCAGTTCAATGATCGCATCCCTTAAATCAGCTGCGCGTTCAAAATCCAGTTCCCTGGCAGCCTTAAGCATCTCTTCTTCCAGGACCTGAATGGTTTTTTCCTGTTCCTCAGGTGTCAACTTGCCGCCTTTTTCCCCATAAGCCGTCTTTTTCTCCGCAACTTTCGTCGCTTCAGGCACTTCATAGATCTGCTTGCGAATGGTCTGCGGGATAATCCCGTGTGCTCTGTTATATTCTTCCTGGATCGCTCGGCGACGGTTGGTCTCACCAATCGCGGCTTTCATGGATTCCGTCATATTGTCCGCATACATGATGACTTTTCCGTTGACATTTCGGGCCGCCCGGCCCACAGTCTGGATCAAAGACCTTTCCGATCTTAAGAATCCTTCCTTGTCAGCATCAAGGATCGCCACCAGCGATACCTCAGGCAAATCAAGGCCTTCTCTTAAAAGGTTAATCCCGACAATCACATCTATTTCTCCAAGACGGAGTTCTCTTAAGATTTCCAGCCTCTCAAGGGTCTGAATATCAGAATGAAGATATCTGACACTAATATTCAGCTGTTTCAGATAGTCTGTCAGGTCTTCGGACATTCTCTTGGTCAGTGTGGTCACGAGGATTCTTTCGTCCCTGGCAATCCGCTGCCGGATCTCGCCGATCAGGTCATCAATCTGTCCCTGGGTGGGCTTCACAATGATCTCCGGGTCAATCAAACCTGTGGGCCGGATAATCTGTTCGACAACCTCGCGGCAGTGCTCCATTTCGTATGGTCCGGGAGTCGCACTGACATAGACCCTTTGGGGTACAACTATTTCAAATTCAGAAAAACGCAGCGGCCGGTTATCCATGGCAGAGGGCAGGCGGAAACCATGCTCCACCAGCGTGCTTTTCCTGGAACGGTCTCCCTCAAACATGCCTCTGACCTGCGGCAGAGTCTGATGTGATTCATCAATGAACATCAGGAAATCCTTCGGGAAAAAGTGCAGCAAAGTATAGGGTGTTTCTCCTGGTTTGCGGAAGGTAAGATGCCTGGAATAATTTTCAATACCGTTGCAAAATTCCATCTCCCGAAGCATTTCAATATCGTAGCGGGTTCTCTGTTCGAGGCGCTGAGCCTCCAGTAGCTTTTCCCTTGAACGGAAATATTCCAGACGCTCTTCAAGCTCCTGCTCAATATTTTCAGCAGCCAGCATTAATTTATCACGTTCGGTCACATAGTGGGAGTTTGGAAAAATCGAGATATGTTTTCGTTCTCCCAGGATTTCACCGGTCAGAAGATTCACCTCATAAAGATGTTCGATTTCATCGCCGAACATTTCAATCCGAACTGCCTTTTCATCCGTAGAAGCAGGACATACCTCGACGACATCCCCTCTTACCCGGAAAGTTCCGCGATAAAAGGCGGTATCATTCCGGTCGTACTGGATTTCAACCAGCTTGCGCAGCATCTGATTGCGTTCTATTTCCTGGCCCTGCCTTAAAGACAGAACCATATCCCGGTACTCATCGGGAGATCCCATACCATAGATACAGGAAACACTTGCGATAACAATGACATCTCTTCTTTCAAACAACGCAGCTGTGGCCGAGTGCCGCAATTTTTCTATTTCCTCATTGATGGAAGCGTCTTTTTCAATGTAGAGGTCATTGGATGGAACATAAGCTTCCGGCTGATAATAATCATAATAACTGACAAAATATTCAACCGCATTCTCCGGAAAAAATTCCTTAAACTCGCAATACAGCTGTCCGGCCAGCGTCTTATTGTGTGCAAAGACCAGGGTCGGTTTTTGAATGCGTTCAATGATGCTGGCCATTGTAAATGTTTTACCCGATCCGGTAACACCCAGCAGCGTTTGGTGCTTATTACCGGCTAGAATGCCTTCAGTAAGCTTGTCCACTGCCTGGGGCTGATCTCCAGAAAGACTATAAGGAGCCCGTAGTCGAAATTCCATAGAATATCCCTCCATCAAAGACAGTATATTTATTATATCATTTTGTTCTCATTCCCGCATTTTTGTTTCATCCTTGATGGAGGTCCGTCAAAATACTGCTCAGGAGCTCGCTGCGGAAATGGTCCAATCCCCTGAAATTCACGGAGTCATTAATTAGATTTTTTAATTCGAGGCGGTTTTTTCTGTATTGTTCGAGAATAGCTATCAGCTCCGTACTGTGACCCATCCGGAAACCCTGCTCTTCAATCCGGCAGGGATTGCCTTTCCAGACCGCCAGGTTCTTTTCCGGAAAGAGCAAACCGACGATTGTGTACGGTTTTAGCGGATGAACAATAATTTCCATGGCCTGCCCCAGGCATTTAACCTCTTCGAGCAGTACCCGCAGAAGGTGAGCAGACTCTTCACCGTCCAGGCAAATCCGGTCAAAATCCCGAATATATCTTGGAGCAAGATTTAGCCACCCTTCTAATTGAAGGCTATGGAGAAAATAAAACGACAGATTATTTGCTTTTATTCTAGAAAGGATTCGCGTGATCTCATCAATATGCGGCGAATCATCACCTTGCTGATCGCCTTCCCAGGCCAAAGACAGGACAGCGTCCAGATTCCTGGTTTTGTTTTGACAGGCGTGCCCATCTTCCTCAGATTCCTCTTGTTTTTTCGGCATATAGTCTTTTCTGAGCTGGGCAATGATGTCCTGCTCAATGTCAGCAAGACTTGCTCCGAGCTGACTGATTTTAGGGCTGTGTTCTTCCAGTCTGCTCTGGCGGCAGAAGGAAGAAAAATCAATTTCACGGTGGTACGGGCCGCAGAAATTTATTTGCCAGTTAAATTCATCCTTATCGAGTAAGCATATTTTATGCTTGGGCAGGTACAGACCGGCAACTGAATCGGCTTCCCTGATCGACCTGATATAATCAACATCATTCCCACGATCAATCATCTGGATGCCGATGAGCTTCATCATGGTTGATTTTCCGGTACCCGGGCCGCCCGTGAGAAGATATGTATATTTAATTTCTTTCAGCAGTTCAGGCAGCAGCGATACGTAACCGTAAGGCGTGAATGCCTCAATATAATAATGACGAATCCCACTTGTATTCCCCATGATGATTCCTCCAGTTCAATAATGTCTGTGGGATATTCTATGCAAATGGAACAGCCGGCGTTCTCCCGTCAAAACAGAAATGTAATGTCCATTACAATACTCCGCTCACAGCGAAACTGTGTCCCTTAGACTGATCATAGGGATAATAAGAAGATCTTCTTATCAGGAATTAACTCTCGATGTGTATGTCTATTCTAAGAATGTAGTACTAGGATGAGATTGCTCATTAAATAAATCCGCAGCAGAATGGGTTTAATCATTCGTTCCGCTGCGGATTCTATTTAGAGAAAGACGTCTTCCATTTGACTGAATAAAGATACTGTATCCTTTTCTATCCTACTGGATTTTCTGCAGCAGGACTTCAACCGCCTTGCTCAGCTGACTGTCGAAGACAGGCTCGGTCGGAAGGATGGTAGGCTTTTCTCCTTCTTTAAGTTCGACTTCAACATCGGGCTTGATTCCCAATTTATTAATATCATTTTTCTTCGGTGTAAGATATTTGTCCGTCGTCAGCTTTACGCTGGTGTTGCCATCAAGGGTAAACACGGTCTGCACGACACCCTTGCCATACGTCTTCGTCCCGACCAGGGCCCCGCTTCCGTAATCCTTGACTGCCCCCGATACGATTTCTGCTGCTGAGGCCGTATATTCGTTGGTTAAAATGACAATGGGCATGTCGATATATTCAGCAGTCGATTCTTTTGTATCTACGACGCCGTTCCTATTCACAATGTGAACGATCGACCCTTCCGGCACCAAAAAACTTGCTACTTTAATCGCGGCATTGACTTCTCCTCCGTAATTATAACGAAGATCAATAATCAGACCCTTATATTTGGTCAGATCCATCTCCCGTAAAACCTTCTCAAGTTCATCCCCGGTATTAATGTTAAAACTGGAAATATCAATCAGCCCAATATCTGACCTTCCCGGCAGGGAGATCCCTTCAACCGTCGGAACATTGATATAGTCACGAATAAGACTTACGGTAAATTCTGTCTTCGTCTTCGGCCGGTAAATTTTAACCGTCACCTTGCTCCCGGGCTCTCCTCTTAAGATCGCGACTGCTTCATCCTGGCTGATCGTGGAGACATCGGTCTCGTCAATTTTTGTGATAATATCCCCCGCTTCGAGTCCTGCCCTTTCAGCCGGAGAACCTTTGATTGGACGCATAACAACCAATTTTTCCGGATCTGCCGTACTTAAATGTACACCGATCCCTCCAAAGGTGCCCTGAATCGAATTCATCAGCACTTTGTTTTCCTCAGCATCCTGGAAGGATGAATACGGGTCCAGCGAACCCACCATCCCGTCGATTGCCCCATCAACGAGTCCAGCACGGGATGTTCCATTTAAATACTGGGTGTCAATAAGATAGACCACCCGCATAAATCTTCCAAGGTGATCATAATTGACCAGTACAAACCCGCCAACAACAAGTGCCAGCCCCAGACAAAATATCAGGCCGACTGCGGCGGCCTGTATAAAAGCTTTTTTCCAATTCACACGGTTGAACAAACGTCCACTTCCCTATCAAACTCATTATTCTCTGTTAGTATATGCAGACTTGTACAAGTTAAGTCCAATTGATTAAAAATAGGCCATCGGGTTCGTCGGGGTGCCGTCTTTACGCACTTCAAAGTGCAGGTGGGCCCCGGTGCTCCATCCCGTTGATCCGACATAACCGATCGTTTGGCCGGCTGCCACTGTTGTATTGACTGCAACCGCCCTTGAAGACATATGGCCGTAAAGCGTTGAAATTTTATTGCCATGGTCGATAATAATGGCATTTCCATAGGCGCCGTACCAACCGGAAAAGACCACCGTACCGGATCCTGCTGCTACAATCTTCGCCCCATATGGTGCACCGATATCGACTCCGGTGTGCAGTTTATACTGTTTTGTTATCGGATGAACCCTGTATCCGAAAGTACTGGTAATATACTTGTATCCTGGAGCAGGCCAGACACTAACTGTCCCAGTAACTCCTCCGGTGTTGTTCTTCTGCAATTCACGGATTTTTGACTCAAGTGCTTTAGAGTCTCTCTCCAGCTTGTCAATTTGTTCGAGCAGCGCTTCCTGATCCTCTTTATTCTCAGCGAGTGCTACTTCTTTTTTTGACTTGCTGCTGTCCAAATAATTCTTAGCTGCTTCCGCCTGTTGTTTTAAGCTCTCCGCCTCATCCATTTTAGCGACTAGGAGTTCCTTTTTTTTATCTAAATCCTGTTTTTGAACACGGATATCACTTAAAATGGTTTGATCATTTTCAACTAGGCAGCTTAGATATTCTACTCTGGAAATGAAGTCGGATAAATCAGTGGATTGGAATAGAACTTCCAGATAGTTTACCTGACCTTCTTCATAGATCGCGCGTACCCGACTGCGCAGAGTATCCTGTCTCCCTTTCAGTTCCTGCTGTTTGGCTGTCACTTCCGTTTGAATCGCCGTTACTTCTTCCTGGGCCTTCGCATGGGCGTTTTCTTTCTGATCCAGATCCACCTCAGCGTCAGAAATTTGCGTCGTCAGTTGCCGGATCTGTTTCTCCATCTGTTGCGCTTTTGTCGTCAGGCTATTCAGGTTTCCTTCCGCGTTTTTCTGCTGATTCAGGATCTTTTCCTGCTGCTTAAGCGCCTCAGACAGTTCATCCGCGGTCACAGGAAAATTGAAGGTAACCATTAGAGTTAAAACAATCAGCAAAACAACCGGTCTTGTCATTTTAATCATATTTTACGCCATTCCCCCCCAATAGAACTCAAAGTTCGTTAACCTCGACGTCTAAAATCATAAAAAACTGATTTTAAAGGTTCAAAAATTTTCGTACAGAGAACGCACTTGCCAGAAATCCCATGGCAACCCCGCCCAGAACCATCAGCAGAAGCACATTGATAATGAACTGTTGACTGCTGACAACAGGCAGGAAACTCAAGGTCGAGATAATATACTGCAGGAGCCAGGTATAGGTAGCCCCAACCAGCGCAACAGCCAGGATTGCCCCGACCATACCGATGACGATCCCTTCGATGATAAATGGCCAACGGACAAAGGATTTGCTGGCGCCAACCAGGCGCATGATTTGAATCTCTTTCTCTCTGGAATTTACATTGGTTTTAATATTTAAAACAATTAAGAGGAAAGAGGCACAAGCAAATGCGGCAACAACGCCAATCCCGACCCAGCGAAGCCACTGAGTAAAGACAATCAGTTTCTCAACAAAGCCCTGCCCATAACGGACTTTCTCGACTCCGGTCAGCCCGCTTACCTGGGAAGTAATCTCTTCGACGAGACGGGCATCGGTCGTTGTAATTGTAATCTTATCCGGAAATGGGTTCACTCCGCCCAAATCCTCCAGAAGAGAGTCGGAACCCATGGATTCCTGAAACTCTATAATAGCCTGATCTTTAGTGGTAACGGCAACGGTTGCGACACCTTCAAGTTTTTGAATCTGACTTTTCAAATCGGTAATTTGTGATGTCTCCAGATGATCATTTAAAAACACGGCAATTTCTACCTGAGATTCAAAGGTCTCGGCAATGTTCGATGTGTTGACTAAAAAGAAAACCGAATAACCAACGATTGTTAAAGAAATCATCACCGTTAAAATGGATGCGGCACTGAGCCAGAAGTTTCTTTTCAATGATACCAGAGACTGGGTTAGAACATATTTTGCTGAGTTAAGTGACAATTCTGTATGCCCCCTCTATGCTGTCATCAACAATCTTGCCTTCTTCAATCCTTATTACCCTCTTATTCATTTGTTCAATAATGTACCTGGCATGTGTTGCCATCACGACCGTGGTACCCAGCTTGTTGACGTGGTTAAGCAGTTCCATGATACTCCAGGAAGTATCAACATCAAGATTCCCTGTAGGTTCGTCCGCAACCAGCAAAGCGGGTTTGTTGACCAGCGCCCTGGCAATGCAGGCGCGCTGTTGTTCGCCTCCTGAAAGCTCGGAAGGAAAGGCATTCTTTTTCTTAGCAAGTCCAACCAAATCCAAAATCGTATTCGTATTCTCTCTGGTTTCTTTCATACTTTTACCAATAACCTGCTGGGCAAAAGCGACGTTTTCAAATACGGTCTTTGCCGGAAGCAGCTTGAAATCCTGAAAAATAACACCAATTTTTCTTCTGACCAATGGCACATGGCTGGAAGACATTCTGACAAGATTGACATTATCGATGAGTACCTGTCCCCTCGTAGCAATTTCTTCCCGGTAGAGCAGTTTGATCAGTGTCGATTTGCCGGCCCCGCTGGCCCCAACCAGAAATACAAAATCTCCCTTAGCGACATCAAGGTTGACGCCGAACAGAGCGCGGGCACCGTTCGGATATATTTTGGAAACATTCTTTAGTTTAATCATTCATTGTCCTCCGGAAGACCTATTAACATTTATCTCTTCGACATTTTGTGTTATTTTCCTGTCTAAGACAGCTAAAAAAATTAAACATTTCCTGAAAAATGGCAAGATCTCAGGAATGCATTCCACAATTATTAAACGATAGTGTAAAAAATAAATATATTGACAAATAACAACAGAAATATATTTGATTTCTTTAGGCTATTTTCTGATCCAAATCTTCTTACTATTTTATCGGTAATTAAAAGAACAAATTGAGCAAAAGTAAAAAGCAGAATACTCTTTTGGGGAATATCCTGCTTTTATTTATCCTGCAACTCTTTATTTTTTGGCAATCACTCGTCTTACAGCTTCAACAATGTCTTTCGCTGTAAGATGATACTTCACCAGCAGTTCATCCGGGCGTCCGGACTCTCCGAAAACATCATTGATCCCAACCCGGCAGAGCGGGACAGGACAATTTTCGCTTAATACTTCTGCCACTGCACTTCCGAGTCCGCCAATAATGCTGTGTTCCTCCGCCGTGACAACTGCTCCTGTTTGTTGCGCGATCTGAATAATGGTCTGTTTGTCCAGTGGTTTAACAGAGGCACAATTGACAACCGCGACATCGCAGCCCTGCCCGCTGAGTTCATTCACAGCCTTCAGCGCTTCCGCTACCATGAGCCCGTTTGCGATAATGACAGCATCTTTGCCGTCTTTCAGGACATTGGCCTTGCCAATCTCAAACTGATAGGAAGATGAATCAAAGAGCACGGGCAGTGCCAGTCTTCCGAGCCGGATATAGACAGGTCCCTGGTATGCTGCAGCAGCTTTGATGACCTGACTTGTTTCCTCCGCATCAGCAGGAACCAATACCGTCATATTTGGCACGGAACGCATCAGCGCCACATCCTCCACAGCCTGGTGGGAGGCACCGTCTTCACCTACACTGATCCCCGCATGGGTAGCCGCAATCTTCACATTGAGCTTCGGATATGCAATGGAATTCCGGATCTGTTCAAAAGCTCTTCCTGTTGCAAAGATTGCAAAAGTGCTCGCAAAGGGAATTTTGCCCGCTGCTGCCAGCCCGGCCGAGACTCCCATTAAATTTTGTTCGGCAATGCCTATATTGATGAAACGTTTCGGAAATACCTTGGCAAAATCGGCTGTTTTAGTTGACTTGGACAAGTCGGCATCCAGAACCACAATATCCTTGTTTTCTCCGCCAAGCTGCACGAGTGTTTTGCCATAGGCATCTCTCGTCGCTATTTTTTCCGCTTTAATCAGATCAAACATCTCAGCCATTAGTTTTCACCTCTCAGTTCAGCCAGGGCAGCTTCCGCTTGTTCAGGGCTGGGTGCATTTCCATGCCACCCCGCCTGGTTTTCCATAAAAGATACCCCTTTCCCTTTAATGGTTTTGGCGATAATCATCGTCGGTTTGCCCTGGACCTGCTTCGCTGCTTCCAGGGTATCCGTCAATGCTGAAATGTCGTGGCCGTCAACCTCCAGGACATTCCATCCAAAGGCTCCCCATTTGTCGGAGAGCGGAGAAGAATTCATGACTTTCTCCGTCTCCCCGTCAATTTGAAGACCGTTAAAGTCCAGGATGCCAATCAGATTATCGAGCTTATAATGGGCTGCTGCCATTGCCGCTTCCCAAACCAGGCCCTCATTCATTTCCCCATCACCTACGAGACAATATACTTTGTATGTTTTTTGATCAATCTTGCCGGCAAGCGCCATCCCAACTGCAGCTGAAATGCCCTGTCCCAAAGAACCGGTGGACATATCAACTCCCGGAACCTTTTTCATATCCGGATGCCCCTGAAGAAAGTGTCCGGTCTGCCGTAAGTGCTGCAGCTCCTCGCGCAGGAAATATCCCTTTTCAGCCAGAGCTGCATAAAGTACAGGGGCAGCATGCCCCTTACTGAGCACAAAGCGGTCCCGCTCAGGCCATCCAGGATTGGCCGGATCAATATTCATGATCCGGAAGTATAAGACGGCAAGGATATCTGCGGCCGAAAGGCTGCCGCCTGGATGCCCTGATTTAGCTTTTTCCAGCATTTCGATGATGTCCTGACGTATCCTGCAGGCGATTTCTTTTAAATCTGACATGGTATAAAGCTTCCTCCTTTGCTTGGTCACAATTTATTTATTCTGTCCGACAATTTGCTGAAGATAAGCCGAAATATACGGATCAATTTCCCCATCCATCACCGCATTGACATTCCCTGTTTCATAGCTGGTCCGATGGTCTTTAACCATGCTGTAAGGATGAAAGACATAGGACCGGATCTGGCTCCCCCAGGCGATATCATTTTGCTCCCCACGAACCTCAGATATTTCCTCTTCCTGTTGTTTTCGCTTTAATTCTAAAAGCTTGGCCTGAAGAACCCGCATGCAATAAGCCCTGTTCTGAATCTGTGAGCGCTCGCTCTGACATTGAACAATAATTCCGGTAGGCAGGTGTGTGATCCGTACAGCAGAATCCGTCTTATTGACATGCTGTCCGCCGGCTCCTCCTGAACGGTACGTGTCAACCTTTAAATCTTCCGCATCAATGGTTATCTCTGCATCATCAGTGACTTCAGGAATCACATCGACAGAGGCAAAGGAAGTATGCCGCCGTCCGGAGGCATCAAAAGGAGAGATACGAACCAGACGGTGTACCCCTTTCTCACATTTGGCGTAGCCGTAGGCATTCTCCCCGACCAAGGAAAATGTTACACTTTTAATTCCTGCTTCTTCTCCCGGGAGAAGATCGAGTGTCTCGACTTTAAATCCCCGGCGTTCACCCCAGCGTACATACATCCTGTACAGCATTTGCACCCAATCCTGGGATTCGGTTCCGCCTGCGCCGGAGTGCAGGGTAATGATCGCATTATTACGGTCATAAGGTCCGCTGAGCAAAATCTCTAGTTCCAAATCAGCAAACTGGTTTTTCAATTTAACAATGGTGTTTTCAATTTCCGATTCCAAAGAAATATCGTCTTCCTCCACAGCCAACTCCCAAAGTGCAGCGATGTCCTCGATCTGATCCTGGAGCTGTTGATGGACCGTCACCTTATCCTTCTCACGGGTCAATTCCTGCATGACTTTTTGCGCTGAAGAAGGATCATCCCAGAAACCGGGTTTGTTGAGTTCGTCCTCAAGCTTGGCAATCTTTATCTGACGGCCAGCAACGTCAAAGGGAAACCCTCAAATCTGCTAAACGCATTTTTAGATTCTCAATTTCTTTTTTCCAATCGGCAAGCATTTTTCCACCCCTAGATTATTTTTTCCACTGCTTATTAAAGTAAAACAAATCTGTTTTGTCAACATTTTATTTAGCTGTTGATTCCGCAACATTTCTTATATTTCTTCCCACTTCCGCACGGGCAGGGATCATTGCGGCCAATATGTTCCCCAATTTTGCGGGGCTTCTTGGCCTGTTCCTGTTCTTCCTCATAACGGTTCTCGGAGACTTTTTGCGCCTGTTCCGGAACTTGCGTCGTAATCCGAGGTGTTACTCTTAAGATATAAGTCGAAACGTCCTCCTGGATGGATTCTACCATACCCTGGAACATATCAAAGGCTTCATTCTTGTATTCAAGGAGCGGATCGCGCTGTCCGTAAGCTCTTAAGCCAATCCCTTCCCGGAGGCTGTCCATCGCGTCAAGATGTTCCTTCCAACGGGTATCTACAACCTGCAGAGCCACTGCTCTTTCAATTTGGCGCATCAGGTCCGAACCGAACTGGGATTCCCTGATCTCGTACAGTTCATGCACCCTGTCGGTCAATAGTTCTTCAACTTCTTCTTTGGCTAAATTGCTAATCTGTTCGGGGGTAAAGTCATGATCAGGAAGAATGACATTGTCGACATAGTCCAGAAAACTGACCAGATCCCATTCTTCCGGATACGGGCTATTTCCGCTGTAACGCGCTGTGGTGTCGGCTATGACTTTTTCGATCATATCCATTACCTGTTCTTTCAGGTTTTCTCCTGTCAGAACGGATCTGCGCTGCGAGTAAATAATCTCACGCTGCTTGTTCATAACATCGTCATAATTCAGCACGTGTTTGCGGATGTCAAAGTTTCTGCCCTCGACTCTCTTCTGGGCTGTTTCAATACTGCGGCTGACAATTTTGGATTCGACAGGAACACTGTCGTCCATACCCAGTTTGTCCATTAGCCCGGCAATATTGTCACCGCCGAAAAGCCGCATCAAATCATCATCAAGTGAAATATAGAACTGGGAAGACCCCGGGTCGCCTTGACGGCCGGAACGTCCTCTCAGCTGATTGTCAATCCGGCGAGATTCATGTCTTTCCGTGCCAATGATATGCAGTCCGCCAAGTTCCTTTACGCCTTCCCCAAGAACAATATCTGTTCCTCTGCCTGCCATATTGGTTGCAATGGTTACCATACCCTGTTCCCCCGCCTTGGCGACGATCTGGGCTTCAAGTTCATGAAACTTCGCGTTCAGCACCTGATGTGGAACACCTTTCTTTTTCAGCATGTCGCTGAGCTTCTCGGATTTTTCAATCGAAATCGTTCCAACAAGTACTGGCTGGCCTTTGGCATTCTTTTCCGAAATATCGTTGACTACGGCGTCAAACTTGCCTTCTTCCGTCCTATAGATAACATCAGGCAGATCCTGTCTGACCATCGGAAGATTCGTGGGGACTTCTACGACGTCCAACCTGTAAATATTAATAAATTCCTGTTCTTCCGTCTTCGCGGTACCGGTCATGCCACCAAGTTTCTTAAACATCCGGAAAAAGTTTTGAAACGTAATTGTTGCCAGCGTCTGAGATTCCCGCTCAATCTTGACATTTTCCTTGGCTTCAATCGCCTGGTGGAGCCCCTCGCTGTACCTGCGCCCGAACATTAAGCGGCCCGTAAATTCATCGACAATAATGACCTGACCGTCTTTCACCACATAGTCGCGGTCAAGCTTGAACAGGGTATGCGCTTTCAAAGCCTGATTGACGTGATGCGCAACTTCATTGTGCAGATCATCGTATAAGTTATCCACCCCGAGCATTGTTTCAACCCTAGATACCCCATTCTCCGTCAGCGTTACAACTCTGTCCTTTTCATTGACATGATAGTCTTCCTCCGGCTTAAGGCGGGGGACAACCTTCGCAACCCGGAAGTACAGTTCAGTGGGCTTATCAGCTTCTCCGGAAATGATTAATGGCGTCCTCGCTTCATCGATCAGAATCGAGTCTACTTCGTCCACGATCGCATAATGGAGCTCCCGCTGGACGACAGCGGCAGGATTGACGGACATATTGTCTCTCAGATAGTCAAATCCGAATTCATTGTTCGTGCCGTACGTAATGTCGGCGTTATAGCTTGTCCGCCGCTGTTCGTGTGTCAGACCATGAACAATCAACCCGACGGACAAACCGAGAAAATCATACACCTGGCCCATCCAGTTGGCGTCACGGGTGGCAAGATAATCGTTAACCGTCACAACATGGACGCCCAAGCCGGTTAAGGCATTTAAATACGTAGGCAAGGTTGCAACCAGCGTTTTGCCTTCCCCGGTCTTCATTTCGGCGATCCTTCCATCGTGTAGGACCATTCCGCCTATAAGCTGAACATCATAGTGCCGCTGTCCGAGAACTCTTTTCGAAGCCTCCCTGACGACAGCAAAGGCTTCCGGCAAAAGATCATCCAGCGTCTCACCCTGTTCCAGTCTTTCTTTGAATTCCACTGTCTTTGCTCTGAGTTCGTCATCAGAGAGTACCTGTATGGAAGGTTCCAACTGATTAATTTTTTCAACTTTCTTTTGGTACTTTTTTATATCTCTGGCGTTGTCATCAATCAAATCCTTTAAAAAACCCATTTTGGTCCACCTTTCACCTTGCGCGGTGTGCTTAATATGATTATTTTATCACTGTCTTACTGAAGGTTCAATCTAAGCAAAAAGATGTCCCGCTTAGGCGGGACACTTTTTTGCTCAGGATATGCGATTAATAAACCTGAGTCGTTCAGCCGTTTTAGTATTCTGGCTCCAGTAGGCCGTAGCCACCGTGTTTACGCCGGTAAACAACATTTATCTGCCCCGTATCTGCATTGGCAAATACAAAAAAATTATGCCCGATCAGGTCCATCTGCATCGCTGCCTCGTCAACCGACATAAGCTTAGCTGAAAACTTTTTTGTTTTAACGATGCTGTTATTGTCAAAGATTTCTTCATCATCCTCGAGGATATAGCTCGGCTCCTCCTTCGTGGATTTTATTCTTTTTTTCCCAATACGCTTGCGGTATTTTTCCATTTGGCGTTCCAACTTATCCACTACCAGGTCGATGGAGGAATACATATCATCTGTTTCTTCCTCACCTCTGAGAAGAAATCCGTTTAGCGGGGCAGTAACTTCAACTCTCTGACGTTCTTTTTCTACGGACAGCATGACTTGAATATCGAGAAAATCATCGGAGTACTTCTCCAGCTTACGGACTCTTTTTTCTACATAATCCTTTAACGCGTCCGTCATTTTCATTTGTTTGCCTCGAACATTGATATTCATAGTCTCAACCCCTTTCGCCTGATATAGTATTATAATTCATCTTTTCTTATTAAATTCCTGCCAAATTTTATCTTTGTTTAGTGATATTATTACCTCAACGAACTGAAAACATCCTGAGAAGCAGTATCTTGTTAACCTTAAAATTTTATATGACGGCGAGCAGATTTTCTGCAAGACAACGCAGTATTGCGAAAAATCTGCTGTCAGGATATATGAGATTTAGGGTTAACATGATACTAGCGTTTCGGTTTGTTGAAGTTATACACAACAAATTGTGGATAATGTTGATAACTTTACTTTTTGGCGTATATTTTCATTTTTATTGGTGGATAAAATTGTGAGCAGTCCATCGATTAGTACGAAGGTCCTATTTTTGTCTTCATTCTGCAATTTTCTGCAAAAAATAATTCTTATGCGGCAAATTGTCTCATTCTTCTTTTCCCGCGCCAAGACAAAAAGCATAGACTTTCTTTACCCCATTCTTTTTCAGTACCCCGGCACATTCTTCTAGCGTCGAGCCTGTCGTCACAACATCATCAACCAGCCAGACAATTTCCCTGAGATCACTGTAACCAGGTTTGACTGAGAAGGCATCCCGGAGATTCCGCAGCCTTTGCCTGCGTCCCAGGGTAGTCTGAGGAATTGTATCCTTTATTCGGTCAAGCAAATTCTGATAAGGAATTGCCAGCTGCCTGCTGATGATTGAGGCCAGCACCTCTGCTTGATTGAATCCTCTTTGGGCCAGCCTGTCCGGATGCATCGGCACCGGAACTACTGCGTCAGGAGGAGGCAACCAGCGGATAACCCATGGAATGATCACTTCTGCCAGAGACGTTATCAAATATGGCTGTCCCTTATATTTAATTTGCTGAACCAATTCTTTCCAGGCACCTTTGTAATAACCCAGACAGGTTACCTTATCCAATCCTTCCGGCCCCTTTCCTGTTTCACAATTTCGGCAACGTGTTTTGGTCTCTGCAAGAATTTTGCCGCAGGAACCACAGCGAGGCAGATTCGGAAAGAAATACGCCTGCTGACAAATCAGACAGACCGGTTCTTCTGATACATTGCCGCAAAGCAGACAATACGTTGTCTTCTCATACCACAAAAGCACTGCGTTTTCTTTAAGTCTCAAGAATAAATCAACCATTCAGACATCCCCATTCTTCAGCCAGCCTGTTCTGGTCCTGAATCCAGCGGTTGGCCTGGATCATGGCCTGGGTTTGTTCGGCATAAATAAAGACGGCTCTTCCAAACGGACATTCTGCGCTCCGGCCTGTTCTGCCGGCCATCTGGACCAAAGCCCTCGCATCATAGAGCGTATGATCCGCAAATAAAACTGCAACCTGTACACCTTTAATGGTTATGCCTCTTTCTAAAATGGATGTACAGACAAAAATATTAATATCGCCCTGCCTGAAAAGTACGATCTTTTCTCTCCTCGCAGCATCCGAGCTCCAGCTTCCCTCCACGCGCAGATCACTAAAAGCCATTTTCAGCACACCCGTCCATTCTTTAACCAACGCAACTGTGGGGACAAAGACCAGAATCGGACCGTCCGCAATCAATTTCAGCAATACTTTTTTCAATTCAACCAGTGAACGATCCCTGGTCAGTTTATTTTTTTGCCATTCGGGGACCGGAACAGGAAATCCATGATGTCTTACAGGGAGTCTGACGATCGCACATTTCTGGCTCTTGACCCGTAACAGGATTTCTGCTGACGGTGTCGCTGTAAGACAGATAATTTGTCCATCTGGTCTCAAAGCCTGTCTGATCCCATATTCCAGGACGCTGCTTCCTTCATACGGATAGGCGTCAGTCTCATCAAGGATAATCAGGTGAAAAGCCCGATAAAATCTCAGAACTTGATGCGTTGTTGCGACGGTTAGCTTTGAGGGCTCCATATCCTGCGGCAGCGCTCCGCTTAAAATTTTGATATTGTATTCCGGAAAATTTTTCTGCAAACGAGGCTGAACATCGTGCACAACGTCCTGTCTGGGTGCCGCAAAAAGAACCTTTTTATTCTGACGCAAAAAACTGTCGATCAAAGGGAAACAAACCTCTGTTTTTCCAGCACCGCAGGCAGCCCAAAGCAGCGTTTCTTGTGCTTTTTGCCGGTGCACCTGCTGCCAAAGCTCTTCGGCTGCCTTTTCCTGCGCAAAAGTAAATTCCAGGCTATAACTCCGGACAGTTTGATCTGGTTTACACTTATCCGTATCCACCTGTGTTTGACCCGGAACATCGACGGAATGGAGCCTAAAAAGAATTTGCAGAGAATTGAGCGGTCCAATTTCCCGACAGTCAAGGCAGGTATATGTATCGCCATACAGTGATGGCCATTCTTCATAATGACTGCTTCCGCAGCGCCGGCAGAAATACCTGGATCGAACCTGTTCAAAAATCGGCAGCCACTCTGCATTTCCGCTCTGCACAGCTTTTTGCATGAAGCCCAGAAGTTCCTTCGTACTAACGCCGAGCTTCTTCTCCACAATCCGAAACTCATTTTCGGCGAGTTGCCTGCCCTCCGCTATTCTCAGGAATTTTTGGTACACGGTTTCATTCTGCAGCACTTCGATATTGAATGCCTCCGGCAAGGCCTCCCGGCTGATATCCTGCCACCGAACCTTTTCTTGAACGCCCATATTTTCTTTTTTCATTCGATTTGTTAGCTTTTGGGCAAGCCTGTTTTCAAAGTCCCTGTCTATAACTGGTGCTGATGGCAGAGCTGGTGAAAATGGCTGCGTGGCTGGTTGTGTCGTTGGTTTTTTATCAGGCAGCCCTGCAGTGACGGCCAGCAGCTTTCCTAGCGGTAACCCCGGGCTCAAATACCTCGTCCACCCTCCCAGGATTAGGCCCGCAGAAGGCAGCGGAGAAAAACAGAATTCTCCATTGTCTTTGGCTAATATGTAAAAAAGCACGCTTTTGTCCTTATCCTTTCTGAGTATATTGAACCGTCAGGCCAGGAAAACGTCTTTCCAGACGGGTCTTGGTTCTTTCCTGCTCGTCTTTAGGAAGATTGGCATTCTCCTGCGACAAATCTATGCTGACAATTATTCCCTCCTGCCTGTTTCGTGTTTTTCTGACCATATAAATTTCTTTTTCAATATCCTCATGGTCAAATTCCTTGGCCTCAATAGCCAAAACCGCATTGTCAGTGATTGTCTTCACCTGCCGCGTGTTGTTTGTTCTAAAGGCCTCAATCCGTTCAGACAGGGCATCCGGAAGCTCCCACTCATATTGTCCTGCCCATAACCAAAGAATAATCAAACCTACCGCCAATACACCATAAATAAGCATCATGTGCCTGACCTGCCTTTGCCGTATAATCATTAATTCTTCTGATTATTTCTATCATATGCTTCAGCTAAGCAAGGCGGTTCTGATCTTGTCCTGATTTTCTGTTTTTTCCCCGGTATTGAGCCCGACCAGCAGCCAGAATAAGATGCCGATAATCCCAAAAGACATATCCACATCAATCAGGCTGTGCAGTCCCAAAAATAGAGCTGCTGCTTTCGTACAGATCGTTCCAAGGTCATCTCCATTCCAAAGGTCCTGGACAAAACTCCTGAATCCTTGCCGTGCCCAAAGCATTAATAACAAAAGAGCAATGATCCCCTGATTTAAAAGCACCCGGCAAAATGAAGAATGGGTATCCAATGTCCAATAAGGGGTGGTCTGAATAAAGGGAAAACCGAGCCATCCTCCCGCCCGCGGCAGAAAATATGCATCTCTGGCAAGCCGGATACTATCAGCATAATACGTAATTCTTTCCGCCATGCTGGTATACGTCCAGGAACTTAAATGGCTGAATGGCACCTGTATACTCGAAACTGCAGGGTATAGGACAATGATCAAACAAGCAAGAAGTATTATTCTGACTGACGCCTGAGAACGCTTTTCGGTTACAGTTCTGATGCTATCCATATTTATAATATTTTTTTGAGTTAAAGCTCTTTTTTTTAGCAATAGAATCGGGATAAACAACAAAAGCAGCAGTATCGAAGCCCTTGATCCAGTGGATAGGATACTTATTCCCAGCAGCAGCAAGAAAAATGGGTTAAATCCCCTTTTTATCAATATTACCATTAATTGGCACCCAAGAAAAGCTGCAGCAGAATTCGGATATCCGAAACAGAAGGCATAGCGCCCTTCTTCCGGCGGGCCAGGCGGCAGCCAGATATTCTCACTTCCGGGCAGCCAGGACAGTACCACCGCCAAAATTGTCAACCATATCATTCTGTTTAAAAACCTATTTGCCCCCCCGGCAGCCGCCAGCTGTATTCCCCACAAATAGGCAGATAAATATACCAGCCAGCGGAACGCTTCCAGCCAGCCATCAATTGCCCTGACTGGACTGAATAGTCCCACCAGCGAAAAAAGGCTCAGCAGCAAAAAAATGCTCACCGGATTCCGAAATTTTTTTTTGGCGGCGATAGTTGTAAGACAAACTTGTTTCCAGTGAGCAATCGTGTAGAATATCAAGACAGCACCCAGGACAAGCCACTCTCGGATAAAAAAAATCCCGTGGCATATCATACCCAAAAACATAAACACACTTAGGAAATTTTCTGTCCTCCCATAATTCACCTTAATCCTCCGCAGGACTTGCAAGTCCAATCATATTTCTCTATCATATTTATAACAGCAGAGAAATATTATGCCAAAGGCTTTGGAGGAGGCAATCTATGTCGATTAATGTTCTTCATCTGATTGGAGGCGGCGAGATCGGAGGGGCTGAGCAGAACGTTCTGAATCTCCTGAAAAATCTGGACAGGCAAAGCGTAAATCCTTTTCTGGGTTGTCTGACCAAGGGCTCCGCGCTGGCACCATGCGCACAGTCTTTCGGCATCCCGTCTGAAATATTCCCCATGCAGTTCCCTTTTGACCTCTCCCCTTTGCCTACCATTATTGCTTTCTGCCGCAAACATAAGATTGCGTTAATCCATGCCCATGGCACAAGGGCTAACCTTCTGGGGCGGACCGTCGCGAGACTCACCAAGATCCCCTGCATTTCAACCATCCACAGCCTGCCGGAATACGATTATCCGTCTTCCCTCAAAGGCAGGATTTCTCTCTGGGTCGATAATCTCACCCTGCACTGGTCTGCCGGCATTATTGCGGTATCCGTCAGTCTCAGCCAATCCGCTGCCATCCGACTGAACAGGAAAGGATTAACTTTGCCGGTGAACGTGATCTATAACGGTAGTGAAATATTTTCATTCACTCAACCAGACCAAATGCTCAAAGCCTTCCGTGAACAATGGTCAATCCCGGATCATTGTCTTGTCATCGGAACGATTGGTCGTCTGCACCCGGTGAAAGGGCAGTTTTACCTGATTGAAGCGATGAAACTGCTTACTGCGGAAATCCCTGACCTTCATCTGCTCATCATTGGTGAAGGTCCTCTTCATAATCAACTGACCGAACAACTGAAGCTTTCCGGACTTTCATTTACGCTGACCGGCTACCTGCCTTCAGCCTGGCAGGCCCTGCCGGCAATGGATTTGTTTGTATTTCCTTCTCTGAGCGAAGGAATGGGACTAGTTTTACTGGAAGCCGCTCAAGCCGGAATCCCGATTATAGCTTCCAAGGTCGGCGGGATCCCTGAACTTCTGGAAGACCACAAGGAAGCCCTGCTCGTTCCGCCGGCTGACCCTGCGGCGATGGCGCTGGCCTGCAGCAAGGTGCTCAAGGACAGGGCTTTTTCTGCCGAAATGACTGCCAGGGCTAGGCAAAAGGCCAGCCTGTTTTCCATTGAAAAAATGGTTCAGGATACAATAACTTTTTATGAAAAAATAATAAGCTAAGTGCGCTGTAAACGGTCACTTAGCTTTCGTATATTATCTGAGTGAGTTATTTTCCTAATCGATTAGAATCATATTTATTCCCTATTAGAATCATCCGGTCAAGATTAACCGATATGAACCGTTTTTATTTATCAGATTCCGGGAAATATTTCTGTTTCAGAACCCTTAGAAGGTACAGTGGAAGTACAACTTGCCTTTTTATCCGGCCCGGTTCGCTGATCAGCCGGTAAAGCCATTCCAGTCCGGATTCCCGAAATACCCCGGGGGCACGTTTCACTTCTCCGGACAGTACGTCGAATGACCCCCCGATACCCATACTTACTTTAGCCAGCCCTGCGTGTTCATGATTCCAGTATTCCTGTTTGGGGGCACCCAAGCCAACCAAAAGAATATCCGGTGCAAAGTGACGGATCTGCCGGATGACCTCCGGCTCTTCTGCCTGCGTAAAAAAACCATGATGACACGCCAACGCTATCCCCGGGTACCGCAGGCTCTGCTGCCGAATAACTTTTTCTGTAATGCCCGGCTTCGCGCCCAACAGAAATACTCTCCATCCGTGACGGTTGCTTTCCCTTAATATCCCTGCTGTCAGGTCGATGCCGGTTACTCTTTCTTTGACTGGAAGGCCAAGTTTCCGGGCAGCCCAAACTACGCCGACCCCATCCGGTACGACAAGACCGGCTGAATTGATGACTGCTAGGAGATTGGCGTCATGTTCAGCTTTGTAAATTAATTCGGGATTTGCGGTCACAATCCGGAGTTGCTGCCCCAGCAAAATCGTATTTTTGATAGTTTCAAGGCAGTCCTGCAAACTAGCCGGATCAATACGCGTTCCCAATATTTCCAATTGTTTCATTTTTGTCCCCGGGATTCTCACTTGAAACTGTTTTTAAGGACTTTGCCCGTCCCTAAAGCGACACAGGAAATCGGATGATCGGCAAGGGTCACAATGAGTCCCGTCTCCTTAGAAATCCTCAGATCCAGGGAATTTACCATCGATCCTCCGCCGGTAAGTACGATTCCCCTGTTCATAATATCCGCAGCAAGTTCCGGCGGTGTACGCTCTAAAACATCTTTAACTCCGGCTACAATCACTTCCAGCGATTCTTCCATCGCTTTATACGTCATTTTTGAATCTACCATGATGGTCTTCGGGAGTCCGGTGATGAGATCTCTTCCTCTGACATCGATCTCCGTGTTGTCTGCTTTTCCTTCCTGAACGGCGCAGCCGACTTTGATCTTGATATCTTCCGCCGTTCTTTCTCCGATCATCAAATTGAATTCTCTGCGAATAAACCTGATAATCGATTCATCCAGTTTATCCCCGCCCATGCGGATGCTTTTTTTGGTTACGACCCCTCCCAGGCTGATTACTGCAATATCTGTCGTTCCACCGCCGATATCGACGACCATGTTTCCTTCGGGGCCGTATATGTCCATACCGGCCCCCAGGGCAGCTGCATAAGGTTCCTCAATTACTTTGACCTGTCCGGCACCGGCTTTCATAGCGGCTTGTTTTACAGCCCTTTCTTCAACTTCGGTGACTCCGGACGGTATACAGACAACAACTCTATTTTTAATAAAAGGCCAGTTTTTTATTCCCGCTTTTTTGAGTAAATATTTCAGCATGATTTCGGTGGTCTGATAATCTGCAATGACGCCATCCCTCATCGGCCTGATGACCATAATGCTTCCGGGAGTCCTGCCAAGCATCATTCTGGCCTCTTCGCCGACCGCAATTCTTCTACCTGTGTTCTTATCAATCGCAACGACCGAAGGCTCGTGCAAAACGATACCCCTGCCTTGTGCATAGACCAGAACACTCGCCGTGCCTAAATCGATCCCAAGATCAGTCCCAAACATCAGGTGCTGCCCCTTTCACTTCACGATTCTATTGGCTTGTCCCATGAAAATAAGAAAAACCTGGCAGACGCCAAGCATTTACATGCCGGGCGGCAGCCAAAATTGAATCTCCCTGGAGGGGAGATTCTTTTTATAACTTTGCTCATATTATTCGATGTAATTTTATGTTTTCCTCTTTCTTTCCGTTTTTTGCGACCTATTTTTCTGTCTGTCTTTTAGGAGCTAATCCTCCGTATGCATATATTTTTTCTTGGTTGCTTCTCCTCCCCGAATATGCCTCTCGGCTTTATTGCTTTCAAGGACATGCTTGACCTGAGAGGAAAGTCGTTTGTTAATCAACGGCAATCTTTCCGTTACATCTTTATGTACCGTCGACTTGGATACCCCAAATATTTGCGCGGTCTGCCGCACTGTACAGCTCGATTCTATAATATAGTTGCCAATGTCCAAAGCTCTTCTTTTGATATGTTCCTGCACTCTCCCTCTCCCCTTTGTACCTGCAATGTTTTAGTTCATTTATATGCTGGTACAAATGAAAAAGACATCCTAAAGAGGATGTCCCTTACTGGTAAATAATGTACACTGATTTGCAGGCAGGCCGCCTTTTTCCTAAATCAAACCCGCTATGGCCTTTCAGTATGGTCTTCCCCTGTTTCTGATCTTTGAGAAAAGCATTAAACAAGAAGGTATTTATGCCTTTGGTATTGCCCCATTTACTATTTTGACCTGAGATTCCGAGGCAACCGACCCCATAGAATCTTTTTCATATTCAAACATATCATCAATTGACTTAAGAAATTTGGCAGAAGCCTCGCCATGGCTTCCAATATAAATTCCTGCTTCGTGGAACCAGGAATCCTCTTTCGAGTTCCACGGATAGACCTTCATGCAACGCCCGCAGAAAACACCATCTTCGTTGGTTGCCCTGAATATAGTACACTTCTTCATATCACTATTCCAGCGAAGGTAACCGTTATGCTCGATTGATCCGCGTCCAGGGTAATTGCTTGGGCTTGGGCAATTTTCAGCACATTTTTTGCAGATCCTGCAGAAGTCCAGAAGCTCGAGATCTATTGGTTTATCCGGAGCTAGCAGCAAATCGGTAGTGACGGCATCCACTTTGTGTCTGAATCCCAAACGGGGATGAACTGTGCAGTCTCCGGTCCGGTATCAGTAAATCTTTTCAAGTTTTGTCCCTTGATAATAATGTCCCAGGATTTCCATGTACGATTCGCCTTTTAGAGCCAGGTCATTGGCCCCGTATTGTGACAT
Source organism: Dehalobacter sp. (assembly GCF_030063005.1). NCBI lineage: Bacteria > Bacillati > Bacillota > Clostridia > Eubacteriales > Desulfitobacteriaceae > Dehalobacter > Dehalobacter sp. The sequence goes on from NZ_JAPDHR010000015.1 coordinate 66,697, forward strand.
TCCGACTCCGTGTCCTTTGCCGTACGTAACAAACTCAATTTCTGTTCCGCGGGTCTCCCATTCAAAATCGGTTGAGGAAAGCTGAAGCTTGCTCCGCAGTTCCGTTCCCTTGAAAACTTTGTTTCTGACAGCCAGTGTCTTTACCCGTCCGGCTTTCGTCCTTTCAATCAAGATGACATCGCTGTCCGAAAACTTTTCCGGGATCTGGGTGAAACCAAGAAGCTGATAAAATTCAGCACACTGAAAGATCTGATGTTTGACGAACCGTAGTGAATCACTTTCCCCGGACGGCACATTTTTGAGATAATCCAGATCAGTACTCCAAACGTCTCCAGCCTGCTCAGTCTTTTTCCGGCCGCAGCTGCTGTAGAAAAACGCATTAATCATTTTTCCCTGATACGTAACAACCTTCCCCCGTGTAGCTTTAACCGCATCTGCAATTTTGCGCTGGTATTTCCAGTAGTTGATGATTCCCCATTTTGTCCGCATTTCTTCATTGGTATTCCAGGCCTGCGTATTGACAGTGGTGTCCACATCAAAGTCGCTGCCCGCAGCGGATTCCATCCTTTTCAGTACATAGGTCCTGGCGGCAACAGCCTGGGCCTTTAACGCCTCTGCTTCAAACTGGGCAGGCATTTCGGCTGCAACTACCCCGACCAGGTATTCCTCTATGGGTATTGCTCTGATCTGGCCGTCTGCCAGTTTAACCCTTACCGGTATTCCCGGATCGTCCTGGTCTCCACCCCCAAACCAACTGATAAGCACGGGCAGTATTCCTACAAAAAAGATAACGGCCATGACAGCGGCCGTTATTGTTTTCATTCTTTTACTCACGTTTTGGCCTCCTGCGCAGTACAAGCATATCCTATTTGTATGCACAGGAGGGCAGCGATATGATACAAACGAAGTCGGTTATTCTTCTTTCGTGATATTGGCACCAATACCCCTTAATTTAACTTCAAGGTATTCATAACCTCTTTCAATATGATGGATCTCTCTGATTTCCGAGGTGCCATTGGCCGTCAGTGCTGCCAGAACAAGGCCCGCTCCGGCCCGCAAATCACTCGCACTTACGGTAGCGGGATGAAGGTTTTCCACTCCCTGGACAATCGCACTTCTGCCCTCAATCCGGATATCTGCGCCCATTCTTTTCAGTTCTTCGACATGCATGAATCTGTTTTCAAAAACGGTCTCTGTAACCATTGAAGTTCCATGGGCCCGTGTAAGCATCGCCATGATCGGCGCCTGCAAATCGGTTGAAAACCCCGGATGCACTTGGGTCTTAATGTCTACGGCATGATAGTTCCCTTTGCCAATGACTCTTATGCCGTCATCTTCCTCTTTATATACCACGCCGGCTTCATCAAGTTTGGCCAAAAGCGAAGTCAAGTGGACAGGGATGACGTTCCGCACCAAGACTTCCCCGCCGCAGGCCGCAGCCATCAAGATGTATGTTCCTGCTTCGATCCTGTCCGGTATAATCGTATGCGTGGTTCCATGAAGTTCTTTGACCCCTTCAATGTTAATGATATTTGTGCCTGCGCCGCGGATTTTACCACCCATTTCATTGATAAAATTGGCGAGATCAACAATTTCGGGTTCCTGAGCAGCATTCTCAACAATGGTCGTACCCTCAGCGTTTACTGCAGCCATCATGATATTCTCGGTTGCTCCAACGCTCGGAAAATCCAGATATATTCTTGCCGCTTTCAGTCTGGAGGCCGAAACGTCCAAAAAACCATTATCCATACGGACCTGGGCTCCCAGCAGCTCCAAACCTTTAATATGCCAGTTGATCGGTCTGGACCCGATTGCGCATCCACCGGGATGAGAAATCCTGATTCTGCCCTTGCGAGCAAGCAAAGGACCCATAATAAATATGGATGCTCGCATTTTGGATATAAGATCGTAAGGAGCCTCTATGTTTTCGATATCCCTGTTTTCAATATGTAATTTCTTGTTCTTTCTTTTAACCTTTCCCCCCAGAGATTCGATAACCTGCCCCATGACTTGAACGTCGAGCAGATCGGGGGCTTCCTCCAAAATAATCTTATCTGAAGTCAGCAGACTTGCTGCAATGATCGGTAATATGGCGTTCTTTGCCCCGCTGACATCCACTTTCCCTTCCAGTTCTCTTCCGCCTGTCACAACAAATTTGCTCAAATTATTGTCATCTCCTGACCTATTTCTAAACTACGATTATATCATGATCCGGTCCAAACAATCCAGTATTAATCATCCCATATCCGGTTTTCCATTTCAACAGTAATAGTTCTTTTCTACCGGTCTGTTTTCCTGCAAGCAGGAAAGAAAACTTATTCGTACTATGTCAACCTTAAAGTTATTGTATACTATACTTCCTCGAGGAGTGCCGGCAGCGCAAGTACAGTCCTTCCACCATTATCTCCGGATTTTCTGGTCACCGCCTGTATATTGATTGTATCCTTCCCGGCTTTAATACCCTGGCCTGATCCCCAGGTATAACCGGACAGAGCATACAGCGATGGAATATCCGTTTGTTGAATAATGCTGACAATGTTCATTTTAAAATAACGTTGGATATCAATTTCCTGATCAACGCTTTCTTCAAGGTATACTTTTGTTTCCCGGCTGGATAATCGAAGGTTCAGTACTTCATACGTGTTGAGAACATCACCTTCCTGGTCTTGATTAATTTCCAGCTCTGCGCTGTACTGATAGGCCGTTCTGTTGGCAAAGTCGCTCAGGACAGCTTTATTCCACAGCAAGCCGCTTGACTGCAAAACATTTTCTATTTCCTTCTGACTGCTGCTATCTTCCGTCCAGATAATATATTTTACCCGGGCATTTTGGCAAGATGCAAGTCCCGAATGAAGAAGCAGCACAAGATTTCTGTCAGGATTGCTTTGGGCTTTAATGCTACTGGCAATCCCGGCTGCTGATCCTGATAAGACGATAATGGTCAGGGATATGAACAAACAAAGCAAGGTCTTTTTTCCAGACACGCTCTCTCACTCCAGCTTACTGATTTTTAGTTGTCATTCCTGTCTTTAATTCAAATGTCATCAACTATTAATAGTTTGACCAAAGTGGAGATTCCCAAAACATAAGAGATTTTTTTAGATTTTTTAGATTCTTCTAGCTATGTTGCCAGAAGCCTTTTCATGGTAAAATGTTATATATCAATTTTCTTACAGGTACTCATCAGAAGGGAGCCACTTTAATGGAAAACAACAGCCTTGAGCATAAGCATCTCCATGCCCATTCCCATCCAAACAAGAAAAATGTCTTAAATCGCTTGGCCAGAGTAATCGGCCATCTGGAAGGTATAAAAAGAATGGTTGACGATGAAGTAGACTGCAGTGAAATACTGATACAACTGTCGGCTGTCCGCTCCGCACTTAACAATACCGGTAAAGTCATCTTGAGTGACCATATCAATCACTGTTTGGTTCATGCTTATGAGGAAAACAATACCGAAGTCATCGACAAACTGAATGATGCTATTGACAAATTTCTAAAATAAATGCGGAATAGATTATGACCAGGCAAGACAAGATAAGAAAAGGATGCAGCAATATGATCGCTGCATCCTTTTTACTTTTGAACCCAAGGCTATTTTTCTGTCGCTCTGAGCCTAGCGACAGCTCTTTTCAAGGCAACCTCCGCTCGGATGATGTCCGTCTCGGCCTGTTTTTCACCGAGGCGTTTTTCAGCGCGCTCTTTGGCCGCCTCTGCTCTCGCGACGTCGATAGATTCCGCAAGCTCGGCGGTGTCGGCCAGGATCGTTGCCTTGTTCTGGACAACTTCCAAAAATCCGCCGCCAATTGCCATTTTTTCCACTTTGCCGTTTTGCGTATAGCGGACGACCCCGATTACCAGGTTGGCAATGAGTGGAGAATGGTTGGCTAAGATACCGAGTTCTCCTTCCGCTCCGGGTGCCAGGATAAATTCAACTTCCGTATTCAGAACTTCGCCGGCAGGTGCCACGACAACAAAGTTAAACGTTCCAGCCATGGTTATACAGCTCCCAACTGTTTCGCTTTTTCAACCGCCTCTTCGATCGTTCCGACATACCGGAACGCTTCTTCAGGCAGACTATCGTGCTTACCTTCGCAGATTTCTTTAAAGCTCCGAATCGTATCTTTGACCGGTACGTATTTGCCTTTCATGCCGGTGAAGGCCTCGGCTACACTAAACGGCTGGGAAAGGAAAATCTGAATGCGGCGGGCTCGGTTAACAAGAAGTTTGTCATCTTCGCTGAGCTCGTCCATACCAAGAATCGCAATAATATCCTGAAGCTCTTTATAACGCTGCAGGATCTTCTGCACTTCGCGGGCAACTTCGTAATGCTCCTGGCCAACGATGTCCGGGGTCATGATCTGGGAACTGGAATCCAGCGGGTCCACCGCCGGGTAAATACCCATTTCAGAAATCGAACGGGAAAGAACCGTTTTGGCATCCAAATGCGCAAAGGCCGTAGCCGGTGCGGGGTCCGTCAAGTCATCCGCCGGCACATAAATAGCCTGAACGGAGGTGATGGAACCTTTCTTCGTTGAAGTGATGCGTTCCTGCAGGTTGCCCATTTCCGTAGCCAGGGTCGGCTGATAGCCTACCGCCGACGGCATACGGCCCAAGAGTGCGGACACCTCAGATCCGGCTTGGGTAAAGCGGAAAATGTTATCGACGAAGAGGAGCACGTCCTGTCCCTGTTCATCACGGAAAAATTCAGCCTGGGTAAGACCGGTCAGTCCTACTCTTAAGCGGGCACCGGGGGGTTCGTTCATCTGACCGAACACCATGGTCATCTTGTTAATAACGCCGGATTCCTTCATTTCATTCCAGAGGTCATTCCCTTCACGGGTACGTTCACCAACGCCGGCAAATACGGAAATACCGCCGTGCTGGGTTGCGATATTATTAATGAGCTCCTGGATCAGAACGGTCTTGCCTACGCCAGCACCGCCGAACAGACCAATCTTACCGCCTTTAGCATATGGTGCCAGCAGATCGACTACTTTAATCCCTGTTTCCAGCATCGTATCTGTGGTTTCCTGATCGACAAACGGTGGTGCTTTACGATGAATCGGGAATTTTAGTTCCGTGTTCACATCGGGTAGATTGTCGATCGGTTCTCCCAAGACATTGAACATTCTCCCCAATGTTTCAGTACCGACGCTGACAGTGATCGGTGCACCGGTGTTCACGGCTTCTACACCCCTGGTCAGACCGTCGGTGGACGACATCGCAATACAACGCACGGTGTCGTTGCCTAGATGCTGGGCAACTTCCAAAGTCAGTTTGGAGTTCTTTACTTCGTTTTGAATGACAATCGCACTATAAATTTCCGGCAGGGCATCGGAATCAAATTCGATGTCTACAACCGGACCCATGACTTGAATTACTTTACCTATTTTTGACACAAGCTTGCAACCTCCTTTGATAAGGTACGAAAAGCAGCTACTCCAGAGCCGCAGCTCCCCCTACAATTTCAGAAATTTCCTTGGTAATCGCTGCCTGACGGGCTCTGTTCATCATTAAAGTCAACTTGCCAATCATTTCTTTGGCATTTTCCGTTGCTGAATCCATCGCCGTCATTTTTGCCCCCATTTCACTCGCCTTGCTTTCCAGGAGGGCGCTGAAAATCTGACTTTCAACATAGCTGGGGAGTAATTTATCCAACATTTGCTGGGGTTCAGGCTCGAAGATATAGCTGCCACTGGCCTTTTCTGCGGATGGTTCAATCGGCAGTAATTTGATAGCGGTTGGTTCCTGAGACAGAACCGAAATGAATTTGGAATAAACGAGGTAAACCTCATCTAATTCGCCGCGGGTATATAACCCAATGACATCTTTAGCAATGCCTTTGGCTTGGCTATAATTGGGGCTATCGCCCAATCCAGTAAACTGTGTAATGATTTCAATATTACGTCTGGTAAAAAAATCAATGCCTTTCCGGCCTACTGCTACCAAACCGGCTTGAACGTCCGTCTTTTCATCAAGCAGACTCCTGGTCATACGATTCAAGTTGGTATTAAACCCTCCGCACAGACCTCGGTCTGACGTTACGAGGATATATCCCACTTTCTCCACTGGACGTTTTTCCAGAAGCGGATGCCTTGCCTCCGCCTGGTTCTGAACAAGACGGGCTAGGACACTCTGAAGCTGTTTGGCATATGGGCGGGAAGCGATGACTTTTTCCTGAGACTTCCGTAATTTGGCGGCAGCTACCATCTTCATGGCTTTGGTAATCTGCTGCATATTGGCTACACTACGGATCCGTCTGCGAATATCGCGTACTCCTGCCACTTCATTCACCTACTCTTTCTAAGCTAAAAAGCCTTGCTTGAACTCATTGATGGCATCGCCGATTTCTTTCATGAGCTCGTTGGAAAGAGCTTTCTCCGTACGGATTTTCTCAGGGATCTGAGTCGTACGCATGAAGCGGAGAAGTTCCTGTTCGAATTCTTTCATTCTTTCCATTGGGACATCATCGATATAACCTTTAGTCGCCGCGAAGATGACGATGATCTGCTCTTCGACCGGCATCGGCTGATATTGTCCCTGCTTCAGGATCTCCATGGTTTTTTGGCCGCGGTTAAGTCTGGCTTGAGTCGCTTTGTCCAGATCAGATCCAAATTGGGCAAAAGCCGCTAATTCGCGATAAGCTGCCAGATCCAGACGGAGCTGACCGGCTACCTGTTTCATGGCCTTGATCTGAGCGTCTCCTCCAACGCGCGATACCGAGATACCGACGTTAATGGCAGGACGGAAACCGGAAAAGAACAGGTCTGATTCCAAGAATATCTGACCGTCGGTGATGGAAATAACGTTCGTCGGGATATACGCGGAAACGTCACCGGCCTGAGTCTCAATGATCGGCAGCGCTGTCAGTGAGCCGCTTCCCTTTTCTGGGGACAGCTTAGCCGCACGTTCCAGCAAACGGGAATGGAGATAGAAAACGTCGCCGGGATAAGCTTCACGTCCGGGCGGACGTTTCAACAAGAGCGACAGTTCGCGATAAGCAACCGCCTGTTTGGAGAGATCATCATAGACCACCAGAACATGCTGACCTTTGTCCCGAAAATACTCGCCAATCGCACAACCAGAATACGGTGCAATATAAAGCATCGGAGCCGGGTCGGAAGCTGTCGCCATGACAACGATCGAATATTCCATCGCGCCATGCTCTTCCAGCTTCTTCACAACACTGGCTACGGTCGACTGTTTCTGACCGATAGCCACATAAATACAGATACAATTCTGTCCTTTTTGATTAATAATGGTGTCTACGGCCAGCGCGGTCTTACCTGTCTGGCGGTCACCAATAATCAGCTCACGTTGTCCGCGGCCGATTGGCACCATGGAGTCAATCGACTTCAGACCGGTCTGCAGCGGTTCATTTACTCTTTTTCTGTCGACTACACCGGGAGCATCTGATTCTATCGGACGATATCCGGCTGGAATGATCTCCCCTTTGCCATCGACAGGTTGTCCAAGAACGTTGACAACGCGGCCAATTAAGCTTTCTCCTACCGGTACTTCCACGATCCTGCCGGTACGCTTGACCTGGTCGCCTTCTTTAATCGCAGCATAAGGTCCCAGGATAACGCAGCCGATGTTGTCCTCTTCCAGGTTCATGGCCATCCCATATATACCGCCAGGGAACTCCAGAAGCTCACCGGACATTGCCTTCTCCAAGCCATAAACACGCGCAATACCATCACCTACCTGGATAACGGTACCAACATCAACGACTTCGAGGGCTGATTCATAACGCTCGATTTGCTGTTTAATAATAGAACTAATTTCTTCGGGACGTAAATTCATCCTTTTAGTTCACCCCTACTTCCTGCTGAGGTTTTAACGATGTTTTTTTCAATTCATCACGTATTTTAGACAATGCGGTTGTAATTGAGCCATCCATCACACGATCTCCCACTTGAAGTTTGGCTCCACCGATCAATGTCGGATTTACTTCGGAAAGTAAACGAACATTCTTGCCAGTAGATCTGGCAATCATTTCTTTGAGTTTTTCCTCTTGCGCCGGAGTCAGTGCTGTGGCACTGGTAACTTTTGCTTCGATTAAGTTGCGTGCTTCATTGGCCAGACGTGCAAATTCACGCTGAACCAGGCTGAGGAGATTCTGTCTCCTGCGATCAATCAACAGATAAACAAAATGACTGGTCATGTCAGAAACAGTGTCATCAAGTATCTTCGCCAGGACCTTCTTTTTGGTTTCTGCTTCAATATTGGGATGGTTCAGCAAAACTTTCAGCTCATTATTTTGGGCTACAATTTCCGCCAAATCATGCAGCTCTTTATCGATTTGATCGAGGACAGACATCTCAATAGCTAATTCAAAAAGAGCCTGCGCATAGCGATGTGCGAGAGCGCCGTTTAACATGGCCGATCCCCTACCTCTTGAATAAATTGTTCAATGAGAGCTTCCTGACCCGTGATATCCAGTTTGTGGCGAATGATTTTTTCAGCAACGGCTACGGACATATCGGCTACCTGAGCTTTAACATCGGCAATTGCCCTGTCGCGTTCCCGTCCAATGTCGGCCAAGGCCGACTGTTTGAGCTTTTCGGTTTCCTTACGGGCTTCCAGGATAATTTCTTCCGCACGCAGCTCGCTGCTCTTGGTAGCCTTCTCAATAATTTCCTGAGCTTGCTGACGGGCTTGACGCATTTCCTGTTGGTATTCCAGCCGGATTCTTTCAGCTTCTTTTCTCTCCTGTTCGGCTTGGGCCAGGTTATTTTCAATACCCTGACGGCGTTTTTCCATCATATTCATGATTGGTGTCCAAGCAAACTTTTTCAGGATCCAAACTAAAAGCAAAAATGAAAGAAGCTGAACAAAATATGTGTAGTCAAAATGTAACGGGCTATTTGTCGTAGGACCAGCAGCCGCTGAGGCAATCGAATTGGTAAAACCTATTACGAAGGGATTCAAGCGATATTCCCCCTCCTCTCTATTTTGAGCAGTAGATTAATACAGTAACGTCATTCAATTGTTGCATTTTACTGAAGTACACCTCAGGACTTCGTAAAGAACATTAACAGAGCCATGATGATGGACAAGAGGGGAAGAATCTCAACCAGCGCAATACCAATAAACATGGTGCTCATTAAAGTTCCTCTGGCTTCAGGTTGACGTGCAATTCCATCAATTGTGCTGGCAACAACGTTTCCATTACCCATAGCAGCTCCAATGGCCGCACCCGCGGCAGCAATACCAGTACCTATCAACGCAGCAGCAGTGATATCCATATTAAATTTCCTCCTTAAATTAATTCATTTTGTATTTATTGATTTCAGATTGCTTCTTTTTAGCTCTGAAATAATACCGTTGTTAGTGAGACTCTTCGATAGCTTGGCCGACATAGGCCACCGTTAATATTGTAAAAACATAGGATTGGATTACTGCGATAAATACGCAGAAAACAAGCCAGAATGGCATCGGAATAACTCCGCCAAAGGCAAATATACCCGGGATCATGAGAATGACTGCAATCAGGATTTCTCCAGCATAAATATTGCCGAATAGCCGGAAAGCTAAGGTCAAAGGCTTGGCGACAAAGTCAATAATATGAAGGATCGCAAAAGGCGGATAGGGTTCAAGAAAGTGTTTGAAATAGTGCGCACCTTTATATTTGAGTCCATAGACCAATACTAAAACAATCGTTATTGTAGACAACGCAAAGGTCGTATTAACATCTGCTGTCGGCGACGAAAACGTTGTTGTTCGCGCACTGAAAATTGCTCCGCCAAACATCTCATTGATTCTAGCAAAGTGTACGTGATCGAGTAAGGGTGCAAATATATTGGGAATCAAGCCAATCATGTTCGCAAAAAATACAAACAAAATAAGTGAAAGAAGATACCCGAGCAATGACGATCCTTTTTTATAGTTCATATTATCAGAGATAAGGCCCCTGACAAAATCAATGATCCATTCCAAAAGATTTTGAAGTTTTCCGGGCGTTCCACTTGTCAGATTGCGCTTACAAAGAAAGACAAAACCCAAAAGAAGTATCATCGTGACCCAAGTCATAATCAGTGTCTTCGCATGCACAGTGCCATTTCCCAATACCCATAGTACGGTATCATGCATTTAATTTTCACCACCTTTCATTTTCCTTAGTTGATGTCTTGCTACAATTATAGGGATAACAATACCAATCATCATTCCTATAGCCACATAATAAAGCCATTCCGGTTGGAACCTTGCGGTAATAGCAAATACCAATGTAATGATTACCAACCTGAATACTAAGCTTTTGTAGTATGTTTTTAGGGCTGCTTTCTTATCTTTGTCCATTGCTTTTCGAGCATCCCTAAGTAGCCACTTAACATTAATTATGCCCGTATAATAGCCGATCAATAAACCGACAAGGGGATAAAATTCTGTTCGCCATATTACGATTAAAACAGTGATGCAAAGAATAACCGTCAAGATCTGAATAAACCTGCTATTTTCCATCCGTTTTACCTAACTTTAAATAAATTAATATTAGAGATAATATACTGAACAAAATGCCTAGAATCATCAAAACTGCCTTAAATAAAGGGTCAGTGCCAAAACGAGTGTCCAAATAATTTCCGAAAAAATATCCTCCTACTTCCAAGCCAACAAGAGCAGAGGCACTTGATGATCCCCATAGCATATACTTGACAACATCACCTGCAAATTTGTCAGCCATCTGGTTCCCTCAAATCTTTTGGTTTTTCGTAGACAACATAATATGACATCCTAATATGTATTGCAAGATTTATGCCAATTGCACTTGCCGTCAAATACCGCGTAGAATCAGGATTGATCGTTCCTTCACATAATCATGAGTTTTCATTTTGCATTTTTTTTAATTATTTTTCATTTTATTAAGAAATTCTTGTGATCGTGATCAGATGCTGAAAATCTTTTGATCAGAAAATTTTTCAATAATAATTTGGGTGATTCTTGCGCTTGATCTGCCGTCCCCGTATGGATTTGTCGCTTGAGACATTTTTTCATAAGCATCCTGGTCGGTTAACAGCTGCTGAATGCTCTCAACGACTTTATTGTATTGTGTCCCAACCAGCAATACGGTTCCTGAATCGACAGCTTCAGGCCGTTCAGTCGTATCCCTGACCACTAAAACGGGCTTGCCCAGTGAAGGAGCCTCTTCTTGGATTCCCCCGGAGTCTGACAGGATCAGATAGGCCTTCGCCATTAGATTTACAAACGGTTCGTAATCCAAAGGTTCAATTAAATGGACCTTTTCATTGCCGCCTAAGACCTCCGTGACTACTTTCCTGACCGTAGGGTTCTTATGCATCGGGAATATAACATAGGTATCCGGAAATTCCCGCAGGACTGTTTCCAGCGCCTGATAGATCTGCCGCATGGGTTCTCCCCAATTCTCCCGGCGGTGCGTTGTCATTAGGATCATTCGTTTATCTTTATTTGCTTCTAGAATCCTGTTTAAGTCTATATCCGCAAACTGATATTCCGGCTTAACGGTACTTAATAAGGCATCGATTACTGTGTTGCCTGTAACAAATATATTCTCCGGGTCGATCCCTTCGCGCAACAGATTACTTCTCGATACTTCGGTGGGTGCAAAATGCAGGTCTGCTAAACCGCTGGTAAGTTTCCGATTGATTTCCTCCGGCCAGGGAGAATATTTCTGGCCAGTTCGCAAACCAGCCTCGATATGGCCGATCGGGATCTTATGATAAAAAGCTGTTAGGGCTGATGCAAAAGTAGTTGTAGTATCCCCTTGTACCAAGATCAAATTCGGTTTTTCCTTGATCAATATCTCATCTATTCCTGTCAGCACTCCAGTGGTAAGGGTGGCAAGAGTCTGTCCATGCTTCATTAAATCAAGATCATAATCAGGTACAATATCAAAGAGTTTAACAACCTGATCCAGCATCTCACGATGCTGGGCAGTAACAACAACCAGGCTGTCAACGTCGTCCCGCTTTTCTAATGCTTTTACGACAGGTGCCATCTTAATAGCCTCAGGTCTGGTTCCAAATACAGTCATGACCTTATAATTTCTTTGCTTCAATTCCACAATATTTCCCCCACTGTTGGGCAATGCCTGAAGGCGTTGACCGCAAAGACCTTTAATCTTAAATATTATACACGCCCAAGGCATTTTTCGCAAATATATACAATTATATACAGCTCCATCATCCCATGGTTTATTACTCGCTTGTTTCGAAGCGAATATTCTTTTTTTTACCGTTTTCATCAAGATAAGCAACCCGTTTGATCATTGCATTTTTAATCATTCTCCGGCACAGCAGACAGGGTTCCCCCGATGCTTGTTCCCCATCAAATTCATAGCCGGATATGTAAATTGTGGCTCCCTGCATTTTTACGGGATCACCGGCAATAATCGCATTTTGTTCAGCGTGAACCGCCATACACAACTCATATCTTTCCCCTTTGGGAACATTATACCGTTCCCTGACACATTCCCCGATGTCAATGCAGTTGGGTTCCCCTCTGGCAGCGCCGTTGTAACCTGTGCTAACAATAATATTGTCTTTGACAATCACTGCGCCATAATTGCGCCTTAAGCAGGTTGACCGCCTGGCCACCAGCTGGGCAAGATCAAGGAAATATTCGTCCCACGCTGGCCTGGTTTGATTTTTCATCACACTACTCCCCGCATTCCGCTTTCCTTCGCCAAAAAGTACATTGAATTTTTGTCTGCTAAGATAATTCTCTATTTTTAGTATACTCGTGCCAGACTCTGCTGTCATTATATCTATTAGGATCTTTTTCTGTTCATTTTCTGTTTCTTCTCTGTTGTTTATTCTTTTGTTCCAAACAGTCTGTCCCCAGCATCTCCGACTCTTGGAACGATATAGGCGGATTCGTTTAAGCATTGATCAATAGCCGTAACGTAGGTTAGGTTACTTATACAAAGGAAATCTTCCGCAAATATCTTTGACAATCGCTTCGGCCCGGGCAATTCTTGAAGCATCACTGCCGGCAGTCAGCGTCAGGTCAATCGCCTCAGTGATCAGATCCATCTCGGCTTCCTTCAACCCTCTGGTCGTGACCGCAGGCGAACCGATCCGTATACCGCTCGTTACATTGGCCCCCTGAGGATCAAACGGGATCGTATTTTTATTCACGGTAATGCCGACACTGTCCAGCCGTGTTTCAGCTTCTTTGCCTGTCAGCCCCTTGCGTCTGACATCCAGCAGCAGCAAATGGTTGTCCGTACCGCCTGAAACCAAACGAAATCCTCTTGCCAGAAATCCTTTGGCTAATGCCCGGGCATTTTGCAAAATCTGCTGCTGGTATTCAACAAATCCCGGCTGAAGAGCTTCACCGAAAGCAACGGCCTTGGCTGCAATCACATGCATCAGCGGGCCACCCTGAATTCCGGGGAATATCGCTTTATCGATCTTTGGCCCGAATTCCTCTTTACAGAGAATAAGCCCGCCTCTTGGCCCCCTTAAGGTCTTATGGGTTGTGCTGGTTACAAAATGCGCATAGGGAATGGGGCTCGGATGAAGACCGACTGCTACCAGACCTGCAATATGCGCCATATCAATCATCACGTAAGCGCCAACTTCATCGGCGATTTCTCTGATCCGTTTAAAATCAATCTGGCGAGGGTAAGCACTCGCTCCGCCGACAATCATCTTTGGTTTATGGGCAAGCGCCAGTTTATGCAGATTGTCGTAATCGATCCGTTCTGTTTCCTTATCAACGCCATATTCAATAAAATTGAAATATTTTCCCGAGATGTTGACCTGACTCCCGTGTGTAAGATGCCCTCCATGCGACAAGTTCATGCCCAGAACCGTGTCCCCAGGATTCAGCATGGCAAAATAAACTGCTGTATTGGCCTGTGCTCCTGAATGGGGCTGAACATTAGCGTGTTCTGCATTAAACAGTTTTTTGACCCTTTCCCTGGCCAGATTTTCAACAATATCAACATACTCGCATCCACCGTAATAACGTTTTCCCGGATATCCTTCAGCGTATTTGTTTGTCAGGACCGAACCCTGAGCAGCCATAACTGCCCTGCTGACAAAGTTTTCCGAAGCAATGAGTTCAATTTTATTTTCCTGTCTGTTTTCTTCCAGCTCTATGGCTTTTGCTGCCTCAGGGTCCTGGGACGCTAAATATTTCCGAATGTAATCCATCTGAATATCCACCTCTATCATAAATAACTAGGATATCGTTTCCTTTTCTGGTATCTTGTCAACCTTAGAATTATTCTGTTTAGCATATGCTGCCATATAAACTTCTGTCCTGGCCTCCTCAGTCGCAGGGATAAGAAGCTCTCGGGCCGCCGACATATTTCGGCCGCGTTTTGGCAAGGTTAAGATGAGCCGCACCGAGGTTTCGGACACCAATCCTTAGCGGAACGGCGACCGGACGAAGATGCATACCAATCAACGTGTCTCCGATATCGATCCCGGCATCAGCCCTAACCTGTTCGACAGCAACGGGATCGGAAAAATTCCCCCAGGCAGTCAGGGACATTGCCCCGCCTGCTGAAAGCGACGGTATCACCACGACGGGTTCAAAATTCAGCCTGTCCGCCACCTTTCTTTCCACGATGAGCACCCGGTTTAAATGCTCACAGCATTGAATCGCCAGAAAAATCCCAAGCTTGTCCGCCCATCTCCGAAGTGGTTCGAACAGAATATCAGCCACTTCTTTGCTACCGGCTTTGCCAATCTTCTCCCCGATAATCTCACTCGTGCTGCAGCCTACAACCAGCAGCTGTCCAGGCGTTAGTCCAGCTGTATCCTCAAATGCCTGAAGAATATGCTCCCACTCATCTTTGATTTGCCGAAGCATTTCCTTCTTATCTGCCATAGTACCCTCACGCCTTTCTTATTTTTTGGGCCAGTATCCTCAGCCTAAAAAATTAAGATCGCTGTTCAAGATCGCTGTTCAAAATCGCTGATCATATCTACTCTTCTGGCATGTTTCCACCCGCTGAAGGATGTCGTCAAAAAAGTCTCGACAATATCCAGCGCAACGCCCTGACCAATTACTCTTGCTCCGAGTGCTAAGATATTGGCGTTATTATGCTGCCTCGCCATCTTGGCCATATAACTGTCGGTACAAAGGGCAGCCCGGATTCCCTTGACTTTATTGGCTGCAATGGAAATCCCTATTCCGGTGCCGCAGACCACGATTCCTGAATCCGCTTTATTTTCGATCACTGCTTTCCCGACATTGAAGCCATACTCCGGATAATCAACGGAAATGTCGCTGTCTGTACCGCAATCTAGAATCTCGTGGCCTTTTTCCGCAAGAAATTCTTTGATGCACTCCTTAAGCTGATATCCTGCATGATCTGCACCCAATGCAATTTTCATTTCTGCCTCCTGAACTCCGTAGTTTTTATCATCATTTTTTTATCTAGCATTTACAGGCGCTAACTATTCCCTCGATACCGCCGTACTCCAGCTTTGATCATTTCTTCAATTTCTTCCGCACAGAACCTGTATGTTTCCAGAGATCCCAGCCATGGGTCGGAAATTTCTTTATCCAAACCAGCCCATTCTCCGAGTTGCATGATTTTATCCTGATATTCCGGATAAATACCGAACAATACTTTTTTCTGAGCTTTGGTCATTGTCAGGATCAGATCAGCAGCAGCGAGCGTATCTTTTTGCAGCCTGACCGCCCGATGCCGCCGGGCATCAATTCCCTTTTTCTGGAGAATCTCCCCTGCATACGGACTGACGGGATCACCATCCAAAGCCTGAATACCAGCCGAAAAAAGCTCATACCCTTCCGGAAAATATAAGCGGGCAAGACCTTCTGCCATCGGACTGCGGCATGTATTTCCTGTACAAACAAACAAGATTTTCATAGATATCATTATACCCTCTTTTCCGGACTAGTAAATTAAAATTCAATTAACTTAGAAAACAAGACCGAAGGCCATTCTCAGGCCAATCAGAAACAAGATGCCGCCACCGACGGCTTCCGCTTTGCTGCCGGCCCAGGTGCCGATTCTTCGACCAAGAAGAATTCCGCCTCCTGTCATGATGCCTGCGGTAAAACCCATGATCAGGGTTGCCGGCAGGATCATACTGACAAACGTACCCAGAGAAAATCCGACACTCAGCGCGTCAAGGCTGACGCTTCCTGCCAAAACAAAAATTCCGAATCCTTTTAAACTCGGGATGCTTTTTTCTCCCGATCCCCGAATGGCTCCCAGAATCATTTTACTGCCAAGCCAGAGTAAAATGACAGCTCCGATCCCAACTGCAACATTGCCAAACAGCAATCCAAGTTTCTGTCCAATCCACAAACCCAAAAGCGGCATGAAAACATGAAACACTGCCACGACAACACTCAATCTCAGCGCTATTTTATTGTCGATCCCAATCATTCCTAAAGCAAGCGAGAAGGAAAAGGCATCCATCCCTAGTGCTATCGATACCGCTATGATCCATATTAATTCCAAGTGTTTTCCTCCTTAGTTTCGGTCAGATTGGGATACCTGCTCCCTGGACCAAAATTTTTTTTGCCAGCTGCTTTCTTCAAACGGTTCATAAATGCAAGCCCTATTCCTTCTTCTGCAATCTCCTCCGCCAGAATGGTGTCGATGTTTTGCTCGTCACACAGTCTCAGTCCTTCAAACAGACGGCTGGCAGCTGAGTCAAGATTATTCCTGGAACCAAGTGTAAATATCATATCGGCCTTGCCGGCCGTATCTCCGGTCAGTCTGGCGACCGTTTCTTCCAAACACAGTACTGCAGTCCTTACCGCGTTGTTTTTGTTCCTCAGATATTTCGTCATTTTTTCAGCTTTTTCAGAGGTACTACCACTGAATAAAATGATTTCACCTTCCGGTGCGTAATGTCTATATTTCATACCAGGCGACCTGGGCTCTACGGTCGGTTGTCCTTGATCAGCACTGCGGTCCAGTTCGACCTTCCCCAGCACTGCCCGAAGCTGTTCAAGCGTAATTCCTCCTGGGCGCAAAATCGTTGGTAGTTCCCCGGTCAAATCAAGCACAGTCGATTCAAGACCCACTGTACAAGATCCGGCATCAATCAGCAACGGAATCTTCCCTTTCAGATCCCGCCAAACATGCTCCGCATTGGTCGGACTGGGCTTTCCCGATATATTCGCACTCGGCGCGGCCAATGGACAACCCGCTGCTTCAATCAGGGCCAGGGCAACAGGGTGACTCGGCATTCTGACCGCCACCGTGTCCAGTCCTCCGCTGACGATTTCCGGAATATGCGCTCTCTTGGGCAGTACCAGCGTTAAAGGTCCTGGCCAGAAATTCCGCGCGCAGACTTCAGCCTGCGGCGGCCAAACACGGACAAGCTGCTGTGCTTCGTCCAAGGCAGCAACATGAACAATCAGCGGATTATCCGAAGGTCGTCCTTTTACCGCATATATTTTAGCACAGGCTTCGCTGTCCAGCGCATTGGCGCCAAGCCCATAAACGGTCTCGGTAGGAAATGCCACGACTTCACCCTGTCGGAGCAAAGCTGCTGCTTCCTGCAATTCTTTATCCTGTATGATGCTGTCCGACCTCAGCCGAATTCTTTTTGTCTCCATGACAGCTCCTTCGTGGCCTTATACAAACGGCGGTTTCCAACCGGTTATTAACGAAATACTATTCCTTGCGGGCCAGGACTATTCTATCCAGACCAGCGTAATCAGAAAACAATTCGGTTTGATATCCGGCGGCCGTAAATAATTCCCGAACCCGAGTTCCCTGGGAATACCCGATTTCCACCAGGATTATTCCCTCATGGCTCAAGAATTCTGTTGCGTTCATAGCAATCCTCCGGTAGAAATCCAGGCCATCTTTTCCAGCCAGCAGAGCTAAGACAGGCTCTTTCCTAACTTCTGGCGGACACTTCAGAATTTCATGTTCTGAGACGTACGGAGGATTGGAAACAATCAGGCTAAATTTTTCTCCCTGCACCGGTGCAAAGAGATCTCCCTGACGAAAATCAATATTCACGTTCATATTGGCCGCATTAATTTTGGCGACAGTCAACGCTTCAGAAGACACATCAACAGCGACAACGGCCGCCTGCTTCCAATGATAGGCCACAGCAACGGCAATTGCCCCACTGCCTGTGCAAAGATCAAGAACCTTCGAAGGAATTTCCGAATTTTCTCGTTCTCTACCCATATTCTTGCCCAATTCCAGGACTTTCTCAACTAGAAGTTCCGTTTCTGGTCTCGGGATCAGAACGCTTGGGTCCACAAAGAAATCAAGACCCATAAATTCACGGGTCTTAAGCAGATAAGCAAGCGGTTCCCTCTGACCACGTCGTTTCAGAAAATCATTATAGATCTCTCTTTCCGGAGAAGCGACTACCCTGTCACACTCGGCATATAGTTTGTCTCTGGTCGTTTTAAGCACAAAGGCCAGGATAAGATCCGCCTCCGCCCGGGCGTCAGGTACCCCGCACTGCGCTAAATACTGCGCACCTTGCCGCAGCAGCTCCATTGGCTGATGAGCATCAAGTCTATCTGTCATACCTGGTAAACTCCTGGTTTCATCCTTTTCCATTAGACCGAAGCTTTGAGTTTTTCGGCATGATCGGCTGAAATCAATGCCGTAATAATTTCTTCGATGTCACCCAACAAAATGCTGTCCAGTTTATGCAGCGTAAGCCCGATACGATGATCGGAAACCCTGCCCTGAGGATAGTTGTAGGTTCGGATGCGCTCACTGCGGTCACCTGTCCCTACCTGGCTTTTACGTTCTTGGGCAATCTCGCCGGCTGCTGCTTCCTGGGCTTTCTCTAAGAGCCTGGCTCTGAGCACTTTTAAAGCTTTATCCTTATTCTTGTGCTGGGATTTTTCATCCTGGCAGGAGACCACGATTCCCGTCGGCAAGTGGGTAATGCGGACTGCCGACTGTGTCGTATTTACAGATTGACCGCCAGGACCGCTGGAACAAAAAATATCGATCCTGATATCGTTCGGGTTAATCGCAACATCGACTTCCTCGGCCTCAGGCAGTACGGCAACCGTCACGGTCGACGTATGGATCCTGCCGCCGGATTCGGTCGCAGGAATCCGCTGAACACGGTGAACACCGCTTTCATATTTAAGTCTGCTATAAGCACCCTGTCCTTCGATCATAAAAATAATTTCTTTAAAGCCGCCAATATCCGTGAAACTGGCACTTAAGGGTTCGGTCTTCCAGTTCTGACTTTCGGCATATTTTGTATACATCTTGTATAAATCACCTGCAAACAAAGCCGCTTCATCTCCACCAGCACCGGCTCTGATCTCCATAATGACGTTTTTCTCATCATTCGCATCCTTCGGCAAGAGCAAGATTTTCAAATCCTCCTCCAGCTTCTTTTTACTCTTTGTTAATTCATCCTGTTCGGCCTCGGCCATCTCTCTCATTTCCGGATCGCGTTCCTCGGCAAGCAGAACTTTAAGATCCTCGATCTGCCGGTTTATTTCTTTATATTCCCGAAATACTGCGACTGTATCTGTAAGCGCTGACTGGCTTTTGGCATATTTCTGAAAATCAGCCTGATTGGCGATGATCTCCGGCTTGGCCAGGAGCTCTGTCAGGTCGTCATATTTTTTTTCAATCTCTTCGAGCCTGTTTAGCATGTTTTAACCTCTCCCAAATGAATTTTATTATGAAAGTTCCTGTCCAGTCGCGAGTACCCCGTTAAGCGCAGCAATCGCAACCTCAAGTTGGGAGTCGTCCGGTTCCCTGGTCGTAAGTTTCTGCAGCAGAAGGCCGGGAACAATGATCCACTTTAAAAATACCGATTTGGAAAATCTCCCTGACAGCTTTAAAAGCTCGTACGAAATTCCGGCTACCAGCGGCATCAGGATGATTCGGGAAACGATACGCCACCACAGAGGATCCACGCCCAAAAAGGCAAAAACAAAGATACTGACGACAACAACAATAAGCAAGAAGCTCGTCCCGCACCGGGGATGCAGTCTGGAGTATTTCCGGATGTTTTCCGGATTCAGTTCCACGCCAGCTTCATGCGCAAATATTGCTTTATGTTCTGCCCCATGGTATTGAAATACCCTCTGAATATCCTTTAATCTAGATATCAGAAGGATATATAGAAATAACACAATAAGACGAATGAGGCCTTCGACAATATTTTGCAGTACGGTACCCGGAAAAATATCTGTTAATAAATGAGCGGAAGCTGTCGGTATTCCGACAAATAACAGGAGTCCGGCAGCAAAGGCAATAACGATTGTTAACACCATCGCCCAAAAGCCAAGCTCCTCTCCTTCTTCTTCGCCGACAGCGCGGTCGGCGGAAAACATCAAAGCTTTGGTTCCGATTACCAAAGATTCAAGCAGTGCAACAAAACCCCGAATGATCGGCAATTTAAGAACTGGCTTCTGAGACCAGGGATGAATATCTTGGGTCGTTACTTCAATTTCTCCGTTCTGCAAGCGAACGGCCATCGCAATCGCCCGCGGCCCGCGCATCATTACGCCTTCAATCAGCGCTTGCCCTCCATATTGAACAGGTTTCTCCATAATTTCAAACCTCCAAGGCCTAATAACCGAAAAGCAGAGCTTACGCTCTGCTCCTTGTTTTCTACAGGCAACGGTTTCATACCGTTGTTATTGCAAACCGTATTTCTTTTTGAAACGATCGACTCGTCCACCAGCGTCAACAAATCGCTGAACTCCAGTGTAAAAAGGATGACACTTGGAACAAATTTCGACCTTGATATCCTTCTTCGTACTACCTGTTTCTATAATATTGCCGCAAGCGCAGCTAATGGTAGTTTGTTCATATTTCGGATGAATTTTCTCTTTCATGACCCGTCACCTTCCTTCCCAATCAGATCCGTCTCAATCAAAAACAGTCAACTCTGAATATTTTAGCACATTCTTTGCCTTTCGGTCAAGAAAAAAACAATTCAGAAGGCTTCTCTTCGCAGCGTTTTAGCAGGCTCCTTTAATTGCATATTTAGGCTTTTTGGCAAAACAATGTTTGGCTTCAATAAAACGGACCGTACCGGTCTTGCCTCTCATCACCACAGTGTGCGTCGTGGCACCCTCACTGCTGTATATCACGCCTTTAAGCAGCGGTCCTTCTGTAATTCCGGTTGCCGCAAAAAAGATGTCATCCGTATTGACCAGATCATCGAGTGTCAGCAGTTTATTGATATCCATTATACCCAGTTTCCGCGCTCTTTCAACATCTTCTTCATTCTCCGGCCAAAGTCTCCCCTGCATTTCCCCGCCCATACAGCGCAGGGCAGCAGCGGCAAGCACTCCCTCAGGAGCTCCGCCGACCCCCATCATCACATCAACTCCGCTGCCTTCCAGCCCGCAGGCGACAGCCGGAGCGACATCACCGTCGGTAATCAGGCGTATTCTGGAGCCGCATTCTCTTACCTGACGGATGATCTCACTGTGGCGGGGCCTGTCGAGAATAACCACCGTAAGTTCCTGAATTTTCTTATTGAGTCCCTTGGCTATGTTCTCGAGATTTTCCGCAACCGGAGCATCCAGATGGATACGTCCTGCAGCCTTGGGACCAACAGCAATTTTATCCATATACATATCCGGGGCATGCAGAAGTCCATATCTTTTGGTCACAGCTAAAACCGCTATGGCTCCTGGCATTCCTTTGGCAACAAGATTTGTTCCCTCGAGGGGATCAACGGCAACATCAACCTCGGGCTTTTCGCCCGTGCCAAGTTTCTCCCCAATGTAAAGCATCGGGGCTTCGTCCATTTCTCCTTCGCCGATCACGACCGTCCCATCCATGTGTACGGTATCAAACAAAGATCTCATAGCTTCCACTGCCGCATCATCGGCTTCATTCTTCTGTCCCATTCCTACCCAGCGAGCTGAAGCAAGTGCTGCCGCTTCCGTCACCCGGGCAAATTCCATGGTTAATTCTCTTTCCATCTCTTTTTCACCCTTCTTAACTTAACTTCTTCCAGTCATCCAAAAATTTATTAATTCCTGCACTTGTCAAGGGATGCTCGGATAATTTGCTCAAAACGCCAAAAGGTATTGTCGCAAAATCCGCGCCGATCTTAGCCGCTTCAAGGACGTGAACAGGATGACGGATACTGGCGGCAATCACCCCGCAGTCCAGATCATGGACCTCAAAAATTTCGCAGATATCGGCCAGGACATTCATGCCAATCTCCCCGATATCGTCAAGTCTTCCTAAAAAAGGGCTGACATAAGCGGCTCCCGCCCTTGCTGCCATCAGTGCCTGAACAGGGCTGAATACCAATGTAACGTTCGTCTGGATATCTTCTTCCCGCAGCGTCTTGACGGCTTTCAAACCGTCAAGCGTCATTGGAATTTTGACGACAATATTTGGATGAATATCTGAGAGCCGCCGGGCTTCCTGAAGCATACCCTCATAATCGAGCGCTATGACTTCCGCACTGATCGGGCCATCGACAATCCCGGCAATTTTATGAATCAGAGTATGAAAGTCCTCTTTTTCTCTGGCTACCAAAGAAGGATTCGTCGTAACACCGGCGATGACTCCCATGTCCCATGCCCGGGAAATCTCTTCTGTATTGGCTGAATCAAGGAAAAAACGCATAGGTCAAATTCCTCCTTCAATAATATCCGGCCATAGTAAAAACCTACTCGACCTCCGTAATGATATTCTTTCTATGATTTCCCTTCAGAGAATCGTTGATGATCCACATCTCGTTTTCCTCTAAAGTAATTGCTCCCATTTGTTCTAGTATGCGCAAAATGTCTTTATTATCCGTATAAATAATACCCATTGCCTTGCATAAATCGCAAATCAATTCTACACTTTCAGGTAATATTTCTACAGTTAGGTTATGATTTCCGCATTTGCAGCCAAGCTTTTTCCGTTCAACCAGCCTGCCAAGTATCTCTATAACGCCATAGACAACAAAAAAATCATCTGTCATTACATCAAGATCTTCCTGATCGCTTGTTAACTCCGAAGCCAGTCGGACAAAGTTCTTTTTAATTTCTGTGCACAATTCCATGACACGTGATTCAGGCCCGATATAGCCTACTGGTAGTTCCTTGTCGCTGCATCCCAGACGCAAAGGTTGTTCTCCCCAGATCAACTCCCTTCTGGTAACCAAGTGATGTGGCGTCCCGCAGTAAATACAAGAATATTCTATGCCGATTTTCTTGCTCTCAAAACTGATGAGCGTCAATAATGGAGTACCACACGTACAAATGAAACTGTTCTTTCCCAAGTGAACAAAAGAAAACACTGATAATGTTTTAAGCTGAAGTTTCCCGCAGTGGGAACAAAGCATCCCAATGGTTGAGACTGCCTGAATAATCATTCTTTAGGCTCACCTCCCACACTGTCAGCTATTGGGTCTTTCCGCTCCATGAAATCACGGTATTAGGCTCCGTGGCCGTCTCAAGTCAGCGGATCACATCGGTTTACATATGCCGTATAGTTTATAGTTCTCCAAGTAAAATATTATTCCTGCCTTAGATTTTTTAGAATATTAGAATTGCCGCTTCTTACCATTCATGGCACCGCGGAATTAGATCCTACATGGCCGCCAAAAAGCCAGACTTTCGTTAAAGTCTGGCCGGTTAATCTGTTGATCATTCAAGCCATTATTTTAAGCCACCATTTCAATCCTCAGAAACATGATCCACACTGATAATTTCTCCAACCTGTTTTTTTAATTCATTTAAGTCAAAAGGTTTAACAACAAAGCCGGATACTCCTAATTCCTCAGCCTGTTTATAAAAAATCTGATCGCCATATGCTGTCATCATGATGACCCGGCTTTTACAATTTGTCTCCCTGAGTTTCGTTAGAACCTCAATTCCACTCATTCCAGGCATCTTGACATCCATGATTATCAGATCCGGCTGAAATTCCGGAATAATCTCAAGCGCTTTTATTCCGCTGCCGCACGATTCAATCTCATAACCATATTCTAAAAAAACCTCGGTTAGAAGTCTTCTGATCCCATTTTGGTCATCCACAATCAACATCTTCAGCATCAAAGCCCCCCTTTTTATAGCTAGATTTGCAGTTGTCAATAGATTTTAAAAACATCTATCGCGCTAAAAGGCAATATGATTTTACAAAGATCGCCATACTACCTTTTATTTGACAATTGTTCTTCGCTGGGAGACAAAAATCCTTCATTAATTATCCTTATTCTCATTATTTCTCCATTTTTTTTATACATCCGCAGAATCCTGGGATTGGCCTGAGTCCTTCGTAAAGGAATCACAATCTCGTCACCGGCTGAGCAAGGCGCGCTGCCGACATCGAGTACCGTAAGCTGCATCCCAATTTTCCCTGCAATCCTGACGGGTTGCCCGTTGCAAAGCAGTTTTTCCCGGCCCAGCTGAATGCCCATCAGAGCTCCCATATTTTTGACAATTATTTTCGCGAGATCCACAATGTTTTGAGGCACAAGTCGGGGCTCAATCCCAAAGCCATCGGCATAACCTACCGGCACCACTGCCAGAGTCGTGTCTTTTTTAGCCTTGTAAATACTCTGGTAGCCGACAAAGGTACCTTTTGCCGCCTTTTGCAGGTGAACAATTCTTGCTTTGACCAGCCAAGGGTCTTTTAATCGCAGCCTGCCTTCAAATGCCGGCGCAGGACAATGACCAATCAGGAGTGTCCCGACTCTGACCATATTGTAATGATACTCCGGAAAATCCAAATAGGCGGCGCTGTTGCAGACGTGCTTCAGCGGGATCCGAATGCCTGCCTGTTCCAACGTTTGAACATAAGCCAGATATTTTTCATTCTGCGCTCTGGTATAGGCACGATCACGTTGAGCTCCCCGGGCAAAGTGCGTGTACACCCCGGTTATTTCCAACTGAGGAGCTTCTCGCAACGCTGCAGCTAATTCCTGCAGCTGATCGCCCGTAAAACCGGTACGTCCCATACCCGTTTCCAGCTTCAGCTGAATCCCGGCTTTAGTTCCCAACGTTTCGGCGAGTTTGTTCAGTGTCGGTATCCAGTCCAGCTGTGATACCGTTAGTTCAATATGGGCCTGGATTGCCGCCTGCCAGTATTCCGGGCTCGACGGACCGAGCACCAGGATTGTACCGTCAACACCTTGGTTTCGCAGCAGCAACGCTTCAGAGATGGTGGTGACAGCAAATGCCGTACATCCTTCTCCCTGCAAAGCTCCTGCTACTTCCGCAGCCCCGAGGCCGTAGGCATCTGCCTTAACGACCGCCATGAGCCGGCATCCGGCAGAAAGCCCGGCCATGATTTGTCGGTAATTATGGATAATGGCATCCATATCTACTTCGATCCATAGATCTGACATGACAAGCCCCTCTTTAACAAATGATTTTAAAAATTATTTAAGAGATCATTTAAGAAATTACAAGGAATGAATTATTTATTCCGCGGCCTGCGCATCCGGGCAAGCATTCCTTTCAGTTTCCCGGAGTAAGCTTTTTCAGCAATCTGCCAAATCACATACAGGACAGGCCTGTAAACATAGTCCCATTCCCCGATGAATTCTGTAAACTCGCCATTAAAACCTTTTTTAAATTTATACAGTCCATACAGCGGGTTACTCTCGTCCAAATCCCCGGATACTCCTCTGAAATCATAGAGCGTACAACCATTTGCTTTGGCCCAGCAAATCATTTCCCACTGAATCAAATAGTTGGGCATGACATTGCGATAAGAATTTGATGATGCCCCATAGATATACCAGGCTTTGTCCCCTGTGATGAAAGCCAGCGTTCCTGCAACAATCTTTCCTTCATATTCGGCAACAAAAAGTTCGGCAAAACCTGCCGGCACCAGCGTATCATACAGATCTTCAAAATAGGTATAAGACCTCACCAGGAAATTATCCCGCTCGGTCGTTTCCTTGAGTACACGGAAAAATTCCGATAGATCCTCTCTTAATCCTTTCCGGATCACGACACCTTTTTTAGAGGAAAGGCGGATATTATAGCGGGTTTTTTGATGCATATTCGCGAGCAAGGTCTCTTCATCCGGCGAAATGTCCAGACGAAATACAAACTTCGGCTGAACACCTTCAAAATTCTTTCCTGTATCCATTTTATTAAAGCCCTGGGCTTTCAAAATACCTGCCAGAACCTGATCGGTTGAAGATACATCAGGATCAATCTTTAAGAGAATCGCCTTGCGTTTTTGCGCCAGCTTCCTGATTGCTTCCAGGACGGCTGCCATTTTTTCGCTGTCGTGCATATCAACGACCGGACCGCGCGGACAGTAAAAAATGGGGGTCCCCAGTAACGGTAGTTTTCTTTCGAGAATTGTTGCAGCAGCAAAAATCTCACCATCTTTTTCCACTGCAAGCCTCCAGGGTTTCCAGCCCGTTCTTCCTTTAATGTCTCCCCATTCCCATAATTGCATCGCATGCCCTTTGGGATGCTTACAAATAAAGGAATTAAACTTTGCTTTATCTTCAATTGCGAGCCACCTTGCCGTAAATTCCATTTTTTCACTCCTCCCAAAGACATTCCATTCTATCATCTGCGGAAATACAATTCATAGAAATACCAATCACCCTGTTCGACGTGAACCGGTTGACTGGCAATAAACGTTTTTTCTTCATCCTGTTATCCTATTAATTTTAAACGTAATCATATGATCTTAAACATCTGTTGTTTGCTGTCTTATATTTCCTTCAGTGTTGCTGTGACAAAGTTTTTGAAGAGTGGATGCGGCCGGTTCGGTCTGGACTTAAATTCAGGATGAAACTGAGAAGCCACAAACCAGGGATGATCCGGATATTCCGATATTTCAACGAGTCTGTCGTCCGGGGATGTGCCCGAGAATACCATGCCGTTCTTCTCGAGGATTTCCCGGTAATAATTGTTCACTTCATAGCGGTGACGATGCCGCTCATAAATCACTTCACTGGAATACGCCGAGTTGGCAAGGGTATTCGGTTTGACCCTGACCGGAGAAATCCCCAAACGCATCGTCCCGCCCATATCTTCAATATCTTTTTGTTCCGGCAGCAAATCGATCACGGGATACTCCGTATCAGGGTTAAATTCTGTACTATTCGCGCCTTTTAGCCCACAGACGTTTCTGGCAAATTCAATGATGGCACACTGCATCCCGAGACAAATGCCTAAATACGGTACTTTGTTCTCTCTGGCATACTGGATCGCCTTGAGCTTCCCTTCAATCCCTCTGTTTCCGAATCCTCCCGGTACCAGGATGCCTTTAATTCCGGTAAATATCTGCCCCAAATCTGCCCCTGGAACCTCAAGCTCCTCAGAATTAATCCAGCGGATTTTTACACCGGCCCCCTGATCGATACCGGCATGGCGCAAGGCTTCTGCTACGCTGAGGTAGGCGTCGGGTAAAGTGACATATTTACCGACAATCGCAATTTCTGTATACCTGCATGGAGACTTAATCTTCAAGACCATTTTTTCCCACGTTGACATATCCGCTTTGGGGGCTTTAATACCCAAACAGCACAGAACGATATCATCCATACCTTCTTCCTGAAGACGAAGCGGAACCTCATAAATCGTCGGAGCTGTGGTATTAGTTATGATAGCTTCTTTGTCAATATCACATAATAAAGCTAGTTTTTCTTTGAGATCATCGTCAATTGCTTTGTCAGCCCGGCAAACCAAAATATTGGGCTGAATTCCGATACCTCTGAGTTCCTTGACCGAATGCTGCGTCGGTTTGGTCTTAACCTCACCGGAAGCCGACAGATAAGGAAGAAGGGTGACGTGGATATAACAGACATTCTCTTTGCCCATATCTCCACGGACCTGACGAATGGCTTCCAAAAACGGCAGTGACTCCATATCGCCGACAGTCCCGCCAATTTCAGTAATCACAACATCGGGATTACTCTCTCTGGCAACCCGGTAAATACGTTCTTTAATCTCATTCGTAATATGAGGAATCACTTGAACCGTGCCGCCAAGATAGTCGCCTTTGCGTTCCTTGGTGATGACCGACCAGTAAATCTTTCCTGCAGTCACATTGCTGTTTTTGGATAACGGAACATCAATAAATCTTTCGTAGTGCCCGAGGTCAAGATCGGTTTCCGCTCCGTCATCGGTAACAAACACTTCTCCATGCTGGTAAGGGCTCATTGTTCCAGGATCGACATTAATATAGGGGTCAAATTTTTGGATTGCGACCTTGAGTCCCCTTTTCTTCAATAAACATCCCAAAGAAGCGGCTGTTATTCCTTTACCCAGGGAACTTACTACGCCTCCGGTAACAAATATAAATTTCGTCATCCTTTTCTACCCTTTCCTTATCTCATAAAATTCTAAAGTCTAGAGTCCTGTGCTACGTTGTATGTCAAATTAATTAACTTCCAAAGATAAGTTTACATTCTTTCCGGGGCTGATACACCCAGTATCTTCAAGACATTCGCCAATACCTGTCTGGTTGAGCGAATCAGTCCCAGCCGGGCTGTCCGCAAATCGGGATCCTCAATCAGAACACGCTGACTATTGTAAAAAGTATGGAATAGCGCCGCCAAGTCAAGCACATACCTTGCAAGCCTGTGCGGTTCGGTTAGCTTTGCTGCCAGCACAATTTCCCCAGGCAGATCCGCCAATTTCTTCAATAGATCTCTTTCCTCCGCAGAAACAAGAAGCGCCAGCTGATATTCACCAGGAATCAGCTGCGATTCGAAACCCTGTTCTTCCGCCTGTCTTAAGATACTGCACAACCGAGCATGCGCATACTGCACATAGTAAACCGGGTTATCGGCGGACTGGGATTTTGCCAGGTCAAGGTCAAACTCAACCGTAGAATCCGGGTCACGCAGCAGGAAGAAGAACCTGGCTGCATCTTTGCCAACTTCATCAATCAGTTCCCTCAGCGTGATATACTGACCGGAACGCTTTGACATCTTGACGATATCACCGTCCTGAATCAGCCTTACGAGCTGCATGAGGATGACCTGAAGAGAATCAGGGCTGTATCCCAGAGCCTGCATTGCGCCTTTCATGCGGGCGACATGTCCATGGTGGTCTGCTCCCCAGATATTGATAACCTTTTTAAAACCCCGTTCGAACTTATTGCGGTGATACGCAATATCCGCTGCAAAATAGGTCGGAACCCCATTGCCGCGCACAATGACTTCGTCTTTTTCATCTCCCGGAAGGATTGCTTTCAGCCAGAGAGCACCTTCCTTTTCATAAATATATTCTTTGTCTTCCAGCCGCTTCATCGTCTCACGAATATAGCCGGACTCATGCAAAGACTTTTCACTGAACCATACATCATAGAAAACGCCAAAATCCGCCAGCGTTTCTTTGATATCATTGATTTTTTCTTTAAGAGCATAACTGACAAGAATATCCCGGCGGGTCTGTTCTTCCATCCGGACATATTGATCTCCGTCTTTTTCAATGATATTTTTGACAGTATAAATCAAATCTTCACCATGATACCCGGCCTCCGGGAAAGGTACTTCAACCCCCATAAGCTGGAGATATCTGGCTTCCAGCGATAGCGCAAAATTATGAATCTGATTGCCTGCATCATTGATATAAAATTCCCTGCTGACCTCGTACCCGGCCATCGCCAGCAGTGAGGCCAAACTGTCCCCCAAAGCAGCTCCTCTGGCATTCCCCATATGCAAAAGGCCTGTCGGATTCGCACTGACAAACTCAACCTGAATTTTTTCACCCTGGCCGATGTTGACAAACCCGTATTTTTCACCCTGGGCAGATATTTCAGGAATTACGCCTGTCAGCCAGGCAGGATCCAGGCGGAAATTAATAAATCCGGGTCCGGCTATTTCACTTGAGGTAATCCAGGTATCTGCCGTATCCAGATTATCAATAATGATTGCTGCTATATCCCGCGGAGCTCTTTTTGCCTGTTTGGTTAACAGCATAGCAAGGTTGGTCGCCAAATCACCATGCTCACGTTCTCTTGGTTCTTCTAAAACGTAAGAAGGTATTTCCTGAAAAGCCAACGCTCCTTTTTCGCGTGCACAGAGGATCGCCTGTTCTAATTTTTTACTGACATTTTCCCTGATTTTCTCATAAACGCTCAAACCTGAAGCTCCTCCTTCATAGGACCGCTGGAAATGTACATAACTATAATAAATTTTAATACATTTTCAGTAAAAATACCAGCGCCCAAATAATTAAGCAGAAAAAGAAGGTCTTTCTCTGCTTAATTATTTTACATTTACCAATTATATTGGAAATGCATTTTTTTTCAATACTTATTTTGTTAATTCTTATCTTAATCCTTACTGGATTAATTTTCCGGCAGGCGTATTGACAACCCTGCTAATTTTTTCTTCCGTCCCATTCAGCGCATTGATATAAACCATATACTCCTCCCCAAATGCCGTCCCTCTGAATTCATAACAAAAGGCTTCATTTGTCCCTAATTTTGAGATCACCGCCATTTTTGTTTCGATGATCTTAAATTCTTTCTTGAGTTTTGCCTTGGCCTGCTCCAGTGTAAGCACGCGATTCAGATTTCGTTGATGATGATACGCATAGTAGGGGTTAGCGTCGAAGCCAATGATCTGACCGTTATCTGTCGCTATGGTCAGCCTGATCTTGTCAGGATACAGCAGTGTCCCGTTCTCCCGCGGAACTGCATCAACCAAAACATAGGACCCGAGATCCTCGGAAGAAGTTACGACCAGATCCCATCCTATCCTGGCCAGAGAGGCATAGGTACTATCCAAGGTTTTTTTGACATCGAGCTGGCGATCGTTTAATTCACGCTGGTCCCGGTAAAACGTGACGACACCGCCTTTTTTGCTGACCTCCAAATAGCTGTCCTTATACGTAAGATTAAATCCTCCGAGGAGGTTGTCGCTTAAACCGCTTAATTGTGGAGCCGCACCTGTCTGCCCCAAATCTTCAAGAAAACGCTTGCCAACCTCCACGGCTTTGCTTTCATTAATTTCTCCTTCCGGTAAACCAAGCGGCTTATCCACATAATGCTTGTCCAGTTCTCCCTGATATGTGAATGGAGGATATTTCTGAAGGCTGACATCAAGCTGCTTCAATCCGCCTCTGACAGAAGTTGGCGTTTGGGCAGCTGCCTGTTGATTTTGCTGATTGGTCTTTCCGCTGTTTTCATCACCCTGAGCAGCGGTCTGAATGGATTTTCCGAAACCGATTTTTTGCAGCAATCCTTTGGGTTTGTCCACCCAGGCGAGGTTCTCGGAATTAAACTGATTGTAAACTTGCTGAACTGAGCGGTTGATTTCTATCACTCTTTCATGCATTTTGTTTAATGTAGCCTGCTCCTCAGCACTCATCACGGCGGCAGCAGCCATCTTGCGAGTCATGGCCTTGCTGAAATCACCGACCTGGTTGATAAACGTGTCAACATAGCTAATCCCGACCTCGTCTGCCGGCAGCTGGCCAAGGCGGCTGACCGCACTTTCGCTTCCCTTCCAAGTTTCTCCGAGATAAAGCACCCTTTGGGCCGTGCTACCCGCAACCTTGGCTTTGGCTATACTTGTTTCCACTTCGTTTAACGACGTCACAAGATCCGTAAAAGCCCTCGAATACTGGTTTTCTGTTTCCGTCTTATACTCTTTGAGTTCCCTGAACTCATAATAACCCCAGCCCAGAGAGAAAATCAGCGCAATCCCTAACGTCAAGGACAGCCAGGAAAGCAGCCTTTTTTTTGATTCAGCGTTCATCGGTACCCCCCCCTAACGTGTAAAAATATGTTTGCCAATTTTTTTGATCTGCGGTCTTGACCAGACAAATTTATTGGTGGTCTTGTCGGGATTAAAATAATAGACCGCTCCATTGGTCGGATCAGATCCGTTCATCGCTTCCCTGGCTGCCTTAATGGCGGTTTCATCAGGTTGAAGGTTGATCTGACCGTCATCTACTGCCGAAAAGGCCTTTGGCTCGTAAATGACACCGGCGATGGTTTTCGGGAAGGAGGAACTTTTAATCCTATTCATGATACAGGCCCCGATCGCGACCTGACCAATATACGGTTCACCGCGGCCTTCCGCATAAACACACCGAGCCAGCAGCTGAAAATCGGCGTTCTTAAAACCGACCTGTTTCCCGGAAGAGGTAGTACTTTCACCTGTCAGTCTTTTTAACTCCCGAATCGTTTTGTCTCCGGCTATGCCGTCAGCTTTTAATCCTCTGCTTTTTTGAAATCTTTTGACGGCAGCCACGGTTGACTTTCCATAAATACCGTCAACTTTTCCGACCTGATACCCGAGTTGGACCAGTTTGTTCTGCAAGGCTTTGACTTCAGAACCTCTGGAACCCTTGGACAGTGTCCGGTCTCCAAGAGCAGCCTGACTGGCAGCAGAAAGAATCAGACACAGAATAAGACTTACCGTTATAATACTGAATATTTTTTTTTGTTTTTTTTCATTGGAATTCTGATCCATGCTTTCACCTCACCCGAAGTTATTTCTATTGCACCGCATTTCTTTGCTGTTTTTCATGCCAGCTCCGATTCAGCTTTCTTCTTATTCTGGCTTGGTTAGCAGCGGTTTATCCGCTAAAAATCATCTGTTCTGCCAGTCCAAATTTTTACAGCCAGCTTATTAATAAATTTCTATGATTATTACAAAGAATATAAGGATATTACTTTCTCAAACTCTTATAAATATTTCTATATTTGGCTTGTTTAGAGAGGTAAATCTCTAAAAATGAAGAACATTCTGACACAGTGGGATATTACAAAAGAACCTGACGCTGGCGTTATACCCGACAAGTGCTCCTTCTTCGACGGTCGGTGGATGGCTTGCGCAGGGCGGTGCTGGAATCGGCAGTTATGAATTCGGCTACTTCCGAGACAATGTACTGTCTGCCAGAGTTGTCTTGCCAGATGGCTCTGTCAAATTCATGCAGGGTTCGGGTCTGGATCTGGTTTCGGACGTTAATGGAATCACTGGTTTAATCAGCGAGATCAGCATCCGGGTTAAAATGCTGAAACCAATGCATGTCAAAGCCATCGCTTTTGGCAATCCGGACCATCTTGCAGGATTGATGAAAGATCTGTTTTCCCGCAAAGTGCCTTTATGGTCGGTATCATTTATCAACCCAGATGCTGCGAGGTTAAAGAATAATCTGCCGCCGCATTATCATCACGGGGAGCCAGTCACGGATGAGCACAGACCGATTCTGCCCGAAAAATATATAGCGATTCTGTCTTGTACCAACGACCGTTGCGATCTTGTTCAGGCCGATGTGATGGAAATCGCCCAAAAAAACAACGGAGAATTTCTCTCCGCCGAAATCGCCCGGCATGAATGGGATGCCCGTTTTGAACCCGTCAGGGCCAAGAGGATTGCCCCTTCCCTGATTCCAAGCGAGATTATTATCCCGCTGGAAAACCTCGATAAAGTCATTCAAGAGATTACGGCCGAAGTTAAGCACCCATTTATTCTGGAGGGCTTCGCGACAAATTCCCAGGAATTTGTTCTGCTGGGTTTCATCCTGCATGATGAAAGGCAGTTTAACTTCAATCTTGCTTATGCGCTTTCTCTGTCTATTCTGAACACCGCTCAGAAATACCAGGGCAGACCGTATGCGTCCGGCTTATATTTTATCGGGTTCGTCGAAAAGATCTTAGGCAAGGACAGGGTCAAAAAACTGACCGCATTCAAAAAGCAGGTTGACCCGAATAAAATGATGAATCCGGGCAAAGTCCTGGACAACAGTTTTTTGTCCAGGGGAATTGAACTTGCAGGTACGTTTGACCCGATCCTCAAAATATTCGGTAATTTGGCCAAAACCAAAGATCCCGGTGAAGTATTCAAGGAGAGAAAAGGCATTCCAGGTGACATTGTCTGGTATGCCTACGCCTGTTCGCAATGTGGCTACTGTGTTGATCAATGTGATCAATATTACGGCCGGGGTTGGGAGTCCCAATCCCCGCGCGGCAAATGGACGTTTTTAAAACTTCTTCTGGAAGGGGAAGTCGAATTTACCCAGCGTGTTGTTGACACTTTCTTGGCCTGCACGACGTGTGAATTATGCAACAGGACCTGTCAGCTGGATTTGCCGAATGAATCTTCCTGGCTAAAACTGCGGGGGCTGCTGGTAGACGGACTCGGGTACAGGACATTTCCTCCTTTTGAAATCATGGCCAATACGATGCGCCAGCAGGGCAATATTTGGGGCGGATACGCTAAGGACAGGGATAAATGGATCATTGACGAGGTTCGGGACAGTATCCAGGAAAAAGCCGAATACGCCTTTTTTCCTGGCTGTACCTCATCCTTCGTCGAACAGGATATTGCCCAGTCTACTGCTTTGCTGTTAAAGGAAGCAGGGATCAAATATGCTTATCTCGGCAACAAAGAACAGTGCTGCGGCATACCGATGCTCGTATCCGGACGCTGGGAAGTCTTCAATGAAACAGCAGCTAAAAATATTGCCGCGATGAAACAGACCGGGGCCAAGACCGTTATTACAACCTGTCCGGCCTGCTGGCTGGTCGGGGAAATCTATTACCGCCATTGGGCCAAAGACAACAATATTGAATATGATCTGCATGCCAAACATTATGCGGATGTTTTGGCCGAAAAGATTGAAGCGGGAGAGTTTAAGCTTGCCAAAGAACTTAACCTTCAGGCAACCTACCATGATCCTTGTCATATGGGACGGGCCGGAGCCAGGTTTGAAGGTCCACGTACGCTGATCAACGCAATCCCCGGCTCAAACTTCAGGGAAATGCGTTTTCACCATTATGATGCGCACTGCTGCGGCGCCGTGATCTCCCTAGTGGCTGATCCGAAGGTCGCCTCTGAGATTGGTGCTTCCCGGATTGAGGAAGCGATAGAGTGCGGTGCAGATACGATTATTACCGCCTGTCCCTGCTGCAGGGTCCAGTTAAAAATCTCGGCCAAGGGTAATCATCTGCCAATTAAGATCCGCGATTTATCTACGCTGGCAGCCGAAAGCCTTGGCTATGACATTCCGTGCTCAGATCCGGTCATCGATGAGAAGTGGGCTGTCTTTGACGGGATGATCCGAATGATGACCCCCTGGGGAATGGCCGATATGATGGCCGGTCTAATTCCGGAGATGATTGAAGCCATGCCGGACACATACAGGAACATGATGAAAATGGTGATGAACGCGCCGGAAGTGTTCAAAGAGCCGATGATCTCCATGATGAAAAGCGTGATACCTTCCTTATTCCCCGGATTGCTCCCGGGCATCATGGATAAAGTTATGCCGCGAATGCTTGAGAAAGTAAGCGAAGCCATCCCGATGCCGGAGTACCTCGAAGAACAGATGCCAAACCTGATGCCCAAAACGATGGAGGTACTCATGCCTAAAATGCTAGACGAGATCATCCCGTACTTCATGCCGAAAATGGCGGATTATTTGAGAGGGAAATAAAGCCTAGGTAACCTTAATCCAAGAAAAAGCGGACTGTCTTGTAACTTGTCTCTGAGGGACGTCTCAAATCATTTAAGACGTCTTTTTCTTATTCTT
This sequence comes from Dehalobacter sp., assembly GCF_030063005.1. Lineage (NCBI taxonomy): Bacteria > Bacillati > Bacillota > Clostridia > Eubacteriales > Desulfitobacteriaceae > Dehalobacter > Dehalobacter sp. The sequence continues at coordinate 102,067 of NZ_JAPDHR010000015.1, forward strand.
ATTCTTAGGCAATGTAGCCTTACACAGATATTCCGCTCGCACGTTTTCGTGGCTACTCGCTCAAATCCTTGCTAACATGCTAGAACCACTGGGTTTTTCAGCATGTGAACCATTAGCATGTCTTGCCGCTGCGGTTTGGGGCATTCAGTAGAATAAACAGCCGAAAAGCGGATGGCACCATGTCGTCAACCTTAGCTTAGCTCAAAAAAAAATGCTGATAACAGTCAAAAACTATTATCAGCATCATATCGGTTTAGAGTTACTCTTGTTTAGGGGTTCACCCGAACCTTTTTACATAGAGCCTCAAATCTCTTACTTTTGAGCAATTTAGTGGTTTATTTATTATTCTCAGTAAAAACGTCCTTGAACACCTGGACGGCTTTCGCGCTGTCCACCGGGAATCCCATTTCTCCGAGTGTTTCACCAATGATTTCGAGCGCTTTGCAGAAAATATCATTCGTGGTGTTCCCCATATGTCCCAATCTGAAGCCTTTTCCGGCTAGAGAAGCGAGTAATCCGGCTACGATCAGCCCTTTCTTCGCGAGTACGGCTCTGAATTCGGCATCGTTGACTCCTTCTGGATAAAGAATGCAGCTTAAAGTCGGAGCAGCGACTTCTTCCGCAGCAAAAATATTCATGCCCATGGATCTGACCGCCGCACGGATTGCTTTGCCAATCGCTGCATGCCGACGATAACGCGCTGCCGTTCCTTCTGCCGCAATGATTTTCATAGCTTCTGCATAGCCATAGATCATATTGATCGGGTGGGTCGCAAAATATTTCTGGGGCTCTTTCATGACCGGGCTCCAGTTGTTGATATCCATATAGTAACTGTTGACACCATCCATTTTCGCTCTGGATTCTAGGGCTTTCGGTCCAAAGGCCACAATCGCAAGTCCAGGAGGAACCCCGATCGCTTTCTGAGATGCGGTCAAAACAACGTCAATCTTATAATCGTCAGTACCATAGGCTTTGCCCATATCTTCTTCAAGTCCGCCGGAAGCACATACACCGTCTAAAATAAAGAGCGCGCCATACTTTTTGACTGTCGGAACAACTTTGTCCAGATTAGCAGCTACTCCCGTTGATGTATCCGCGTGGGTTACCGTAACAGCTTTATATCCGCCTTGCTGCAGCTTTTCTTCGATCTGACTCGGTTCAATTTGTTTGCCCCACTCAGCAGCCAGTACTTCAGCTTCAATCCCTAAAGCTTTCGCAACTCCGATAAAGCGGTCTCCAAAATAGCCATGGCTTACGATGAGCAGCTTCTCACCGCGGGCAACCGTATTGGCCAGTGCCATTTCCATGGCTAGTGTTCCGGATCCGGCGATAACAAAAACTTCGCCATCCGTATTGAACATTTTTCTGGTCTGAGCGAGAGCTTCGCTGAAAATACCTGCAAAACGCATATCCGTATGGGACATTGTTTCCCGGGAAAGCGCCTCATAAATTTCGTCGACTACAGGTGTCGGGCCGGGAATTAAGAGCATTTCTTTATTGGGCATTGGGAATTTCCTCCTTGAAAATAGAACATTAAAAAAATTGTACTCCAATTAGGGATTATATCATTAATTTAGTCTCTACGGCTAATTCTGTCAGAATATTTTCCATTAATGCCGCAATAATTATTATTTTAGGACTAGTAAATCTGTATGTCTCATTTGGATAAATATTTAAAAATAATTTTTGCTAGAAATCTGCGGACTTTACGGTTCTCGGGAACGGGATGACATCACGGATATTGGAAATCCCGCTTAAATACATGATCAGGCGCTCAAAGCCGAGGCCGAAGCCTGCATGTTTTACCCCGCCATATTTTCTGAGTTCAAGGTACCAGCCATAATGCTCCGCACTCATTCCAAGCTGAGCAATTCGTTTTGTCAGCAAATCTGTTCTTTCTTCTCTCTGACTGCCGCCAATGATTTCACCGACACCCGGAACAAGCAGGTCCATCGCAGCCACCGTCTGCTGATCATCGTTTTGCCTCATGTAAAAAGCCTTAATCTCCTTGGGGTAATCTGTAATGAAAAGTGGTTTTCCAAATACCTTTTCGGTTAAAAAACGTTCGTGCTCAGTTTGGAGGTCTAATCCCCATTCCACAGGATAAGCAAAATCCGTATTGGCTTTCTTTAAAATCTCGATGGCGTCGCTGTAGGACAGACGGCCAAATTCCGAATCTAAAACATTGTTCAGCCGGGCCAGCAGTTCTTTATCGATAAACTTACTAAAAAACGCCATTTCGTCCGGGCAGTGTTCCAGCGCATAAGCAATCAGATACTTCATCATTTCCTCGGCGAGATTTTGGATATCGTTTAACTCTGCAAAGGCAATTTCCGGCTCAATCATCCAAAATTCGGCTGCATGCCTGGCCGTATTGGAGTTTTCTGCCCTGAAAGTCGGTCCAAATGTGTAGACATCTTTAAACGCAAGGCAAAAACTTTCGGCATTCAGCTGTCCGCTTACCGTAAGATTTGTCTCCTTACCAAAAAAATCCTGACGGTAATCCACTACTCCCCGGTCATCACGCGGCAGATGATCAAGCTTGAGTGTGGATATCCGAAACATTTCTCCCGCTCCCTCGGCATCACTTCCCGTGATGATTGGCGTATGCACATAGACAAAGCCTTTATCCTGAAAAAACTGATGCACGGCCATTGAAATGACAGACCTGAGTCTGAATACAGCCGAGAATGTATTGGTCCGGGGACGGAGGTGCGCAATCGTTCTAAGAAATTCCAGACTATGCTTTTTCTTCTGCAGCGGATAATCAGCCGGACAGGCATTTTCGATTTGGATCTTCTCGGCTTTTAGCTCAAAAGCCTGGTTTGTCCCCGGAGAGGAAACCAGTACCCCTTCCGCAGTTATGGCGGAACCGGCTCCGAGTCGGCTGACTTCTGAAAAATTTAGCAGATCCTGACCATAGACGATTTGTAGGTTTCTGAAGCAACTGCCGTCATTGAATTCGATAAAACCAAATTCTTTGGATGCTCTGACCGTCCTTACCCAGCCTGAGATTTGCAGACGCTCCCCAATCTTTGCCTCTGTTGCCTCATAAATTTGCTTTACAGCTATACTGTTCATGATTAACTCCTGTTATAATTGATACACCCTTCAGTTATTCTGATTTTACGTTTGGCTGTATTTGCTGTTTGTTCTTGCTCTCTCGATATTCCTGGACAGCTTCGCTCCACTGATTTCTGGCCATATTGACATATTTCATGTACCGGCTTTTGTCAGGATGTTCACTGACTGTAGAAAAATATTTGACAGCTTCATTGTATTTTCCTAGTCTGCGGTTCAATTCACCGATCAAATATAAAATCTGGATTTCCGGAGTCAATTCCGGATTGAAATCCGTATAAAGAAAAGATTGTTCATATTCGGTACAGGCCAGGTTCATAAATCTCATCTCTTCTTCAGCAATTCCGGCTCCGCGGTAAATCCACGCCAGGCGGTGACAGATCCTTGCCAGCACAACATGTTTTTCTTTAATCAGCTGGGCAAAGTAGATCGCTAGCTTAAACGTTCTGACTGCCATCTGATAATCCCGCTCTCCGCAGAAGTCTTTACTGTGATCCATCTTGCCGGAGATCTCCTCGAGGGTTTTTTTGCGAACATTTTGTGCCATGATTTTGGAAAAATCCTCTGTGAAAGAAAAACCACAATGAGGGCAGACCATGACATAGTAGAATAACGGACTATTGTCATCTTGCTCAAATATCTGACCAAAATCGCTGTCGACCTTGCGCGGCTTAATGAACCTTGACCGGATTTTCTTGGTCACGAATTCCTGACCGCATAAAAGGCATTCGACCTTTTTGTCGTAGAGAGGCTCGAGCTTTTCAGTTATATCCTTTTTATCCATCATAATCCTTATATTTCCTTCTCATCTTTAAAATTATCCTATCCATATTTTATTCTTTTTTTAGAAATAATCTATAGGTTATTTTTCGCGTCTTTTGGAGGTTTGGGCCCAAAAAACTGATAATAATGGCACTCAATTCTTCCATTATATAATTTCCGGCTTTTATCCCACCTTTTTTTAATGAACCTTTCTGGTTTTGGCAGCGAAGTGAGCATATGCAGGGACCAATCTTCGAGTCTCTCCAGAACCTCGCCAAGTTCCCGATAAGCAGTTTCAGCTTCTTCTGCTGTTCCAAGCCTTTGCCCGTATGGAGGATTCGTAATGATACAGCCATATTTAAATCTGGAGCGGACTTCTTTGACCGACAGCCTTTGAAAAAATATTTTTCCTTCCAGACCTGCTTCTCTGGTGTGTTCCCTGGCTAAGCGTAAAGCAGCTGGATCAATATCCGAACCATAGATTGCAAGTTCCTCATTTCTTTGCCAGAGATCTTCTGCTTCTTCTCTTGCTTTTCGCCAATGTTTTTCCGCAATGTTCGTCCATCGCTCAGCCGAAAATGCCCTGGCCAGACCAGGTGCCCGGTTCTGCCCGATAAAAGCCGCTTCAATCGGAATCGTTCCTGTTCCGCAAAAAGGATCCAGAAGAACACGGTCGGGGTTCCAGTAGCTAAGATAGGCCATTGCGGCAGCAAGTGTTTCTTTTAATGGAGCCTCCCCGGCCATTTGCCTATAGCCACGTTTGTTTAATCCCTTACCGGAAGTATCGATGGTCAGCGTAACAGTATCTTTCAGAATAGAGACCTGTACGGCATAGAGGGCTCCTGTCTCTTCAAACCAGCTGACGCCATAGGTATCCTTCAGTCTCTCCACAATCGCTTTCTTAACGATCGCCTGGCAGTCTGGAACACTATGCAGCTGAGATTTAACCGATTTTCCGGTCACCGGAAAACAGGCGTCCACCGGCAACCATTCCTCCCAGGGCAATGCTTTCGTTTGCTGGAATAATTCCTCAAAGCTCCGGGCTTCAAACTCACCCATCTTCAAACTGATACGGTCCGCACACCTCAGCCACAGATTGGCCCGGCAAATCCCTTCTTCATTTGTTGTCCATGATATCTTACCGTTCTGAACCTCTGTATTTTCATACCCCAGATTTTTAAGTTCCCGCGCAACGACAGCTTCAAGCCCAAATGCCGTTACTGCGACCAGTTCAACCCTTGCCATGCAAACACTCCAGTAAAGCTAAATTTTACGCATAATCTACACATCAAAAAAATTACAATATTTACTAACTTTTTTACGATAAATGACATTTCTTTCTGTAACCAAAATAAATGACAGGCTTTAAAACCATTGGAAATAAACGATTTTCTTCTAAAAAACAGTCAAATTATTTTTTTTCGGCCTTTGACAGGCATCAACATTTTTCTTCCTTATTGTAGTGTATACTGATAAAGGTTGCAAAATAAGAAAATTTTAGAAGGAGGAACGACAGTTGAGGCCTGTTGTAATGGTCATCGACGACGACACAAGTATAGCCAATCTTCTGTCAACAATGCTAATTAGCAACGGCTATACTCCAATTATCGCGTCAAATGGATATTCAGCTCTTACTATGCTGAAGAGCTGCCCTCACCCAACCTTGATTCTCACAGACTATTCCATGCCTATACTTAATGGCTGCGAATTTATTGAGAAGGTTTCAGTTCAAAAAAATCTGAAAGATATCCCGGTAATTATGATTTCCGGTTCAGATATTGAAGAAAGGAAGCTGCCGAAAACCACAAATTTCAAGGGGATTATCCAGAAACCGTTTAAAATCAATACGGTTCTTGACGTTATCAAGCATCACGCAATCAATCATTGCGATTCTTCACTCTATCCTGCTTAAATTCCAAACAGAGTTTGCACATTCATTGATATATCGGAAAAGGTATCAAGTCAATAATAACCATAATACGCAAAAAAGGCAAAATTAATGCCTTTTTTCTTTATCTTTAAGCAGCTGCTGTCTCAGCAGTGTTAAAAGTCTTTGTTTTTATAGATTCGGACAGAAACCTTGAACGAAAGTACCAACAGAACCATCCCAACAACAAGCATCATAAGGTAAATGACCGGACCGGCATACCCATTCAGTACCGCAGTAAGCTGCTCCAATCCCTGATTTGTGGTTTCCAATTCACCGGCAGGTATTTTTATCAACTGACCCATCGCGCCAATAAGCCCAAAAATAACAAACATAGAGATGAAATTGGCCCACCTGGAACGCATATAACCTAAACGGTAATAGAGCGGCAGGTAAATCGAAATATATATGCTCAGCAGCAGCACGACAATTCCAAGAAAACTTACAATGGCCTGGATACTGCCCGTCAGGCCGGGGAAATTAAATAGATAAAGAATCATACTTTCCGGAATGATGATAACCATGATAATCAGCGCATAGACAATTGCAGACAGATATTTGGCTAGAACAATTTCTTTTCTGTTAATCGGAAGACTGTTGATCATAATTTCCCCATTATACTTAAAATCATAACTATTTGCATAAATCAGCATGAAATATACACCTAACAAAAGTTGCACTCCCGCTATTCCCGGGCTTCTGTACATCGTGCCCGAGATCGAGATACACAAGAAGATAATAATGAAAATATTGCTTTTTTGGACCATTAAATCTTTTAGTATGATCCGCCACACTTTTACCTTACCCCCATTCTTGTTCTGTTAACTAGGTAAATCATAATTTCATCCAGCGTGGGCCTCTCGACAATCATCTTTTCTTTCAGTGCTGGCGAGATAACCTCTAAATCAGCTGTCAGCCCTTCAAAGCCGACACTACTTTTGCGCAGACCGATGAATTGTTTTTCCAGGGAGGAATCCAGCAGGTAATTGGGGCCTTTAACCAGAGAAAATCGCTCCAGAACCTGATCTTTTTCATTTGTAAATACAACGCTGCCCTGATTAATAAACGTTATATAATCTGCAATCCTCTCCAAATCTGAAGTAATATGCGTAGAAAAGAGTATGGCTTTATTTTCATCCTGCATCAGAAAGTAAAGAATTTCGAGCAATTCGTTTCTGAACACGGGATCCAGACCGGATGTCGGTTCATCCAGGATGATCAGCTCCGCCTGATGAGAAAGCGCCATGGCCAAAGAAAACTTTGTTTTCATTCCTTTGGACAACTTGTCAATTTTCTGTTTTGGGTTTAAGTCAAATTCTTTCAGGTACTTTTGAAATAAATGTTCATCCCAGTATTGATACATCGGTGCCACAATCTTTTTCATTTGCTCGATCGTCAATACGCCATAATAATGATTTTCATCGTAAACAAATCCGATTTTGTTTTTGATTTCTTTTTCACCTTTTACATGATCCAGACCAAATACTTTGATCTCCCCCCTATCTTTTTTCAGGAGATTCATGATCAGTTTAATCGTTGTGGTCTTGCCTGAGCCATTTGGCCCGATAAGCCCCATTACATAACCTTTTTCCAAACTGAATGTAACATCTGAAAGCTCAAACTCCGAAAAATATTTCCCTAATCCCTGGATTTCCAGGATCAGACTGCTGCTGTTCCTTCTGACAGGGTCTGTTTCGTTCACTTTATTATCCTCCTTATCTTACTTTGCCGGGGTCATATCGTCATAGACGTTCTTTAATATTTCTGTGATTTCAGCAAGGCTTAAATTCAGAAGCCTGCTTTCCTTGACAACGTCTTTCAACATTTCTTCAATTTGTTTTCGTTTATTTTTGATCCTTGCCTCACAGTTTTGCAGAGCAACAAAAGACCCTTTTCCCGGAACAGAGTAAATAAACTTCTCCCGTTCCAATTCCTCATAGACTCTTTTGGTTGTAATGACACTGATACGCAAATCCTTCCCAAGCTGCCTGATCGAAGGAAGCATTTCCCCCTCGGTCAGATCTCCCGCCAGGATCAATGTTTTGATCTGATTGATGATTTGCTGATAGATCGGTTCTCCGCTCATGTGTGAAATAATGATATTCATGCATCATCCTCATTTATTTAAAGCTAAACCCGGACAAGAGAGAGCATACTGTATATATATAATATATACAGTATGCTCTCTCTTGTCAACGATTCTTTATTGTCCGTTTCTTTCATAAAATTTAATAACCGTTTCAAAAGGCACTAATAAAAAGATATGTAAGACTATGTCGGAAAGGAGTAGCTATGCAGATAAAAACATTATTAAAGACCGCATGCGCCGTGGTTGTTGCCTTGCTAATCCAATATCTATATCTGGAAGGACCGGCAATTGCATCCTTCCAAAACGACCGGACGTATGAATATCAGGTGGATAATTATGCAGTCAAAGCACAATTTCCAGCTACAACTGAAGTGCATTTGACTCCCGACAAAGGAGAGGAAATGCGTCTGAACATCTATTTTACGGACAGTAAACTCAGCTTCAGGGGATATCTCCAGATCTGGCGGGCAGCCGACCTTGAGCATTTCCTTCAAGACAGCAAAGCCAGAAGTACTTATAACTTTATAAGTTATGTTCTAAAACGTACGTCCTTAAATCATTGGAACGGATTTGAAGAAAGCTGGTCAGCTGATTTTGGCGAAAATGTTATAAGCTCGCAGGAATACTGGCTGGAATTGAACGACAACAACGAAGTTGTCAGAATCTCCTTTTTTACCGATCAGGCTTTTTTCCCGGACAGCACGAGCAGCGCCATTCGTTCGATCCTGGATTCTATATCTGTCAAAAATCACTGATTTGTTTACTGCTCATCTTGTTAACTCACTCGTACCACGTCAACTCACTAGTTTCACCAGCACAATTTCTGGTCTGCTGCAGAACCTGAATGGGAAATGGGTACTTTCCCCTAAGCCGCAATTGATGATCATACTTGTGTTTTTATACCGAAACTCTCCATAATCATACTTTGGAAACAACGCTTGTCCCGGAACATAAATAGCCCCGAGCAGCGGCAGCCTAATTTCTCCACCGTGCGTATGCCCGACAAGCACCAATTCTATGTCATCCCCGGCTGCTTTCGTTAAAATATCAGGAGCATGAGCCAGCAGTATTTTCGGGGCCTGATCGGATATCCGGCCTGTGGCCTTACTTAAGTCATCCCTGTGCGTATACGGATCATTGACCCCGACGATCCAGATATGGGAATTTCCGATGCTGTACGTATACGCCTCGTTTTGAAGAACATGCACTCCCTCATTAATCAGAGGCTCCTGGATATGAAAATGATACCGCCATTCGTGATTGCCCGACACAAAGAAAATCGGTTTGGGACGAAGCCCTTGAATCAATTCCCGGCCATATCTTTTGCTATGCAAATCCGTCAGATGCAGAATTGTGAATCCCTCAAATTCTTTGGGTAAGTTGGCAATCGAAACGCGGTACTTGGTTACAGCAACTGAATGCCGCTCATAATATAGAAAAAAGGTGGTTCCGATTATCCCGATTCCACCTGCAATGAACTGACGGCGAGTCAAATGATATTTACACAGAAGATGACCTCCCTCCACCCCGGCCGTTTCTCTGATCTTTTAGGGAATGACTGGATTCAGTGATATAATACTGTTATTATACATGATCAATGTCTTCTTTCCTAATCTTACCACAGGGAGGAATTGCCTTTGCTACAGGTTAACGGTGAAATAGAAGGTATAAAAAACAGTATTCTTGAAAAATTAAACAGTTTCTATACTTACCAAATCCCTAGAGACCATTTGTGGACACAGGAACTCATTGAACAACTTGCCGAAATCTCTTCGCAGGTGAACAAGGAAATTGCCGTGTATGCCGACCGCAAAGGCCGGATCACCGATGTCAGCATAGGAAATCACAGTACCGTGAAGCTGGCTGAAGTGGAGCAGAAACGCAGCCTGCAGCGCCTTTCAGGCACCCGTTGTATTCACACCCATCCGAAGAGCAGCGGTTTATTATCTTCCATGGACATCAGTTCTCTAAAGCAGTTGAATCTCGATGCAATGATCGCCATCGGGATCCGGAATAACCGGGCTGAAGATCTTTATGTTGGCATTCTGTCACCCACGAACATTGAGGAGGTCAATATTTTCGGACCCCTTGCGGCTGATATAGATGACTTTGCGTTGCTCTTTCAAAATATCGAAGATGCCGACAATGTACTCAGGAAATTGCCTGCAGAAAAAGCCAAAACAAGTGAACGTACCATACTGGTTGGACTGCAGACACGGTACAGCAGAGACCTATACGGAATCAGTGAAGCGGAAGTCTCGTTTGCTGAACTCGAAGAACTGGCCAAAACAGCCGACGCCTTGATTGTTGGCCATTTAATGCAAAAAAAAGAAACCCGCGATTCCTCAACGATCATCGGCCCGGGCAAGCTCGAGGAACTTCAGCAAATGATTCAGACACGCCAGGCTGATCTGGTTATCTTCGACGAAGAATTAACCGGCACCCAGCAGCGCATCCTGGAAGAAAAGCTGGGGTTGAAAGTTCTGTCCCGTACAGGCCTGATTCTGGATATATTCGCCCAGCATGCCCGTTCCAGGGAAGGAATCCTGCAAGTAGAGCTAGCCCAGCTCGAATATAGACTTCCCCGCCTGACAGGAACCGGGGTGGCGCTTTCCCGTCTGGGAGGCGGCATCGGAACAAGGGGACCGGGTGAAACAAAACTGGAAACCGACCGTCGTCATATTCGCTCCCGGATCGCTCATCTGAGAGAACGCCTTGACGACATCCGTAGACAACGCGGCATTCTCCGCGGAAACCGCCAAAAAAACAATATCCCGGTTCTGTCCATTGTCGGTTATACCAATGCCGGGAAATCTACCCTTTTAAATGCGTTGTGCGGCTCGGATGTCTTGGCCGAGGACAAACTGTTTGCTACGCTTGATCCGACAACCCGCAAGCTTCCCTTAAATAACGGCAGTACGGTCCTGCTTTCCGATACGGTAGGCTTTATTCGAAGACTTCCGCCTAATTTGCTCGATGCCTTTAAATCAACCCTGGAGGAAGTCGTATTATCCGACCAGATTTTGATTGTGGCTGATGCTGCTGATCCTCAGGTCGAAGACCACATCCGGATTGTCGATGAAATCCTGGCAGAACTTGGTGCAGGCAGTAAACCGACCCTGATTGTCCTCAACAAAGTTGACCGTTTGCATCCGGACAACCGGATCAGCTTGTGGCGCGAAACTCGGCCTGTTGTAGAAATTTCTGCTTTGCAGAGGAGCGGGTTGGAAGAACTGAAGCAGGCCATCGAGAAAGAACTGTTCAGTGACCTCATTCGGGTTAGTCTGGAAATTTCTGTTTCCGATGGAGCCGCATTGGCCTGGCTATATGCGAATACGAAAGTTCTTGAAGTCGTCTATGACGAACAAGTTACCCACGTCGAAGCGGAACTCGCCGCTTCCTTACTGAGCACTGTGGAGAGGTATAGAGTCTCTGCTCCATGATAGCACTGTTATGCCTCTGAACCAGTACCACTGCCTTTCGCTTTTCGTTCTATTACAGTTGACTTACGCCTACTTCAATTAACAAACCAATGGTAAGCAAAATCCCAAAAAGTGTATTGGTCTGAGCCACACTTTTCATTCCCGGCATCATTTCAGCCGGGAATTTTTTATTGCGGAATCCGTTCAAGGCCTGAAGAGCATTCGGAATACTCAGCAGGACCAATAGTGCCCAGACAGGCAGAACACCTGCCAGGGTAAGTACCACTACCCAAAGATTGGCCACCAGGAACATTCCCGCCATGAATTGTACAGCTCTGCGGTGTCCCAACAGAATGGCGAGTGTATGACGCCCGTTCAGCTGATCCCCTTCCCGGTCTCGTATGTTGTTGGACATCATGATTGCTCCGATTAGAATCAGATTCGGAACAGAAATTAAAAAGACGTCCCAGTTAATGCTGCCGGTCTGAACAAAATAGGCAATCAAAATAATTCCTGATCCCATAAAGAGCCCGGCCAGCAATTCTCCAAAAGGAGTATAGGCAATCGGGTAAGGCCCACCTGTGTACAAATAACCGACAGCCATACAGCCCAAGCCAATCAGGGCCAGCCACCAACTGCTGCTACTGCAGATGTAAATACCCAGCAGTGATGCAATTAGCAAACAAACCAAAGCCAGACTCAGAACTGTCCCTGCTTTTATTCCGTCCCTGGTTATCGCACCGGCGATGCCAACGGATTCCGCTGTATCCAGTCCCCGGATAAAATCGTAATACTCATTAAACATATTCGTGGCTGCCTGGATTAAGATTGAAGCAATCAGCATTGCCGCTACCAGTCCCCAGTTTAAGCCGTTTCTAATCTGCCAAGCCAGTACCGAACCAATCAGAACCGGTATGAATGAGGCCGTAAGGGTGTGCGGACGAAACAGCCGCCATAAAACCTCCCTGCGGTTTGATTGCATCTTGGCCCCCGAAGAGGATGATTTCGTTTCCATTATGATTGCTCCTTTGATTTAGTCTATGATTATTCAGTTCCTCATCATTCATTCGAAGTTCGTGTTTTATCTTGTGCTGGTCAGAAGCTTAAAGCCGAGTGCTCCGAAGATGGTTGCCGAGACAATATTCATAACCTTGGAAAACCCGGGCTTCTTTAAAATCCAATTTCCTAGAGAGCCGGCCGAGTAACCGATAAATCCAAAAATCAGCGCAACAAGCCCCATAAAGATAAGCCCTAAGAATATCATCTGCAAAGGAACGCTGCCAAATTCAGAATTGACAAACTGCGGCAGGAATGCCAGGAAAAAAAAGGCAACTTTCGGATTGAAAACATTCATATAGAAACCTCGCAGCAGCAGGCCGCGGTGATGGGGCCCTTGTTTGTCAACACCGGCAGTCAGTGGGTCATTCCGATGTTTGATCGCTTTATATGCCAAATAAAAAAGATAAAGTACCCCGCAGGTTTTAAACAGAACAAAGGCGACTTCTGACGTCTTGAATATGACAGATAGCCCCAGCGCCGCGGCCAACGTATGAACCGAATTGCCCAACGTCAGCCCGATTGAAGTAAAAATACCTGCCTTCTTTCCCTTGGCTATACCCTGGGTTATCAAAAATACAATGTCCGGACCGGGTGCCAGGATCAGTACAATGGACGAGGTAATAAACAGCAGGACCGCAGATAATGAAAACACGTTCAGTTCTTCCTCTCTTGATCTAAAGTTCCGGATCGATTGCCTTTGGGCAGCAGCCTGTAAACTTCGGCATAGATTTCGCTTAAGGGAAGGTTATGCTCCCTGGCAAGTCTTTTACAGTCTTCATATTCAGGTTTCGATTTGATTCTTTCCGCATCCAAATAAGAACATTTTACATTGACCGGACCGTACCGGGTCTGCACCAGCATATTCTCCCGGCAGAGCATCGTTTTTTCAACCGGATAACTGCGCAAGCCAATCGCCGATGTTTCCCGCAAAATAACTTCCCCGACAGCTGAAATCCCTTCCTTATTGACTAAGGCGCTTAATTTTGACCCCGGCCGCCCCTTCTTCATGATCACCGGGGTTTTAAAGACGTCCAGGGCTCCAACAGCAACCATCTTTTCTTCAATATATTCATAGAATTCCGGATTCATATCATCAATATTCGTTTCCAGCATCCACTGTCTTTCCTGCTGTCTGAATCCGGGAGCAGTCTTTTCCGCTCTCTCCCCAAGATATACCCGTAGAATATTGGGTATTTCCAAATCCCGCCGGCCAATCCCATAACCGGTCCGGTGAATGATCAGATCCGCATTGTCCGTATATTCTTGAACATTCGCAGCCAGAATAGCCGCTCCTGTAGGCGTCGTCGTCTCAAAAGGCACGATTCCGGTCTTTACCGGGACGCCCTGGAGCAGCTCTGTTACGGCCGGTGCAGGAACCGGAAGCAGGCCATGCTTACAGCGCACAAATCCACCACCAAGTTCCACTTTGGAAGCGATGATCCTGTCAGCTTGCAAGTATTCCAGGCAAACAGCCGACCCGACAATATCCAGAATCGCATCCACGGCCCCGACCTCATGAAAATGGACTTGATCGGCCTTTATTCCATGGACCCTTGCTTCCGCATCCGCCAGAATGGCAAATGTCCGGATGCTTCTGTCTTTCACAGCTGCTGATAAATCACTTTCCCTGATCATTTTAGTGATATCAGCCAACGTTCTCGCCTGCTGGCCGGAATGGTGGCTCACGGGGTCTCCAACCGTTATCTCTACGCGTGTGCCTTCAATTCCATGTTTGCTTTCAGAACAGATGTTCATTGTATATTGCTCATTGATTTGAAGTTTAGCCAGCTCAGCGAGCAGATGATCCTCTGGGACGCCAAGATCGAGCATCGCTCCGAGATTCATATCTCCACTTATGCCGCTGAAACAGTCATAATAGATAACTTTCATCAGCCACCTCTTTTTACAGTTGCCACTACATTCATTCCCAAAAAATCCACCGCCGGAATGAGTACTGAAATAATCAGTCCCAGGATGAACATATCCAACATTCTGATACCCTCTTTGAATCTTATTATACAAAATATCTTCGCTTAAAAATATCCCATTAGAAAAAAATAATCCCGTAACCGGTAATCATAGGCCCCTACAGCGGCCTGATCTGCGCCAATCCATGTATAACATAAGAAAGCCCTTGTCAGACGGCAACCATATACCCTGCACGACAAATATGCCCCCAAAAGAAAGAACCGGAGAAAAATGAACAATAATATCAACAAACCCTAAGCATCTTCTTGCTTAGGGTTTGTTCTATGTGGAACATCCATAAATTGAGCTTATAAAGTCTTTGCCATCTCATTTAATTCTCCACACATTGCGGTAATTTCCTCAATGCTTGCTGTGACTTGTTCTGTTGCTGCGGCCTGTTCCTGGCTGGCATGCAATGAACTTTTACTCATATCTCCAGCATCATTCACTTTAGCTTTGATGGTATCCGTTAATTCCTGGATCCGGGGAACAGTGCTCTTAGATTGTTCTGAAAGCTTTCTTATTTCTTCCGCCACAACACCAAATCCTCTGCCTGATTCCCCGGCTCGGGCGGCCTCAATTGCTGCGTTCAGACCAAGCATTTTTGTCTCGTCCGCTATTTCTTTTATGAAGACAGAAACCTTATTAATTTCTTCAGAAAGGCCGATAATTTCCTTAATATTGTTGTTCAGATTTTGTTCGTTGGAGTGAATACTCGTAGCCTCCGCTGCGAGCTCTTCAATCGCTGCAGAAATTGCAGACAAGCCGTCTTCAAGATTTCCTGAAATAATGCGCAGGTGTGCTGCTGTTTTTTTGGGGATAATGACTCCCAGAGAAGCGACTATTTCGTCAGGATTGTCTTCGTCAAAGAGCGGGTAATTTGTTTCTAAAACAGGGAAACCATATATCTCTGCTCCACCTTCTTTTGAAATAGGCTTTTTCGTTTTGATGGTCCGGGCAGCAACATCTTCTTCCAGAATAGCATGACCAACAGGAAGAGATGATATATCAAATTTTTGAGAAGCCTGCCGGTAAACAACTTGAGTTAAATCCGTCATGTAAATAACCGAACCTTCATCGAACATCTCAGCCAAAACAGGAGCAAAATCCTTAAAGGCAGCAGCCACAGGGTGTAATTTCGGTAGAAAAACAGAAAATGCACCGAAAACATTGTCAGTATCATCAATAATTGGCATAGCGACAATGATGAGCCGTTGACCATAGACGGTCCGGGGAACATTCTGTGAGACTGTTTTTTTATTACGCACTGCATTCATCATCACGCCGTTGCTCTCAACATGATTCCCGACCTCAAACGAATCTAAGTGGAAAGAATCTGAAGAGAATCTCCAAACAACCGTATCTCCTTCCGTTACGCAAAACATAATTCCGCCCGGAACCAAATGGCCTAGGGTTTCTGCCAAGAATTTGCATGAATCTAAAGCCGAAAACTTAATCATATTTGTTCCTCCATTTTTAACTAACAGATGCAAATATTTCGTTTTTTAATTTCGTGACATCCAGAAGCATAATCAAGCGATCCTCAACTTTACAGATCCCTTTGATGCAATTATTGCCTAAATGAGCAATTTCGACATATAAGCTTTCGATGGACTCTTCACCTACACTCAGAACCTCGGAAACGTCATCCACAATATTGCCTAAAAGCATTCCTTCCAGGTTAAGTACCAGCAACCGGCTGTCATTTTCTGTTTCCGTGTTTTCAACACCAAATCTTTTTCTAAGGTCTACCACGGGAATAACCTGATCTCTGAGGTTTAACATACCTTCTATGAAAGAAGGCATGTTCGGCACTTTGGTAATGTTTTTGGGAATTCGTATTATTTCCTGGGCACAAAAAATGTCAATGCCGTAATATTCTTTGCCCACAGCAAACACCACCATTTGAATATTTTTCAACATATCACCTCCTTTTTTATAGTTATTTATATCGTATTTTTTATGCTATCGTTTAAATGGGTTATATCAAAATGATAGACTAAAGCTAATAATCCCAAACAGAAACTTTTTTAATAAATTTAAAATATTTTTCCAAAATAAGAAAAAAGCAACAAACATTATTATAGCTTTATAAATAATTAATATTGATAAAATATTTAGATAATTGAAACAATATTTGGCTAAACGTACTAGATAAAAGAGGAAAGGAGAAAAATGTGATGCAGCAGAAAGAAATAGTCAGAAAAATTGTCGAAACATTTTATGGTGCTACAGAAATTACAACCTTGTACATCCCGTTAACACTGGTTAATCGCCCTTCAATTCTAAGAGGATCCAACTATACATTCTTGATGGACTATTTTGAGTTTGGTGAAATCATCAATTTTCTTACAGCTTTGTTTGAACAAGACTCTTTTGACTTGAATACTTATCATACTGTTATTACCAAGAACTTCTTTGTCTATAACATTGTGATGATCGGGTACAAAACAAAAAAAATAGGAGCGGTGGTTTCTGGGCCGCTCATCGTTCATGATCCTCCAGAAATAGTTCTGGATAATATTCTCAGGTCTCAATTATTATCCTTTCAGAAAAAGCAGGAGTTCAAGACCGCATTGAAAACAGTGCCTTTGACCACTTTAAAACGTATTGATTACCTAGGAAGATTTCTCCTTGTGTTATGTAAACCCAATATCAAGACATTAGTCGGCTCGAAGCAAAATTTTCACTGCTGGGAAGAAAGAGATCCCAAGGCAGGATATAAGAATTTGCTTAATCCCTGTCTGGAGGAGGATAGAAAAAGCCATTATGACATGATTTATTTTTTTCTTAAGAGTGCTAGAGATAACATCATCCGCGGAGATGAAAAAGGAATACAACTGCTTCTCAGAAAATCCGGGGACTTGCTATGGCAAACACGGGCCTACGATGAGCAATATATTTCTTCCCTAAAATTAAATTGCATCATTACAGGCAGCATCTGCTGTCTTTACGCCATTCAGGGAAATGCTCCCTATGAACGGATGATGTCTCTGCTGGAGCGTTTTATTGTCAAGATAAATAAACAGAGTTCACCTGAAGAGATTATTATTCAAATGGTAGAAATCTCTAAAGTGTTTACACACGCCGTTTCTGTCTTAACCTGTAAGGAATATTCGATCCATATAAACCGGGCTTTACAGTATATCAAACGTTATTATGCTGAAAAGATCACTTTAAATCAGCTGGCCAGGTATCTTAGCTTAAGCCCTTCATATCTTTCCAGTCAAATAAACAAAGAAACACACTTAACACTTGCAGGCAATATTAATAAAATCCGGATTGAGCAAAGCAAGGATCTTTTGCTGAATTCCAATAAGCCCATTAAGGAGATTGCTGATGCGGTGGGGTATAACTATCAAAACCATTTTAATTCTATTTTTAAAGGCATAGTTGGGATGACCCCACTAGAATTTCGAAAAAAAGGATTCTTAAGATAAATTAAAACATCCGGCACATTGCTTAAATGCCCGAACGTTTTTTAGTCTCTATTATTAAATTTCTGGGAACAAGTCTTTTATTTATTCGGATGTCATCTAATCTCCAATATCGGAGATTTCTTTAAGTTTCTTGCTTCGTGGCGTATACGCGGGCACACCTAACGGCTTACAATGTCAAATTGTCAAGGTGTAGGTGTCGTTTGACCATAGGTCAAAATTTAGAGCGAATAAAGAAGTGCATTGCAAATGGCTGCAGCAACATTGCTTCCGCCTTTTCGGCCTCTGGCTACGATATAGGGAACGCCGGAAAGCATGATCAGCTCTTTAGACTGCACAACGTTGACAAAGCCGACGGGAACTCCAATCACCAGCACCGGCTTAATCTGTCCTGAGCGAATAAGCTGGTCCAGTCTGATCAGTGCTGTCGGTGCATTTCCGACGGCGATGATCAACGGTTCCGGAATGGTACTGGCCTTCTCCATGCAAACAGCCGCGCGTGTGCTGCCCTTTTCCTTTGCTTCCTGTGCTACATCCTGATCGGATATAAAGCAGTAAACCTTTCCGCCATATGCGCCTAGTTTGCCGGCATTAATTCCAACGCTGGCCATTTTTGTATCTGTTAATATCGATGCCCCATTTTTAATGGCACTAAGCGCAATCTGCACGACATTGTCGGAAAAACACAAGTTATGGACATAATCAAAATCCGCCGAAGTATGGATCACCCGCTTGATGATTGGGGCTTTCTCCATATCCAGTTGAATATCCCCAAGCTCTTCCGTGATGATCTCAAAGCTTCTTTTTTCAATCTCCTCTGGCAGTACATTTTCAAATCGATGCTCCATGATTATTTACCTTCCTACTTTTTCTGGGTTAATATTTGGGGGCGCATTTTGATCCATGGCTTATTTTAGCTTTCTTTATGCGCTATGCTTACTCCAACAGGCCAGACCGATAACACAAACACTGGGTTCTGTCCCGTAAAGAGATGATAATTCGCCAGTTTTCTGGCTTTGGAGACCATTACTTGAACAATCTCTACGTCATAAACAGTCTGATCGTTATAGTAATCCATGGCTTCATTCAGGGTTTCCAGCGTAATTGCATTGATAACAATTCCCGCAACCGGGTTTTTGGCATAAACCATATCGAGTATTTCCTTCAAATTACCGCTGCTGCCGCCGATAAAAACCCTATCCGGGGGCGGAAGCTCTGCAATACCGTCCGGTGCCGTATTTTTGATAACAACAAGATTTTTTACACCGAATTTCTCTTTATTCCTTTGGATGAGCTCTACCGCCTGATCTTTTTTTTCGATCGCATAGACAAATCCATCCGACTGCTGCAGTGCCATTTCAAGTGCAACAGAACCGGTCCCGGCGCCAATGTCGTAGGTGGTATCACCCTGGCGGAGACGTAGCTTAGAGAGAGAAACCGCCCGGACCTCCTGTTTGGTCATCGGCACATCACCACGCACAAACCATTCATCTGGAAGCCCGTGCGTGATGCAGGCCCGGTCCAGCGGCGTAACATTTTCGATTATCATGACGCTCAGTGAGGCGAAAGGCTGTTCAATAAATTCTTGGGCCTTTCCGATGCAAATCCTCTCATCCGGATAAGATAGGTTTTCACCAATACTTACTTTGACATGAGCTAAGCCGAAATCACACAGTCTCCTGCAGATGGATTCCGGATTCTGGTCTCCACCTGTCAGAACGAATACCTTCTTGTTATTTGTCACTTTTCCAACGATATTATTGGCTCTGCCATGCAGGCTGCAGATCACGGCATCATCCCAGGCAGTTCTGAGCTTCGAGGCAAAATACTGAAGTGATCCAATTCCGCAAATCAAGCGGATGTTTGGTGAAGCCACGAGGTTTTCGGATTCCAGAGTACCGAGGAGCGACTTTGCCAGGCTGTAGAAGCCAACATCCCCAGATACCAGAACAGAAACTTCATAGGAGCATGTGCCGACCGATTGCAGCGTATGCAGAAGTTCCCTGATCTGCCGATCCTGGGTCGCATAATATAAGTCTTTTCCATCTGCTAAGTTCATCAATCCTGCCAGGATACGCTTATCACCAATCAGACATTGGCTTCGTTCTATTGCCTCCGCTGCCTCACGAGTCAGCTGCAGGAGATTGCCTGGGCCCATGCCAATGATGTTCAGCTGCAGCATTTTGCGTCACCGCTCATTTCCTTTATCCGATCGACAACAATTTGTGCAAGTCTCTTATCTGCCCCCAAAGTTTGTCCAAAGCTGATTTTTACATTGGGGTATTCTTTCAAGAATTCATCAATTTCAGCCGGAATATCCTCCAGGATATGAATACCAGCAAACAGGAAATACGGAATGACCTTGATCTCTGTAACTCCCCGGTCAACAAGTTTTTTCAGGCCAGTTTCCAGATTGTTAGCGGAGAATTGTAAGAACGCATATTCAATTAAATTAGTATTGAGTCCAGACTTCAGTTCTTCCTTAACCATCTCAATGATTTTCTGCAGCGTATTTTCCGTTTCACTTTGTCTGCTACCGTGAGCTAAGATTAAAATTCCCGTCATCGCACTCTTCCCTTTCCAAAAAAATTCCTTAATTAAAAATTCTAACTCCATTACCTGGTATTCTAATGAAATCGGTTATTCAAATTTAGAGAGATCTTAAGGCCTTCTCTGCACACTCCAGCGTCCGGTCAATATCCACTCCCGTATGGGAATTAGAGATAAATACCGCTTCAAATTGCGCAGGGGCAAGATAAATTCCCTGATCCAGCATGGCACTGAAGAATCGTCCATACATCTTCGTATCACTGGTCAAGGCATCGGTATAATTATAGACTTCCCGTTCGGTAAACAACAGCGTTGAAAGCGAGCCGATACTGTTTACCGTCGCCTTTAGGCCTCTAGCTTTGATCAGTTCCCGTAATCCGTTGCTTAGTCTTGCTGAGAGACTATCAATATGCGTATAGATCTGCGGGTTGTTTTTAAGAATAGACAGTTGAGCAATGCCTGCAGCCATGGCCACAGGGTTTCCGCTTAAGGTTCCTGCCTGATAGACTCCTCCGCAGGGTGCGACCTGCTGCATAATTTCTTTTCTTCCGCCATATGCCCCGACCGGCATGCCGCCGCCAATAATTTTTCCAAAAGCCGTTAAATCCGGCTTGATTCCAAACAGTTCCTGGGCTCCGCCAAGACCAAGCCTGAATCCGGTAATAACCTCATCGGCAATGAGCAATGTGCTGTTTTCAGTACAAAGCTTTTGCAGTTCCTGCAGGAAACCCGGCTTCGGCAGGACAACACCCATATTGGCAGGTACAAGCTCAACGATCACTGCTGCAACCTGGTCTTTATTGTTTTCAAATAAGGCCTGCACACTGTCAATATCATTAAATACCGCCGTCAGGGTATCAACGGCGCATCCCGGAGGAACACCGAGGCTGCTCGGTACGCCGGAGGACATAACCCCTGATCCTGCCTTGACCAGCATTGCATCGCTATGCCCATGGTAACAACCTTCAAATTTTATGATTTTATTTCTACCGGTAAAGCCACGGGCTGCACGCACTGCGCTCATCGTTGCTTCTGTTCCGGAATTGACCATCCGAATCATTTCAATCGACGGAACTAGGTCAAAGATCAATTGGGCCATCATGACCTCTGCTTCTGTAGCAGCCCCAAAACTCAAGCCATTTTCAGCCGCTGCCGTCACTGCTTTGAGCACTTCCGGGTTGGCATGTCCGAGGATCATCGGCCCCCAAGAGCCGATATAGTCGATATACTCGTTACCGTCTACATCATAGAGTCTTGCCTCTTTGGCGTGGCTGATAAAGCGCGGCGTATCGCCGACAGACTGAAAATTACGCACAGGGCTGTTGACTCCGCCGGGCATCAGCTGTTTAGCCTTTTCATATAATATTTCCGATTTCATAGCTTGTACCTGCCTTTTAACTGTAAAATCTTAACCG
Source organism: Dehalobacter sp. (assembly GCF_030063005.1). Classification (NCBI taxonomy): domain Bacteria; kingdom Bacillati; phylum Bacillota; class Clostridia; order Eubacteriales; family Desulfitobacteriaceae; genus Dehalobacter; species Dehalobacter sp. Next base: position 123,777 of record NZ_JAPDHR010000015.1, read on the forward strand.
ATTCTTCCTTCACTGATATACGCCGCAATCTCCGGTGCAAAATATGTGATCAGCATATCGGTTCCTGCCCGGAAAAAACTCACGGTTGTTTCGCAGATCATCGCGGCTTCATCAATCATTCCGGCCTTCGCTGCAGTCTTGATCATGCTGTACTCTCCGCTGACACTGTAAGCAGCCAGGGGAAGGTCAAACGTCTCTTTGAGCTTGGCAATCACATCCAGGTAAGCCAGAGCCGGTTTGACCATCAAAATGTCCGCCCCTTCCAGCACATCAAGTTCTGATTCCCGGACGGCTTCCCGCAGATTATGATAATCCATTTGATAAGTTTTCCGGTCTCCGAAAGACGGTGCACATCCGGCTGCCTCCCGAAAAGGTCCATAGAAGGAGGATGCATACTTGGCCGAATAGGACATAATCGGTAGGGTCGTAAAATGGTGTTGGTCCAACGCTTCGCGGATGGCTTGTACCCGTCCATCCATCATATCGGATGGCGCTACCATATCTGCACCGGCCTGGGCATGGGATACTGCCACTTTGGCCAGTATTGACAGAGTACCGTCATTATCCACTTCCTTGCCTTTTAATAGGCCGCAATGTCCGTGACTGGTATATTCGCAAAGGCATACATCTGTAATGACATTAATCTGTGGAAAGCTCGACTTGATTTTCCGAACAGCCTGCTGCAGGGCACCGTTTTCGTTATAGGCCTCACTTCCGGTCTCATCCTTGCGACTGTGCTCCGGTACCCCGAAAAGCAGAACACTGCCGATACCAGCCTTGATGACGGTTTCCACCGCATGTTCAACCCGGTCCGGGCTGTAGCGCTTCTGGCCGTCCATCACTGCGATATTTTCTTCAATTCCACTGCCTTCCTTGATAAATATCGGGTAGATCAGGGCACTTTTAGAAAGACGAGTTTCACGTACCAACTCCCGGGTAACGTTGTCTTTTCTAAGTCTTCTAGGTCTGATCACTTCTATAGATTCCTCCTTATTCCTGAGCAATCGCCTCGATCATACTATCCAATGTTGCCTTTTCGGCAACAACACACTTCATCCCATGGCTTCGGGCGGCTTTGGCTGTTTCTTCACCGATACAAACTGCCGTTACTTTTTCAAAATTAAGCTGCGGCAGGGCATTGACAAATCCGCCTACTGTCGAAGCACTTGTAAATGCAGCATAATCAAAATCATAAGATAAGATCGCTTCTTTCGCAAAAATGTTGCTATCTGATTCATAGAACGTGTCATAAACCGGAATATCTTCATAGCAGATTGCAGCTTGATCAAAAATGCGGTTTAGATCTTCCGATCCTTCCCTGTCCCGTAAGACCAACACTTTTTCTCCAGGTGCCAGAACGTTGACGAGGCCGCTGGCAAGGCTGGCGACGTTATAGCTTTCTGGCATATACTCAATGCGAATGCCGCGCTGGGTAAACACCTTGGCCGTTCCGGCTCCGATAACCGCGATCTTAATCCCGTACAGGTCGCGGATGTCTCTCCCCGTTTCGAGCATTCTGTCAAAGAGAACCTCTACGCCGGCCGCGCTGGAAAAAACAAGCCAGTTATATTCTTTGATCCGCTCCAGTGCAGCATTAAATGCTTTATTGTCGCTTATTGGTCTGGTTTGGATACATGGGAATTCCAAAGCTTCCCCGCCAAGATCTCGCACCTTCTGACTAAGGACGGAATTAAGCTTTTCCGGACGTGTTACCACGACACGTTTACCTGCAAGCGGACGCTCCCCTGCCCATTCGAAGTTCTCGGACAAGGAACAGACCTGGCCGATTACGATAACAGATGGGTTGCGGATTTCCGCCTTTGCAGCGTCACCTGGCAGGTTGCCGACTGTTGTCAGAAGCTTGCGCTGTCTTGCTGTCGTCCCTCTTTCGATAACCGCCGCCGGCATATCCGAAGCCATTCCAGCATCCAGCAGCCCTTCGGAAATACTTTCGATCGCCGATACTCCCATCAGGAATACCAATGTTCCTTTCATGTTTACAGCAGCCTGAAAATCAATATTCGGAGTCTCGCCCTCTTTTGTATGTCCTGTAATGATATGCAGGGAAGAACAAAAGTCCCTGTGGGTTACCGGAATTCCTGCATAAGCAGGAACCGCGATGGCCGATGTTACCCCCGGTACTACCTCGAACGGAACCTGATGTTCATGAAGCAGTTCCAATTCCTCTCCGCCACGTCCGAACATAAACGGATCTCCGCCCTTCAGACGAACGACTGTCCTGCCTTCCAGGGCTTCTTCCAACAGAATCCGGTTGATCTCGTCCTGCGGAATACGATGATAGGTCGGCAGCTTGCCGACATCTATTTTTTTTGCGTCTTTAGGGATTAAATTAAGGATTTCAATACCTACGAGCTTGTCGTAGATGACAACCTCTGCATTCTGAAGAACACGCAGCCCTTTTACGGTGAGCAGTCCTGCATCAGACGGGCCTGCCCCAACCAGCCAAACTTTCCCTGTTCTCTTTTGCTCCATTTATCTTACCTCCGCAAATAGTCTCGTTGCCAACCTGTATCCTATTCCCGCCGCATCCCTGCGGTCGCCGGTCATGCTGCCTTTGGCCTTTTCACCGGTTTCAACATCGACATAGAGGCCGGTGATCCTGACTTCTGTACCATGCACTTCGGCAAATGCCGCAGCAGGTGAACTGCACCCGCCGTCAAGTTTTTGAATAAAGGCTCTTTCAGCCAGGGCTGCCGTCTGAGCATCTTTGTCGTTGATACACGCCAAAAAGTTGAGATCCTCGCCTTTTCTGCCCTGAATCGCCAGGATTCCCTGTCCGGCAGAGGGGATCATTTCCTCAGTGGAAAACACCCTACTGATACGGTTTTCCAGTGACAGCCGCTTAAGTCCTGCGAAAGCCAGCAGCAGAGAACTGAATTCACCCTCGTCCAGCTTTTTGAGCCGGGTAAGTACGTTGCCCCGCACAGGCTTGACATCTAAACCGGGATACAGATCTAAAAACTGGATTGTTCGGCGTGCGCTGGAACAGCCAACAGCCTTTTCTTTGTCTAGATTTTCTATAGATCCTGTCCCCTGCGGCAGAACCAGTACGTCCCGAGGATCTTCTCTTTTAGAAAATGCCGTAATCGGCAGGTCCTCCGGTATTTCTGCCGGCATATCCTTTAAACTGTGAACAGCGATATCAATTACACCTTGACAGAGCGCCCTGTCCAGTTCTTTCACAAAAAGACCTTTTCCGCCAATTTTGTCCAGCGTCTGTTCCAAGATTATGTCCCCTGTGGTCTTCATAGTAATAAGTTCCAGTTCCAGTTCCGGATGATTTTTCCTGATTTGTTCCATAACAATTTGCGACTGGATCACCGCCAGCCTGCTTTCCCGGCTACCGATGATTATTTTTCTTTTTCCCATTCGGCTACCTCTATTTCCGTTTTAGTCAAAAGTTAATAACTGTTTTTTGTTTCCTTTTGTGATTACAATTCCATGCGTTCATTCATGTATAGCCTCAGCTTTTCTGCCGTCTTCTTGACCTTCGCATGGTCTTCCCCGCTGGCCGTGAGTCCAATCACCATATTTCCCTTCCTGACCACTGCCGGGAAATAGAACGTACATAGCTCCTTACGATCTGCGACACTGACAGGGATTCCATACCGGGTGCATTCTTCGGCAATTTGACGGTTTACTTGTGTTTCATTGGTTACTGCCAGAACCAGGTCAGCCCCATTACAGTCCCCTTCCTGATACTTGCGACAGAGCAAAGTGACTTTTTCATTACCTGCCAATTCTTGTTTAAGCTCCGGGACAAGTTCAGGCGTAATCACGGTAATGTTGGCATCAAACGGCAGTAATGTTCTGATTCTTCTTGCCGCAATCTTTCCGCCCCCGAAGACAACAATCTTTTTATTCTGAAGAGAAACAAAAAGCGGAAACCAAGGCTGATTCGGACGCTGTTCCAGAGAATAGTCCCTGGCAAGCTTCTGCAAAATCTGTTCCTTGTTGTAAAACGTATGCTGTTGCGCATCTTCTTTCTCATCTATTTTACCCGAACGTTTCAATATCTCCAGTTGTTCCGGCCGCCTGATTAGAATCACTGTAATTCCCAGCTCGCGCGCTGCTTCAATTTTTTCCTGGAATCCTCCGGTCTCTCCGGAGTCTTTTGTCACCAGAAATCTTGCTTGGGATGCTTTCAGCATGGCAATGTTCAGCTCTTTGGAAAATGGGCCCTGCATATAGCTTATATTAGACTTCTTAAAGCCCAGCTTTTCACACTTCTCCATTACATCCTGCATCGGAAGGACCCTGGCAAATACCCGCTCCTGATAGTCCTTGATTCCGGTAAACGTTTCAATCTCCTTGCTTCCGCAGCTCAGAAAGATGTTCCCGGTCTTATCATTTAATACCCGTACCGCATCCTCGCTGTTGTCCGCATAAATCATGTTTTCCAATATATTTGCGTTAAATGACGGATTATTCGAGACCAATCTGCCCGGTTCCCTTTGCAGACGGATATAGTCCGTTGCGGTTTCGCGGCAAGCTTCGCAGATATTGTCCGTGACAATTCGGGCGTAAGGATGTGTTGTATCAATGACACAGTCCGGCTGAACCTCCCGAATGAAGGCGATCATTTCTTCCCGGTCCAAACGTCGCGCTTGGATGTGAAGATTTTGATACGGTTCGATCAGCTCCCTGCCATAATCCGTGGCCACTGAAACATACACTTTTGCATTACTTCGCCGCAGCTCATCAATCAGCTCCCTGCCTTCAGTTGTCCCGGCAATGATCCAAAATACCGGCATTTTCATCATTTCTTATATCCTCTCGGTGTCACCAGTTTGTTGTTGATTACCCTTGTCTGTGAATTCCCGATGATGACAGTCGTAAACATATCAACTTTCTTTTCTCTCAATTCAGTCAGGCTGGAGACAATTTCATAATTCTCGCCCTCTCTGCCAATGCTGCGGACAATGCCCGCCGGCAGGTCAGCATCCTGATGGCGCATCACAATATCGCAAGCCTTTTTCAAATAATCGTGCCTTTTGATACTCGATGGGTTGTATAGTACAATGACAAAGTCTCCCTGGGCTGCCGCTGCAAGCCTGGCTTCGATCTTCTCCCACGGCGTTAATAGATCGCTGAGGCTGATGACTGCAAAGTCATGAATGAGTGGCGCTCCGAGAACAGCTGCACCGCTGCAGGCCGCTGTGATTCCTGGTATCACTTCGACCTCAAGGAAAGGATACGGCTCTGCAAGCTCCAGTACGATTCCCGCCATGCCATAAACTCCGGCATCCCCGCTCGAGACCACAGCAACCGTTGCGCCTTCCAGCGCCTTTTCAACCGCGGTCCTGCAGCGATCTACCTCTTTCTTCATCGGCGTAGCAATAAACTTTTTATCCGGGAACTGATCCTTGATTAAATCGATATAAAGCGTATACCCGACTAAAATATCACTTTTTCTAAGTGCTTCCTGTGCACGGTTTGTCATTTGTTCCGGTCCGCCTGGCCCTAATCCTACGACATATATTTTCATTGCCCTTCTTACCTAACTACTTTCTCTAAATTTGTAAAACATTCATCCCACAGATCCCGGTCAATACTGTCCCTAAACCCAAATAGCACCGAACTTACTGCCTTTTCTGCCACTTGCGCCAACCTGTTTTCAAAGGATGCTTTGTCTTGGTCGCTTAAATTCAGGTACGCAAGATCTTTTTGCAAATTCCGGCATATCCTTTCCGATGTTGAATTGGATATGCTTTGCAGGAGCGGCAGATAACTGCGGATTTCAAATGATTCTATAAATTTGTCGATATGTTCATCAATAATTTCATAAGCCGCTGCTAAAGCGTTCTGGTTTCTGAGCTCTGCCTTCCCGAGACCCAGATTGTCCATATCCAGTAACGTAATATTTTCCATATCCCCGACCTTCGGTTCGATATCCCTCGGTACTGCCAGATCACAAAAGATTCTTGGCCTGTGATTCTGCGCCAGGGCTGGAATTAAGGCATCAGCTTTAATCGTATAATGTGGGCTGGACGTCACGCTTACCACCACATCCATGTCGGCTATCACCGTGTGGCGTTTTTCGTAATCCACGCCCGTACATTGTTTCGGCAATAAATAAGCCCCGTGTTTACGCTGCCTCAAGGTGATCAAAACCTCCGCCCCGCAGTCTGCAAGCTGCGCGGCGACAATCTTTCCCATTTCGCCGTTGCCAATGACCAGACACCGCTTTTCCCCCAAGTCAGGAAAGACTTCCTGGATCCGCTCCAGAGCTTTCGTTGCTACCGATACATCCGTCGTCGTCAGCTGAATCTGTGTTTTTACCTTCTTCGCTGAGGTTATGGCCATCTGAAAAAGTTTTTCCAGATAAAGGTCAGCAGTACCTGTCTCTCTGGCCTCTTCAATGGCTTTTTTAATTTGGGACAAAATTTGGCTTTCTCCCCAAATCTGAGACTTCAATCCGCAGGCAGTTTGAAAGAGGTGAACAAAGGCCTCACGGGACTGCCGAATAACAAATAAGCGCTCATATTTATCCCTGTCTTCCTTCTCAATTCGCTTCAGACCGTAGAGAATTTCTTTCAAATTAACTAGAGATCCTTCATTTTCGCTGACCCATAGCTCCGTACGGTTGCAGGTGGATATAATTACAGCGCCTTCCACACCATAATTATTTACAGCAGCCTCCATGGCCTGTCTGCTTTGAATCGGTGTAAAGGCAAACATTTCGCGTTCCTTTAATGATGCTTTTTCATGATCGATCCCGATCATTCTAATATTCAAAGCTAACCCTCCATTCCTTCTGAGCAAGAGCTATTGTTACACCATTCCCGGATACTTTTCGGCTAATCAGCCCTCCGCCTGCGCTTACCATTAAGGCAGCCCGCTCACAGACATTGCCGACACCGGTAATACTACTTACAAATTCCGATTCTGTATACTTGCCTGGTACGGAAAGAAGTTCATCTGAACTAAAAAAATGCAGTGGCAGATTATTTTTTGCGGCAAAATCAAGCAGCCCCTGTTCTTTTGTTTTGAGGTCAATACTGGCAATACCCGCAATGGCCTGAAAGCTGATGCTGTTCCTGCTCAACTGCTCAAGGACAAGATCCTCAATACGCTGCAGCGGCGTACCCCTTCGGCAGCCAATTCCGAGATACACCGTCCGGGGAACGATATTCAGCGTTATGGGATAGGGTTCTAATCTGTCATTCAGAGAAACACAAATGCCAATATCCATGTTGTTTTCATTCTTCTCCAATAAACGCGGCATCTCTCCTTCTATGTCCAGCTCGCTATAAAACCCGACCGGCTTTTCTGCCAATAGTCGTGCCGAAATTTCTTTCGCTGCTTTCAGATCCGAAATCCAGGCGTCATGGAAAGCTGCCCATTCATCGACCGAAAAAAGCCTGTTTATATCCGTTGCAGTCGTTATCACAGGGATTGCGTTTAGCGCTTCGGATATCCTGTCCGCCAGCATGTTGGCGCCGCCGATGTGGCCGGAGAGGAGCGGTATAACGAACCGTCCCTTTTCGTCAATACATAAAACGGCCGGATCTTTCGTCTTGTCCTGAACAAAGGAGGCGATTGCCCTGACGGCAATCCCGCAGGCCCCAACAAAAATTAGCGCATCTTTTTCTGCAAACTGTCTGCCTGTGAACACCTTTAAATCCGGGGCAATGGGCTCTGCCATGCCGGCTGTATTGACGGCCCCGGTAAGTTTTTCCGGCTGATAGCAGGCGGTATGATTACCTTGAGCATCCAACAGCTCTTTTATTTTCAGGCTGAGAGCGACTCCATTGGCGGTAAAAGCCAGGATGCTTATCTTCATTTCAAATCCTCGGTCCAAGAAGGCAGTGGATCGTTTCCTTCCCGGAATTCATGCGTAAATGCCGGATCGTAAAGTTTAGATCTTTCGAAGTCGTTTCCCAAAAATCTGCCCACTAGAATCAAGGCCGTTTTGGTAATATGGTTCTCTTTAGCTGTTCTCGCCAATGTCCCTACCGTACAGCGGAACTGCTTCTCATCCGGCCAGGTTGCCTTATAAACAATCGCTGCCGGAGTGTCAGCGGCGTAACCGCCTTCCATAAGCTTGGTACTTAAGTTTTCCAGCATCCCTGTACTTAAGAAAATTGCCATGGTCGCCTGATGCGACGCCAGGAGAGCAATGTCTTCCTTAGGCGGTACCGGGGTTCTTCCTTCCATGCGGGTAATAATTACAGTTTGGCTGATATCCGGCAATGTATACTCCTTCTTCAAGGAGGCAGCAGCTCCGAAAAACGAGCTGACTCCAGGTACGACTTCGTAATACAGGCCCTCGGCATCAAGCAGATCCATCTGCTCACGGATCGCCCCGTAAATGCTTGGATCGCCGGTATGCAGACGCACGACCAGTTTACCTGCCCGGGTGGCAGGAACCATCACAGCAAGCACCTCTTCCAGTGTCATCCCGGCACTGTCGTAAACGGTGCATTCCTTCTTCGTAACATTCAATAGCTCCGGGTTGACCAGCGAGCCTGCATAAATCACAACATCGGCCTGTTCCAAAAGCGTCTTTCCGCGAACCGTGATTAAATCTACCGCGCCCGGACCGGCCCCAATAAAATAAATCATCTGACAATCTCCTTTTCTTTCACAATGATCGTGGAAAAATAGCTTGCTTTCCCCTCGGCTGCACTGATATCTTTTATAACTCTCTCTGACGGCATCCCGCAGCATTCCACCATCTGGGTATGCTTAACCAGATCTTTGCTGATAAGCTCTTCCTTAACCTTGCCAAATTCCTTTCCTGATTTCATCAGCACCTTGGTTCCGCCCCAGTCCAGGTAATCAAAGGATCCTTCATAGGATGCGGGGATAATGTGCAGCGGCTGGGCACCCTCGCAGAGAGGCACATTGAGTCTTGCTGCTACAGCACAGAAGGACGGGACCCCCGGAATCAGCCGGGCATCATAGCCTGCTTCCAAAACCCGGTTATGCAGATAAATATATGTGGAATAGATCGATGGATCCCCCAGCGTAAGAAAAGCCACAGATTTGTTTTGTTTGAGCTGGTCAATGATCTGTTCAGCTGCTTCCTGATGGCTTTGCTCCAGCATTTGGGCATCCCGTGTCATCGGCATGTAAAGTTCCAGTATTTCTTTTGTGGAGAGGTCCACAGCCTGCTTGGCAATATTCCAGGCGGTCATTTCTTTTTCATCCGTGCGCGGAACAGCAATAAGCTCTGTCTCGCTGATGATCCGGACGGCCTTTAAGGTCATCAGTTCAAAGTCTCCCGGACCTACGCCTATTCCGTATAATGCTGCTTTCATGATGGCTTCATCCTTTTTATTTTATTGACTATTTCATCCGCCTGCGGTGTTTTGCCCAGGATACCCTGTTCATTGGAATACAGGATCACACCGGCTTTCACCTTATTCTGCAGGCGGTAATTCACATATTCATCAATTTTTAACATGATGGACTCAAATACCTGGCTTCTAAGCCCGTGCCGGTCTAATACCGTAACGGCCTGCGGCGCTGTCAGGCTAGCCATAATTTCTTTGACTGTCTCCTTCCCTGCGCCGTGTAAGGCAGCATGTACGGCGATAACTTCCATGCGGCAGTCCGCATAGCGGGAGTGGGTATTCATAATGCCCGCTGCCAGCTTGACCAATTTTCCGGCATGTCCGATCAGCAGCAGGCCGTCAAAGCCTAATTCCACAGTAAAATCCAGCATTTCACCGATATAATTGCTGCAGTGGATCAGAGAACTCTCCAGCCCCAGCGTACTGCGGACAAAAGTTTCACCGTAATTTCCAGGGCAGACCAGCAGATCTCTGCAGCCCTTTTCTTTCTGCTGATTCATCTCCAGTCGAATCGTATCGATCAGGGCCTTTTCGCTCATCGGCTCGACAATCCCTATTGTTCCCAGAATAGAGATTCCGCCAACAATGCCCAGCCGCGGGTTAAAGGTTTTTCTGGCAATGGCCTCCCCTTCCGGAACTGATATCGTAATTTCCAGGCCTCCCTCATAACCGTACTCGGCACAGACTTTCGCCACCTCCGCCATAATCATGCTTCTGGGAACAGGATTGATGGCCGGTTCTCCTATAGGACAGGCAAGCCCGGGCTTAGTGATTCTGCCGACGCCCTGGCCGCCATCGACCTGAATATTATTATGGTTCGCTCTGGCGACCGTCGCAAAAATAAGGATGCCGTTGGTCACATCTGGGTCATCGCCGCTGTCCTTTTTTACAGCACACGTCACCTGGTCCCTGTCTCTCCGAACTTCCAGCACCTGCATCGCAACCGGTATTCCCTTCGGTGTCGCAATGGCTATTTCTGTACACAGGTCTCCTGAGAGCAGCATTACCGCCCCAGCCTTGGCAGCAGCAGCCGCACAGGATCCCGTAGTAAAGCCGCATCTCAGCCTCTTATTCTGTTTGATGACAAAGAGTTCACCGGATTGATTGTTTTGTGGATTGTTTTGTGGACTGTTTTGTTCATCGTTTAGATGGTGGATGTCATGATTCATTATTTTTATATTCCTTCAATCAGTTTGTATCTTTCCAGTTAATTAAAGCTTTTCTGGCCTCAGATATGGTATTGGCAGGCTGGGCAAATTCAAAGCCGTCTTTATCATGCAAAATCTCCATAAGATGCCCAATTCTTGGGAGTCTGAGATTAATCCTTCTGATTTCCTCCGGATGCGAAAACACTTCCTGAGGCGTACCTTCCATTACAAGCCTGCCGTCATCGACGACATACGCATAATCACAGTAAAGTGGTACGATATCGATGTCGTGCGTTGAGATCACGACGGACAAATTCAGCTCAATTTGCAGTTTTCTGAGCAGCTTCATTAGCTCACTGACTCCGAGTGGGTCAAGCCCTGCGGTCGGTTCATCCAGAATAAGCACTTCCGGCTCCATCACCAGAACGCCGGCAATGGCTGCACGTTTTTTCTGGCCAAAACTGAGGCTGTGTGTGGGCTTGTCTTTCAGGTGGGATATCCCGGTTCTCTTCATGGCTAGATCCACCCTTCTGCGGACTTCCTCCTCAGGCAGCTTTAGATTCATCGCGCCGAAGGAGATATCCTGATAGACACTGGCTGAAAACAACTGCTTGTCCGGATCCTGAAAAACAATGCCAACAGATTTTCGAAGCTGTTTGAGACCTTTTACTGAATAATCCAGCGGCAGGCCCTTGAATAGAACTTCGCCGCCTGAAGGCTTATTGATGCCGTTAAAGGAAAGCAGCAACGTTGATTTTCCAGCACCGTTGCTTCCGAGGACTGCCGTCGTTTTCCCCTGTTTAATCCCGAGTGACAGGGCCTTTAAGGCCTGGGTTCCATCACTGTAGATGTAGTGGAGATTTCTGACTTCCAAGATATTTTTAGCCTCCACATTTTCAATCAAGCCATTTTCGGCCATTATAGCAAGCCTCCTGTCAATTGTTTGGAAAACAGCGCAACTGCAATCAGGAATAGGTTAATCAGCACAATCGGAATATATTCTGTCCAATGAGTCTCCGCCTGCTCATGGATCACACTGAGCTCACCGTCATATCCCCTGGCTTCAAGCGCAATATACAGTTCATCCGCCCTCTGATAAGACCGGATAAAAAGTGACGAAGCCAGAGCCGCCAATGAACGGTATCCGGAAGAAAGCCCCGCATAGCCCAAGCGGGAATTCTGTGCCGTAAACATGGTGTCTGCCATTTCCAAAAATACAAAAATAAACCGGTAGATCAGTCCCATCAATTCAACCATCAGTCTTGGAACTTTAAGCTTCCGAAGAACTGCCAACAGGTCTACCATTGGTGTACTCAGCGATAAATAATACAGACAGGAAACCGCGCCAAGCGCTTTAAAAAACAGATTTGCCGCACTTAGAATACCGGACTGCGACACCCCGATATACATGCCAAATGCATATACAGAGAATACAAAAACATCTTTGTCCCCTGAAACATTGACCGCAATGGTTAAAACGCCGATCACTAAAAAGGAAAGCGGGACAAGCATCAGTCTAATAAAAATTCCAACAGGGGTACCACCTTTGCAAACGGTATACCACCCCATGATCAGGAGCGTCAAGATTGACACCGCAACGGAATCAGCCCAGAGACAGACCCCCAAAACCGAAACGGCTAAGACTAGCTTTTGCAATGGATTTGTTTGTTTAAGCTTGGATAAATAAGCGTATTTATCGATGTAAATCATTGTTTACCGGTTCTTCCTTTTTCTTACGACCCCGCAGATAACCTAACCCGTAGCCCAAAACACCTGCTCCGACAGCTGCCTGAAGCGCAAACAACAAGCTTTCAATTTCTCCGCTGGGCGGCTCCCAAATCGGTGAGAACCAGGGCTGGTAATTCCCGTTAAGTTCTGTTATAGCTTGTTCAGCTTGGCTGTCAGCTCCAGCAAATTCCGCATTTTTTTGCACAATGAGGGGTACAACAGCAAGCGCTATGACAATCGTAATTAAAATAATATTTGTGATGATAACCCGATTTTTATTCTTCGGTTTCATCGTTTCTACAGACATTTTCAGACCCCCTTTGAAAGTATTTTTAAGTCTTTAAGCTCATCCCCGGCATAGGATGAAATCGCCTTAAATATTAGCACTGTCAAAATACCTTCACTGATCGCCAATGGTACTTGCGTTAAGGCAAAAATACCTAAAAACTTGGTAAGTGATGCCATAGCGCCGCCTGTTCCAGCAGGAAACGCCAGTGCAAGCTGCACCGATGTCGTGACGTAAGTTAATAAATCCCCAAGTGCGGCAGCGAGAAACACGGCAAGCCACTGCGGTCCATTTGCTTTCTTCACAATTTTGTATGTAGCAAAAGCCACCAGCGGCCCCACAATGCCCATCGAAAAAGTATTTGCTCCCAATGTTGTCAATCCGCCATGAGCCAGTAAAACAGCCTGAAACAGCAGTATGATCAGGCCAATTACGGCCATTGCGGTTGGTCCGAACAAGATAGCGCCAAAGCCAACCCCCGTAGGATGCGAACTGCTTCCTGTAACGGAAGGAATCTTCAGGGAAGACAAAACAAAAGCAAAGGCGCCTGCCATCGCCAAAAGCATTAATGTTTTGGGATGCTCTCCAACAGTTCTTCTGATAGAAAAAAAACCTGCCAGAACAAAAGGTATTGCCAAAGCACCCCAGGTAATACACCAACCCGCAGGAAGGAAGCCCTCCATGATATGCATGGCATATGTCTGCTGGGGCAAGAACATAAACATAAGTACGAGACCCATTATCCAAATCTTTTTATTTATCATCGTCAAACTCTCCTATATAAGATATGAAACAAAAAACCTCTCAACATCTTACGTCGAGAGGCTCATATGCTAGGAAGTTTTCCTCGGTAGTCTTGCACATAACATCCCCCTCTCTATCACTCGTAGAGTATATGGTGAGACACTAAAACAGGTAGGTCTTCTGGCTTAAGCATCATCGATCTTCAGACCTTCCCAGTTTCCCAGTGGTATACCTGAAGAACTCCACTTTCACAGCGGCGTGACCGCGCGGGCTTCTACCCGACTTTCCTTATTCATTGAATGGTACGCTTATCAGCTTCATTCAACACCTGTTCTGCCTATTCAGTTTTAATCCTGATTCATTATATCGCTCTTTCGACAAGGAATCAATATTATTTTTACTTTAGCCTTGAACATATTAATTGAAGTATCTTTACCTCCATCAATTCTATTTGTGGTAGGGTTCCCCTTTGCTGATCTTGCACGCCCGGTAAATCTGCTCCAGCAGGATAAGCCTGATCATCTGGTGCGGAAAGGTAAGCTTCGAGAACGACCACCGGTAATCGGCGCGTTTTCGGATTTCATCTGCCGTACCAAGAGATCCGCCAATCACAAAAGTGATCCGGCTCTGGCCTGAAAGCCCTTTTTCATCAAACAAAACGGCAAGTTCGGGTGAAGAAAGTTCCTTTCCCAGAAGATCCAGCAAAACCACATAATCCTGAGGTGAAATTAATTTAAGAACCTTTTCAGCTTCTTTCTGTTTTACTCTTGCTTCGTCGGCAGCTGATGCCCTTTCGGGGCATGGTTCGTCCTCAACTTCAATCATCTCAAGCCGGATGTACGCGCCAAGACGCTTGGCGTATTCCTTCAGCCCTTCTTTTAAATATTTTTCTTTGATTTTCCCTACCGCTAGAACTTTGATCTGCAGCATGTTTTCTCCAACTCCAGTCACTATGTTTGCTCCAAACATTTGCAATCAAAAACTTGAAGGTTAAATCTCTCTGATATTGGATTATTTACAATGAAGATTTTTTTCAAAAGTGTTAATAATATTGATGGAGGTGAAAAAAAATGAGCAAAACAAATGAAAGCAAAAAAAAGCTGCTGCAGAATCTAAAAATGGAGGCTGCGGCTGAAATCGGCCATCTTGATTTTGTAAGGGAAAATAACGATCACTATAAAGGCGATGTTACTGCCAGACAGAATGGTCTGGAAGGAGGCCCGATCGGCGGCCAGATGGTCAAAAAAATGATCGCCTATGCCAAACAGCAGATGAAATAGAATAACGGACTCATTTAGTATTCCTAATCTACTTCAATAAATATTCAAAACTTCTTCAGCCTACAATACTGAAGAGGTTTTTTGTTATATAATCTTCTGTTCGGAATACGACTGCTCTGTACCTTCTTCAGTGTTATGCAAAGCTGCCGCTCCCTCGCCGGGTGCAGATTGCATTTGCCCGGCGTTGTTATTCATTTTATTTCTATTGTTTGTATTGGCATTATTGACTGCTGCCGCCTTTTCCATATTTTTGAAAGCGACTGAAAGCATCAGTTTAATTCTGTTGATCTGATTCACCTGGCTGGCACCCGGATCGTAATCGATTGGCACAATATTCGCCAGCGGGTAGCGCCGTTTAAGTTCGCGGACCATCCCTTTACCCGTGATATGATTTGGCAGGCAGGCAAACGGCTGCAGACAGGTGACGTTTGTTGCTCCGCTTTCTATCAGTTCCAGCATTTCCGCGGTCAGGAACCAGCCTTCGCCGGTCTGATGTCCGAGATGCATGATTTTGCCGGCCATATCGGCCAACTCATAAATCGATTTGGGAGGATGGAAACGGTTGCTCTTCGCCAGAGTGCGTTTCATTACCCGGCGGTAGTTTTCCAACCGCCAGATAATATAGCGGCTGATAAGCTCGCTTTTCAGTGAGCCAGCGAGTTCTTTTCTTCTGAATATCGTTCCATACGCACAGTACATAAAGAAATCCATCAGGTCCGGCAGAACGGCTTCGGCGCCTTCCTTTTCCAGGACATCGACAATAAAGTTATTGGCAAATGGATGAAATTTGACGAGGATCTCGCCAACCACTCCAACCTTTGGTTTTTTGACATTGGAGATTTCAATATGATCAAAGTCCTTGATAATCCGGCGGATATTCCGGTGATATTCCCGCAGGTTCATCGCAGCCAGGGTCGGCTTCAGGTCCTTCAGCCATTTGGCCAGGAGATCATTCGTTTCTCCTTTATTTTTCTCATAGGGTCGTATGGCATTGGTTACGCGCATCAGCAGATCGCCATAAACCGTAGCCATCACGCAACGCTTGATCATCTTCATGGAAAGTTTGAACCCGGGATTGGACTCCAGACCGCCGGCATTAAGGGAAATAACCGGAATCTGTTCCATGCCGGCATCTTTTAAGGCTTTACGGATAAAGCCAATATAATTACTGGCCCGGCAGCCGCCGCCTGTTTGCGACATGATAACTGCCGTCTTGTTTAGGTCGTAACGGCCTGATTTCAGCGCCGCCATAATTTGACCGACAACTAAGATTGACGGATAGCAGGCATCGTTATGCACATGCAGAAGTCCCTGTTCGACGACATCCATCTCGACATCAGGCAGAATCTCTATCTTATAGCCTTCCAAACGGGTGGCTTCTTCAATCAGTTCAAAATGGATCGGTGCCATCTGCGGAGAAAGAATCGTATACTCATGCTTCATTTCTTCTGTAAACATGACTCTTTTGGGTGTCTCAAAAAGCTTATGCGCATGAATTTCTTTTTTGTCTCTTTCCTTCATTGCAGCGAGCAATGACCGTATCCGGATACGAATAGCGCCCAGATTATTGATCTCATCAATTTTGACCAGGGTATAGGTCTTTCTGTACTGGTGCAGTATCTCCTGAACCTGATCCGTGGTGACGGCATCCAGTCCGCATCCGAACGAATTCAATTGGACAAGTTCCAAGTCATCCCTGCTTGCCACAAAACTTGCTGCCGCATACAGCCTGGAGTGGTAAACCCATTGGTCGAGGACGCGCAGAGGCCTTTCCACCTGACCAAGATGAGCGACAGAATCTTCAGTCAGCACAGCGATCCCCAGACCGGTAATCATCTCTGGAATCCCGTGGTTAATCTCCGGATCGGTATGATACGGCCGACCGGCAAGTACGATGCCTTTCAGGTTGTTCTTTTGCAAATAGTCCAATACTTCTTCCGCTTTGTTTCTGAGGTCCTGGCGAACAGCATCTCTTTCGGCAAAAGCCTTATCTACAGCACTTGCTGCCTCTTGTCGTGTTATACCTATCGCTTTAAATTCTTCATAGATCCGAACTTTTAAACGTGCCATATCATCAATCGGCAGGAACGGGAAAATAAACGCAACTTCTTTGTTCCTTATTTCATCCACATTGGCATGAAGGGATTCCGGATAAGAAGTGACAATCGGGCAGTTGTAATTATTATTGGCACCAGCCAGCTCTTTTTCATCCCTCGGAAGGCACGGATAAAAAATCCGCTTGACCCCTTTGTTCAGAAGGTCCTTAATATGCCCGTTGGCCAGTTTGGCCGGATAGCACAGCGACTCGGAAGCTACGGTCTCCATGCCGAGCTCAAATATCTTTTTCGAGGAGCGGCCGGACAAAATAACTCTAAAACCGAGCTCCGTTAGCAGCGTATACCAGAACGGATAATGCTCATACATATTCAGGACCCGTGGAATCCCGATCTCGCCACGGGCTGCTTCTTCCTTCTTCAGTGGTTTATAGGCAAAAAGACGCTCATATTTATAGGCAAAAAGGTTCGGAATATCCTCAGAGGTGCTTTCCAGTCCGGCTCCGCGTTCGCAGCGGTTTCCTGTCAGAAACTCCCTGCCGTCCGAGAATTGGTTGACCGTCAGCAGGCAATTATTGCCGCATAAGCCACAGTGGCGCGTACGGGTCTCGGTATGGAAATCCTCCAGTTCATTTTCACCAAGCAGGGTAGTCTGTTCTCCGGCCTGATAATGGTCGCGGGCGATAAGAGCTGCTCCGAACGCGCCCATGATACCGGCAATGTCCGGACGAATGACCTGGCGGCCGGTGACACGTTCAAAACTTCTTAAAACAGCATCGTTATTAAACGTTCCGCCCTGAACAACGATTTTCTTGCCAACTTCGGAAGAATTGTGCAAGCGGATGACTTTGTACAACGCATTTTTGACGACTGAATACGAGATCCCGGCCGCGATGCTGCCGATATCCGCGCCTTCTTTTTGGACCTGTTTGATTTTGGAATTCATAAATACGGTGCAACGGGTACCCAAATCGACCGGGGTCTTGGAAAATAAACCTCTTTGCACAAATTCCGAGAGAGATAAACTTAGGGACTGGGCCAGCGTCTCGATAAACGACCCACAGCCCGAAGAACATGCTTCATTCAGCATGATATTGTGAATAACGCCGTCGCGGATCTGCATGCATTTCATGTCCTGGCCACCGATATCGAGGATAAAGTCAACACCGGGCAGAAAATATTCGGCGCCCTTAAGGTGGGCAACCGTTTCTATTTCTCCGTGATCAACTTTGAGGGCAGCCTTTAGCAGGGCTTCTCCATAACCGGTCACGACGGAACCGCCAATCGTGGCTCCAGACGGCAAAGCCTGATAAAGCTTTTGCAGAGCAGAAACCGTAGATTTTAACGGACTTCCTCCGTTGCTTCCATAATGGGAATAAAGCAAATTGCCATCTCCATCGATCAGGGCAAGTTTCGTCGTGGTCGATCCGGCATCGATGCCCAAAAAGCAGGTTCCACTGGCTTCAGCCAGCAGTTTCTTCGCGACGGAATTTCCCCGGTGCCTCTGACTGAAGGCTTCATACTCTTCTTCACTGGCAAACAAAGGCTGGAGCAGGGTAGTGGCTGAATCCGAATTATGCAGATTCGGGATGTTCTCATAGATCACGTGAAGATCACAGACTTCGCTCTGTTTCGAAGCCAAGGCTGCCCCAATCGCCACAAAAAACTGAGCATTATCTGGCGCGATAATATTTTCCGGTTTAAGCTTCAAGGTTTCAATAAAGCGCTGGCGCAGTTCAGGCAGGAAAGAAAGCGGTCCGCCCAGAAATGCCACATTGCCCCGGATTGGTTTGCCGCAGGCTAAACCCGCAATGGTCTGATTCACGACAGCCTGAAAAATTGAGGCGGCAATATCTTCCTTGGCCGCACCTTCGTTTAAAAGCGGTTGAATATCTGTTTTAGCAAAAACCCCGCAGCGCGAAGCAATCGGATAAATCTCCCGATGATGCGAAGCCAGTTCATTGAGACCCGCAGCGTCGGTTTTCAGCAAGATAGCCATTTGATCAATAAACGCACCTGTCCCGCCGGCGCAGGTACCGTTCATCCTGAGTTCGGGCGATTCCCCAAAATATGTGATCTTGGCATCTTCGCCGCCCAGTTCTATCGCGACATCCGTATCCGAAATAAATCGTTCAACAGCTTTTTGGCAGGCAATGACCTCTTGAATAAAAGGAATCCCAACCTGTTCGGAAGTGGACATACCGCTTGAACCTGTCACGTTCATGGTGACTTTTTCATTGCGGAACTGACTGTAAATCTTTTGCAGAAGGTTGCTGACTGTATGCTGGACATCTGAAAAATGCCTTTGGTAACTGCTGAAAACCAAGTTATCTTTTTCATCAAGTATTGCAATTTTAACGGTGGTCGAACCGACATCCAGTCCGATATGCATTTGTTTCGTCATTCACCTGTCTCCTTCTATTTAAACAGCCTGCTCAATCTATAAAAAACAGCGTTTTAATCCTTTAGCATCAGACTCTATTATATCAGGTTTCATCTGTGTAACAAAATAGCAACTTTTTCTGTCCGGCCCTGTGTCTCGTCCTGCTTAGCATCTCGTCCTTATTATTGTATGAGAATGCCGGGAAAAGTGCCTATCCCTATAGAAAATGTGGCTGCCGCCAAGCTTTTGGCGGCAGTCTTTAGCTGACATAGTGCGAAGGTCTTCCTATAGCCGATTCGTTCGATCTTTCTAGTTTCTGGTTGTTCTATTCTGATCTGATTTCTCCGAGTACCGCATCCGTTTTATACGTGCTGCCGCCCCGGAAATAGCTGACAGATACTTTATCTCCCGGCTTGTATTTAAAGAGTTCGTGTGTCAGCTCCAGAGAATTGGTTATGGCTGTTCCGTTAATGGCCGTAATGATATCTCCGGCCTGGATACCGGCTTTAGCTGCCGCCTCGCCGTTTTCGACACTGGTGATATAGCAGCCTGCCGGCCAGTCTTTGAATGAAGCGTATTCCTCCGTGTAACGGTCGTCGATATTGATCTGCAAAGCCGGGTGGCTCGCAAACCCTTTTTCAATGAGCTGCTGAATTACAGGCAATGCATCGGAAATTGGGATCGCAAACCCCATACCTTCAAAGCCCTGGGTATCATTTTTGGCTGAATTTATTCCGACAACCTGGCCGCTGTAATTGACGAGCGGTCCGCCACTGTTGCCTGGGTTAATCGCCGCATCCGTCTGAATCAGATTAAAGCTGGCTTCCCCCTGCAGCTGAAGAAACCTGTCTGTCGCTGATACCACACCGGCTGTGACTGTACGGGCAAAATCCTGGCCTCCCGGATTCCCGATCGCAACGACGGATTCTCCGACTTTTAAGGCTGCGGAATCTCCGAGCTGGACAGCCGCAAGTTCCTTCGTACCGTCAATTTTGAGCACGGCAAGATCGGTCCGCGGATCACCGCCGACAAGCGTTCCAGGAACATCCCGACCATCGGCAAGCGAAATCATAATTTTTTCAGCATCTCCAATGACATGATAGTTGGTAACAATATAGCCATGGGCAGCATTGATGATAAAGCCGGAACCGCTTCCTGCTTCACTGAGTCCATCACTGCTGCCGGCAAAAATATTCCCGCTATACTGAAAGTTGGCCACACCTACGACAGCAGGCCCTACTGTGCTGGCAATATTAATCACCGGTGACTCCCCACCGGTAGCACCTGAGGATGTAATCGGGGGATTTTCTCCCTGTTGAACGACAACCTTATTACCGCTTTCCAAATAATTGCCTTGAGGATATACCGCCGGAACAAGAATGACAGCAATCAAGCCACCCAGAACTGCGCTGATGACAGCAAGCAAAACTGTTGAAACAATACGGGGTTTCCCACTCCTTCGTCCGAAATTGTCCCGGTCATCATAATCATCCATCTGACATCCCTCCTATCCAGTATGTATCATGTCTACCTTAAATTTAGTCTGTCAGTTATGCTCTCTTGACATACTATCCCAGTGTAATAAGTTGGTGCGGATAATGTCTCGGTGCGACCCTGATTTTTAGATTCGCGCATTTTTTCTTAGCCTGCGAATCCCGAAGCATCTCCACGACTGTACTGAGCGCCATTTGCGGCGTATTATTTTCTTCGCTTAAGTGAGCAAGCACGACTTTTTGCGTGTTTTCATCGAGCCATTCCGTCAAGGCCTCAGCAAGCTGGACATTGCTCAAATGTCCAGCATTTCCGCTGACTCTTTTCTTCAAATAGTACGGATACCTTCCGTGCCATAATGTTTCCAAATCGTGGTTTGCCTCGACGACGTAGGCATCACAGCCCCGAAGATTCCGATGCATCTCTTCTGTAACAATGCCGCTGTCAGTCGCTATGCCAAGCGTATGCGTTTTACCTGTTATTTTAAGACCGTAGCTTTCCCTGCTGTCGTGGGAAGTCGGGAAGAGTTTCACATCCATACCCGCAAGATAGATGTCCCGGTCAATAATTCTTTTCTGTTCAGAATTAATATCCCCAAGCACCATTTCAATTTCCTGCCAAATTCCGGCTGTCGCATAGACGGGAATCTTCAGCTTGCGGGCCAGCACGCCGGCCCCCTTGACATGGTCGGAATGTTCATGGGTAATGATGATCCCTTCCAGCTGAGGAGCGGCGATATCAATCATCTCGAGGTTCGTAAGCACCCTCTTTGCCGCAATGCCGCAATCCACAAGCAGACTCCTGTTCTCTTCCCCTACACATATGGCATTACCGGAACTGCCGCTGGCCAGTGTTGCAAAATACATCTGTTCACCTTCCCAATCTGTGATTCAGGCGCTTACTCATCCTGTTGTTAACATGTCTGCCGTTACTTGTCTCAGGTTCGTTTGTCTAAGGTTCAATGTCCTGAGCTCTTGCAATCATTTCCTCGAGCTTAGTCTTCATCTTTTCATCCGTATTGTATTTTAACGCCGTCTGCCAGTACTGCTCGGCCTTCTTGTAATCTTCTTTGCTGTAAAACTGGAACATCCCATACCAATATAGCACATCCACATTTTGCGGTTCCTTTTCAATTAATTCCTTGTATGTTTCATCCGCAAGATTAGAATCACGTGAAAGGAATGCGGATATTGCAAGTTTTAACCTTACATCATTGTCGTCTTTCTGTGCCAGGACTTTTTGGTAATACGTTATCGCATTCTGCAGATCTTCCTGGTATTCTTCATCGTTAAGCTCAATTGTTGTACTCGCTTTACTATAATAAGCGTCGGCCAGAGCCAGCTGCGCTTCGACGTCTTCCGGGCTCTTTTCGAGTGCTGCGCTGAGTTCCACAACGGCTTGCTTCCGCTGATTGTATTCCTGCTCCAACGCTTCTTGGCCCTGGGTATCTTCCGTATTATCAGACCCTGGAAGGGAAATTGCATAAAATGTTGATCCAATAAGGGAAATGCAGATTATCCCTATGATAAACCCTACGGTGATCTTTTGAACTTTTTTTTGCATTTTTTCTCCTAACCTGCGACCTTCCTATTATCAATAATAGGAAGGTTTAATTAATCTTTCCTTAGAAACAAAAGAGTCAAAGAAACTCTTCCTTTGTGCCAGGGTTCTCTTGTTAAATAAGAACCCTTTGCTTGGCTTCCATGATTTTAAGATAGTACGCGACTTCAAGCCTTTTTTTCTGCAGCTCGCATCCCATCGGATACACTTTTGTCAGTTCCCCGCTGAAAGCTTCATTGGCTGCATGGCATCCGCCGCTGCATGAGAAGCGTGCCCAGCAGACGCGGCATTCTTCCTTCGTATAGACCTGCGCCTGGCGGAAGGACTGAACAATTTCTTCCTTCAGTTCACAGTTCAGATCATTCACAGATCCCATTTTATATTTTTCCTGTCCGACAAACTGGTGACAGGGGTAAATATCCCCCTCCGGTGAGACGGCTACATACTCATGTCCGGCCCCGCAGCCCGACAGCCTCTTAATCAGGCAAGGTCCTTCATCAAGGCCTGCATTGAAGTGAAAAAAGACAAATTCTTTCCCTGCCTCGCGATATTCCAGCACTTTTTCTCCTAAAATATCGTAGCTTTCTTTGATTTCTGCCAGATCTTCCTCTCTGAAAGCATACACTTCCTGCGGAGAAGCTACCACCGGCTCCACAGAGATCCTTCGGATGCCGCTGTCCGCCATATGCAGGACATCCTTGTAGAAGTCTTTATTGAAACGTGTATAGGTTCCCCGGACATAAAAATAATTGCCGACAGCATAACGCGACGTCTCCGGCCGCATTTCCGTAAATTTAAGGATCTGCGGCATAATCCGGTCATAACTTCCGGCTCCGTTCAGGAAAGGCCGCATTCTATCGTTTACTTCCTTGCGTCCGTCCAGACTCAGTACAACACTGATTCCTTCGTCTTCCAAAAATCTGGCTGTCTCTTCATCCATCAGAACCGCATTCGTCGTCAGTGTAAACTTGATCTTTTTACCGGCCTGAGCGGCTATCTCCCGGCCGTAAACAATCAATTCCCTGATAACCGGCAAATTCATCAGCGGTTCGCCGCCAAAGAAATCAACCTCGCAATGTCCCCGGTCTCCGCTGTGGTCCAATAAAAATTTCAACGCTTTCTTGCCTGTCTTAACGTTCATCAATTCGCGGTTACCGCCGAAAGGTCCTGTTCCCGCGAAACAATATTTGCAGCGCAGGTTGCAGTCATGCGCAACGTGCAGGCACATCGCCTTGATCACCGGCCGGTCAGAAAACGGCAGTATTGTTTCTTCGGGCTCGCAGGAAAACAACAGCTTTTGATCCTGAAGCACTTTCAATTCTACCAGGATTTCCTGCTTTTCTTCAGAAGAAAGATTATACCCGCAACTGTCCAGCATCTCTTCTGAATCTTCCAAACTGTTCTTTTGCTGATATGTTATCAATTCCTGAATAAAAGCATATGTCTTGTCATCAATCACATGAAGCGACCCCGAATTGACATCGTAGGCAATCTGAAGTTTCCCTTGCGTATACACATGTACATTTTTTGCTATATTGTAGTTCGTCAATTTCATGTTTCTGTATCCTCTGCCCATCGTAATAGTTTTCAGAACAATTATACCATTGAAATACCTTTATGAAAAAAGAAAACTTGGCTGACGCCAAGCTTTTTTACAGAACCCCTTTATAAATAACCGTCTGTCTGTCTTCTATGATGTTCCTGTTATTTTTCACAAACCTGATTGCCAACTGTGCAAGATGTCTTACAAGCCGATTGGCAAGATGTCTGGCATTTTCCGCATCCTCCGGTTTTGGCTGTTGAGGCTAAGTTCCCCTTAATGACTGTCTGAATATGTTTAGCCATGCGTATCCTCCTTATTATTGTTTAGGCTGACTGAACAAGTAGATGACCTTTCCTTCAGCGGAGTATCCGGTGATATCTGCGCTTACCGATGGGACCTGCGGTTTACTGACAAACGCATACCATAATCTCAGCTGATCGGTGTTAACAATTTTCCCCTGGACCTTTTCCCCGCCGATCGTCGTAACAGTTACACGTACAATATCCTTATTCGTTATCTTGCCGTAATAGACCGAATATTGGGTGCCATCTTCTCCAAGATCCGCATATCGCCACTGTAGGCCGTCGGGATAAGTGACAAGCTTACCAACCGCACTTCCTGTCCATTTCCAGCCAAAACTGTTTTTTGTGAATATTCCTGTGCTTAATTCTTCTTCAAACGTGTAAAATACAATCCCTGAATTATCACTGACTTGTTCAACTTTTACCAAGTCATATCCTTTGGGAATAAGCGGCTTCGCTTTCGCTACCGCATCATCCAATGAATTACATCCGCCTAATACTGCTGTCATGATCACAATGGTCAATATTGCCACAATTTTCTTGAACTTGCCCTTCTTGCGAAACATTCGGCTATCAGAGTCAGATAACATTCTTTTCCTTTCAGCTCCTTTCGGCTTAACGCCTCACTAAAGCCTCATGTGATTTTTATTATACATCGCGTCCCGTTAAAATACCATTAATTAGCTTTTTCGATAAAAAAACCAGCTTAAAACTGGCCTTATATTCTTAAATTGGAGCGGAAGACGGGATTCGAACCCGCGACCCTCGGCTTGGGAAGCCAATGCTCTACCGCTGAGCCACTTCCGCATAAGGTATTTTTTCAGGTAACTATTATTATATTTATTATCCTCTCATTCGTCAAGAGGCCATCATTTTTCTATCCTACACCATCATGTCTCCATCCTTCACCACCAGTTTCAGCACTTCACCATCCTTTTTCTTAGCCTGCAGTAACAAGCGCCGCCAGTAACAGCATTCCCTCATTCTCCCGATAGATCTGCGCGAATTGAGAAATCGGCAAAGGATTTCGGCCAAGCCCAACCTCAACCGTATAGCCCGGTCTTCGGTATTTTTCGATAAACCAGTCCTTATAGCCTGCATACGATGTTATTCCGGTCGCTTCTTCCAGCGCATAGCCACTTTTTTCTGCTAAACTGAGTGCAATTAGCCGGTCCCTGGCCGAAGCCAGACCTCTGTAATTCCAGTAGATCACCCTGCCTTGGCTGTGGTAGGCCAGGACAAGTCTATAATTATGATTTCTCGTAAAGTCTGCAACTGCTTTGGATTCAGGCTCGGATTCCGGACCTGTCCCTGAAAATCTGGTCGGGCCGGGCCCGGTTATCCCATGACTGGCTTCCGCTTGTTTCGACAACTGCCAGGATGCATCATAATTGTGGTTCAGATCTACGCCACGAATATTGGCCTGCCAGACCTGGCCAAAATTCATCCGGCCTTCATTCCATTTCAGAAGAGATGTGTAGAAAGGGTGATTTATTTCAAGTCCGTTTAAAACCAGATCAATACCATCTGGATTCACCATAGGAATTAAATAAATTGAGCTTTGGCTCCATATCTCTCTTATATTGTATCCCCTGACCGAAGTTCCGTCCACATAGTTTTTCAGATAATTTTCACAGAACTTCATTAGCATAACCGTTGTGATCCACTCCAGTGAATGATGCGACGCATTGTAGAATACCTGATTCGGTCCATTACCCAGCCTCAGATAGTAAAGATTCCGCCCGAGAACACTTTTCCCGGCAACCCCGGTTTCCAGGAAAGGATAGCGTTTCTGTAACCCGGCAATATCCCGCTGCATGATTTCGTAGGTATAATTGAGGTCTGTATCGACAACATCAAAAGCATAGGGCACAGTCAACTGTTGTCCTAATCTTATATTGTCAGAACTGACCCCGGGATTTGCTGCCAGAAGCCGCTGAGTATTGATTTTATAACGGTTGGCAATCTGATATAACGTATCTCCCGCAGCAACCGTAACCATTATGTAGCCGTTCAGTAACGGCAAGAGCTTTTGATAAGTGATTGGACCAATGATTCCATCTACTTGGAGACCACTGGCCGCCTGAAACTGCTTCACCGCTCGCTCTGTATTTGTTCCGAATACTCCGTCTACCGTCCCCGGATCATAGCCCAGCTTTTTGAGCAAAGCTTGAACTTCCATCACATCATTTCCTCTGACTCCGATCTTAAGTACGCGCACCTAAATCCCCCCATCTATGTTCGTTGTTATAATCTATGGGGATTCGAAAGGATGTGTGTAGGGTTGCGGCAAAAACAAAAACGAGCCCTTAACAGTAAAAAACCGTTATAACTCGCTTTACAGGACGTATGGTGCCTCAGGACGGAATCGAACCGCCGACACGAGGATTTTCAGTCCTCTGCTCTACCGACTGAGCTACCGAGGCGTGATCGATTATCAATCTATCAAAACTCAGCTTAATTTTGAAATATGGTGACCCGTACGGGATTCGAACCCGTGTTACCGCCGTGAAAGGGCGGTGTCTTAGGCCGCTTGACCAACGGGCCATAGGCGATACGTTCGTGAACCATCTATAATGGTTTCACCCAATTTTTTCGCTCATGTTTCTGTATTATACAGATAATATGACAAATAGTAAAGAACTTTTTTAGGTTTTTATTGTTTTTTTCTTACGCTCCGGAAATGCATATCCAGTGGTGAAGCAGGCCAAAGCGACTCCCGGATAAAGGTGTTGGTTTGACGGTTACATATTCTATTTTGATTTCCCCAGGATTATTTGGTATAGGCGTGACTTGAGCCTGCTCTTTCTTTTCTCCCGCTCATCTTCCGAAATCCCCAAAAGGAGAAGAGCCTGGTAGCAGGTTAAATTCGTCAGCGCTGACGAATTTAACCTGCCGCTGTCACCGGTGGAAGCGAACAGTTTATACCATATTCTTCAAAGAGCTGCATCAGCCTGTTGGCTGTACGCTGGGAATAGCTCACCGATTCGACCAGCCATTTTCCCCATTCTCCATGCGGGAGCAGTGCCTTGGCCTCCTTCAGTCGCTTGCCAACCTCGATGGCACTGGTAAGCATGATTTTACAAGTCTGTTGTTTTATCCTATTAATCTCAGCCGTGATGACAAGCGGCGTGCGTTCAGTGATTGGTTCATTCATTTTGATTCCCGCCTTTTTGGTAGCTTTAATTACAGCATACGTAGACGGGCTTCAAATGGTGAAGACTTGGGTATAAACCTATCAAAATCGCCTTGGCTCTTGCCGCAATCACCTATTTTATAGCTTGTTCTGATTTGTTAAACTTCTAAATACCAAATTTAGTTAGAGCTTGCAAGCCCTATTTATTCCTTAAGCAGATGCATCGAATACTCCCTTATATCATTATCTAGTACAACATTCTTAAATTCATTGCTCAAATAATTTCATTCAAGCCTGATTACCCCATATTAGGTCTGGGTGCCACAAGTTCCAGCGTCAAGCGGAGCATGGATGCGGAGCGCGGCTGTTAGCGTCATGGAGGGCGCTATCTGCCGAAAGCGGAATTGTGACACCCAGACCAACCCTAGATACTTATGGGCTGCATATATTTGCTTATTTAAAGAACGTTGTAACCAAGATCCTTTCAAATTCGCAAGCGAAAAAACATGGTCTTTATTCGTCAGCGTCTCTTCCCCGAGTCATGGTGTCTGCGTCCAAAAAATGCAAAAAGCCTGTACCCTTTACGGATACAAGCATTTTCAACATAAATGGTGAGCCATCCGCGACTCGAACGCGGGACACCCTGATTAAAAGTCAGGTGCTCTACCGACTGAGCTAATGGCCCAGGCCACAATTCATGATTCTATCATTTCAGTCCCCGGACTGTCAAGTAAAACTTTAATATCCTTGACATCTCGGAACCAGGAATTAATCCGAAAAAATTAAAGTACATTCAGATTCATTATCAAAATCCTTAAAAGATATTACCCCGCGTAATCGTTTGATTGCGGCCAGGCCCAACAGCGAGCATGGTAACCGGAACACCTGTCAGTTCTTCCAAGCGATGGATATAATTCTTGGCCTGCTCCGGCAGCTGGCTATATTCGCTGATCTCCGTCAGATCTTCCTGCCAGCCCGGCATTTCTTCATAGATCGCTTCACATTCGGAGAGGACTTTCAAACTTTGCGGGAAATCATGAAGAACTTCACCTTTGTAGCGATAAGCTGTACATATCTTTAACGTGTCCATTCCTGTCAGGACATCCAGTTTGGTAAATGCAAAATCAGAAATGCCGCTGATCCGCACCGCATAACGGGTAATGACAGCGTCTAACCAGCCGCAGCGCCGCGGCCGTCCGGTTGTTGTCCCATACTCTCCGCCTTTTTCCCGGATAAGTTCCCCTGTCTGGCAGGTCAATTCCGTTGGGAACGGTCCTTCGCCGACCCTGGTCGTATAGGCTTTAACAACACCGACAACCTTGTTGATCCGGGTTGGTCCTACTCCTGCACCAATGCAGGCTCCCCCTGCCACAGGGTTGGAAGAAGTGACATACGGATACGTTCCATGATCCAAATCCAAAAGCGTTCCCTGAGCGCCTTCAAACAGGACCTTTTTCCCGTCACTTAAGAAATGGTTAATTTCCAGAGAAGAATCGCCGACATAAGGCCGGATCCTCTCCGCATATTCCAGGCATTCCTGAAGCACAGCTTCATAGCTGAGCGCTTCCTGTCCATACACCTTTGTAATCAACAAATTTTTTTCTTTAAGGTTATATTGCAGCTTCGCTGCCAGCTCGTCCTTATCCAGGAAATCCAACACCCTGATTCCAGTACGGGAAGCTTTATCCTTGTAAGCGGGACCGATACCGCGTTTGGTTGTTCCAATTTTTTGGTCTCCCTTATACTCTTCCTCAAGCACATCGAGAATGCGATGGTAGGGCATGATCACGTGGGCATTACCGCTGACTCTAAGGTTGTCTGTGCTTACGCCCTTGTCCTTGAGATACTCAAGTTCTTCAATCAATACCTTCGGGTCAATAACCAGGCCATTGCCAATTACGCAGACCTTTTCAGGATAAAAAATCCCGGAAGGGATCAGATGGAGTTTATAAGTCTCCTTATTAATTACAACCGTATGTCCGGCGTTGTTTCCTCCTTGATATCTGACTACCATGTCGGCTTTTTCGGCCAGAAAGTCTGTTATTTTACCTTTTCCTTCGTCACCCCACTGGGTGCCGATCAGTATGACTGCCGCCAATGCAAATCCCCCATTCCATCACGACTTCAATCCAAACTTCATCTTAACAACGATCGCCCCTGTTTGTCAATAAAATCCGAACATTTGCTGTATTCCTAGGCTAAATGTTCGAATATTTGATACAACCAAATATAAACGATAATCTTATCGTGTATTAACCATAATTCTTATCGAGGTTAACAAATTTCGTAAATTCCTTCAAATACCCAAGCTCAACTGTACCTACAGGACCATTGCGGTGCTTGGCAATAATAATCTCAGCAATACCTTTTTTCTCCGAATCAGGGTGATAGTATTCATCCCTGTAAATAAAAGAAATAAGATCGGCATCAGCCTCGATCGATCCGGATTCCAGAAGGTCGGACATCAGTGGCCGCTTGTCCTGACGCTGCTCAACACCGCGGTTAAGCTGAGACAGGGCAATAACCGGCACGGATAGTTCACGTGCAACGCCTTTTAAGCCTCTGGAAATCTGGGCGACTTCCTGCTGGCGGCTTTCTACCTTCTTGCCGACGGTCATTAACTGCAGATAATCAATAATAATCAGTCCAAGTCCTTGTTCCATTTTTAATCTTCTAGCTTTGGACCGAAGCTCTGCCAGGGATATCCCAACGGTATCATCAATAAAGATTGGTGCCTCGGACAGCGGACCTACAGCCTGGGTAAGCTTTGGCCAGTCTGAGTCCAATAGTTCGCCGGTCCTGACCCGCTGCTGATCTACCATCGCTTCCGAACAAAGAATACGCTGGACAAGCTGCTCTTTGGACATTTCCAGGCTGAATAACGCTACAGGAACCTTGGATTTTACCGCAGCATTCTGTGCCATATTCAGGACAAGTGCCGTTTTGCCCATCGATGGTCTGGCGGCAATAATAACCAGGTCGGAAGCCTGCCAGCCGGAAGTGATCCGGTCCAACTCCCGAAAATGGGTCGGAACCCCTGTCAGGTTTCCTTTATTGGAATAGAGGTATTCGATCTTGTCAAATGTCTTCAGGAGAATGCTTCGGATCGTAACGAAACCTTCCTTGGACTGTCTTTGAGAGATTTCTACGATCAGTCTTTCGGCTTCCTCCAATAAACTAAGGGCTTCTTCTCCCGCTTCGTACCCTTTTTCTTCAATATAGCCGGCAATGCGGATCAGCTGACGGAGCAGGGCTTTTTCCGCCACAATCCGGGCATAATGTTCCACGTTGGCCGCTGAAGGCACAGATCCGGCGATCTGAGAGATTGTTCCAATTCCCCCGATGCTCTCCAGCCTGCCTGCCTGCCTTAAGTTCTCAGCCACTGTAACCAAATCAACAGGGTCCCCTTTTTCAAAGATATCCCTGATGACCAGGTAAATATTTTTATGATTATCGCGGTAGAAATCCTCCGGACGTAGAATCTCGAATACAGTACTGCCCTTCTGGGGATCAAGCATCAGCGCGCCCAGAACAGCCTGTTCAGCCTCAAGATTATGGGGAGGAACTTTCAAAAGTTCCATGCTCATTTCTCCTCGTTTGCTAGGCTTGTGCAATTTTTATAGCTTCCTCTATATTTTCAACAGCAAGGACTTCAATTCCTTTTAATCCTGCAGGAACTTCTCCGCGATTCTCCGTCGGAATGATCACTGTTTTTACACCGGCCTGTTTGGCCCCAAATATTTTTTCGTAAATGCCACCAACCGGTTTGACTTTTCCCTGGATTGAGATTTCACCGGTCACGGCTACATCTCCTCTCAGAGGCTGTTGCTTCAAGGCGCTGTAAATCGCCATGGTCGTGGCAAGTCCGGCTGAGGGCCCGTCTATTCTGCCACCACCAACCACATTGACATGGAGGTCATAGTTCTTCAAGTCTTCTCCTGTCAGGCTCCGAATTACAGCTGCGGCATTAAACACTGCGTCCCTGGCCATTGAACCTGCCGTCTCATTAAAGCGGATACTTCCTTTGCCGGTCTCCCCGTTGAATACTTTCACCTCAATCTCCAGAACTGAGCCAAGAAATCCCGATACCCCCAGTCCGAGTATTCTGCCGGTATCCTTGCCGGCGGTTACCCGTTTTTGAACAAAAGGAGTCAGTCTGGCTGACCTGAGCACTTCTCTGACATCGTCTTCCGAAATCAAGACTTCCTTCTTACCGGGATTCCTAAACCTGGCCAGACCATACGCATCCAAAAGGATGCTGTTCGCTTTTCGTCCCTCAATCATATATTCACTGATAATTTCCGGTACATTCTCTTCCAACTGCACATTTAGTTTCAGGGCTGCCTGTCTGATAATATGGGTGATATGGGCCGGTTCCAAAGGCTCAAAATAGACTTCGGCACAGCGGGAGCGCAAGGCCGGGTTCAGATCCTGCGGCTCTCTCGTAGTGGCTCCAATCAGTACAAAATCCGCGGGAACTCCTTCATCAAAAATCTTCTTGATATATAAAGGAATCTGAGGATCATGCGGATCATAATAGGAAGACTCAAAATGAACCCGCTTATCTTCCAGGACCTTCAGCAGCTTATTCAGCAACGTTGGATCCATCTCTCCAATTTCATCGATAAACAAAACGCCAGTATGAGCATCGTTGACCAAGCCCAGTTTGGGCTCGGGGATACCGGTCTCAGCCAAATCTCTTTTCGCACCCTGATAAATCGGATCGTGAACTGAACCAAGCAAAGGATTGGTGACATCTCGCGGATCCCAGCGCAGCGTCGTACCGTCAACTTCAATAAACGGCGCATCCTTACTGAAAGGAGAATCCGGAAAATTTTTGACGGTTTCCAGTGCAACCCTGGCTGCTGATGTTTTGCCGACTCCCGGCGGACCATAAATCAGAATGTGCTGGGGGAAAGGCGTCGCGAGCTTTGCCAGCAGGGCCTGCAAGGCGCTTTCCTGTCCGACAATTTCTTCCGTCGTCTGCGGTCTCAGGATTTCAATTGCGGAGGATACCGGCTTTGTTGCTTTCATCTTTTCCAGCTGCGCAAGCTTTCGGAGTGTTTGCGCATTCTCAGGACCTCCTGTCTCTTTCAGAACCTGGGTCTTGATCTCTTTGATATATTCTTCGTGTCGCTCCTGCATTTTCTCGGCAACCGCCTGATTTAAACGGTCTTCTACGGAACGCTTCGCAACCGTCTCGGCAATCTGCTCTTCAACCTCCGTCAGAATTGCCGGAATATCTTGCAGGTCCGGCGCCGGTTTGTCCGTGGGATCATCGTTGACAAGCTTTTGCAAGCCCAATACCCGTTCCTCGAGCTTGTCGGAACGCATCAGGGTAAGAGCCTCCAGCTTGCTCGCCTTTAAAATTAATTTATCTGTTCCGTATAGGTTGGAAAGCACGACATACAGCGCGTCTATCTCCAGTTTTAACTGTCCATCCGCAATTTCCGCAGTATATTTCTCGTGATTTTCCTGCCCCTCCTGTTGTAAAAATTTCTTAAATAAGCCTTTCACGCTGGTCACATCCTTGTGCTTTACTCTTCGGTCTTACTGAGCTTCTATCTTTATCTTCAGATTTGCTGTTACTTCAAAATGAAGCTTTACCGTAACCTGATATTCTCCCAATCCTTTGATAGGTTCCTTGACTTCAATTTTTCTTTTATCTAGTTTGAGTTGATATTCCTTTTCCAATACCTCGGCGATCTCTTTATTCGTTACCGAACCGAATAAACGGCCTTTTTCACCGACTTTCACTTTGACAATGATATCCATGTTCTCGATTCTTTGGGAAAGATCCAGCGCCGCTTGTTTTTCTTTCTGTTTGCGCAGTTCTTCCTGTTTTTGTTTATGCACCAGGTCCTGAACATTTCCCTGAGTTGCCTCAACTGCGAGTCCGCGCGGGATCAGAAAATTACGGGCATAGCCATCTGAGACTTCGCATACTTTACCCTTTTTACCGAGTGCCTTGACATCTTCTTTTAATATTACCTTCACGGTTTTTGTTCCTCCATTTTTTCGGGGATCTTTCGGAAATTAAATACTAAATCAAAAAGCCCCGTAAATATTAGACATATGAAAAAGAACGGTGAAACGAAAGCCACCATAATTACAATAATCCAGATCAGCAGATGGGAAAACTTCAAGCTTTTGATCAAATAAGCCAGGCAGGACAGCCCAATAATACTGGTTATCGAAGCTGCAACGGCCATCACATTCATTCCGGTTATTCTCAGAATACTGTTGGCAAAGTAGTCTCCGCCCAAATAGGCAGCAATCCCGATAATTGCCAGCCACACCGCATACCAGGGCATCCTCCATAAAGAAAAAGGCTTAAGTTTGTTCCCGAAAGAAAATATCCTGAAAAACAGGTAGACCAGTCCAACCTCAAGCATCGCAAATATCCCGGCAAAAGCAGGCATTAACTGATAGTAGACCGGAACCATGGTGCGGAGAGTGCTTTCAAATTGCTCAATTGAAATCCCCTGCTCCTGAAAAGCACTGAACAGGCCTTGCTGCTCATAGAACTGAAGAACTGTAACAATATTCTTTTCCAGATTCTCGGGCTGAAGGGCCTGGTTGACTGAAGGAATGACCGGTAATGCCCCAATGAGCGCAGCCAGCAGCAAACTCCAGAATATACTCTGACTGGTAGAAAACCCTTTTTCTTTTATGACAACCAACAAAATCCCTGCCCAGGGAGCAAATCCAATCAGGGAGATTCCACTGATTCCAACTGGAATAAAAGCTAAAATATAACCAATTCCTAAAAAAATAGCCGTTTTTCGACAGCCGGTACTTCTGGTCTGAAATAAAACGAAAAAAATCAATAATACCTCGACGATCCAGCTCCAGAAGTCAAATAAAGACGCAAGTAAGGGAAGAAACAATACGATCAATCCGGATACATACCGAAGTGCATCCTTATCACTTATAACCATTTAATTTTCTCCTGTTCAGTCTTCCTCGGGAACAAGATAACCAAGCAAAAGACTCAGGTCACCCCATTCAGTTTCGAGACTAAGGAAATCTTCCCGCTGCCACCGGGACATTTTATTAAACAAAACCCTGTCCAAACGGGAATAGTCAAAGCCAAGCCTGCGGGTAAGCAAATAGCTTAAACCGACCAGGCCGGCCATACTATCGAGAAGCTGTTCCTGGGAAGCACTTAAAGTCCCCTGCTGGACCAGCCACTGAGCTTTGAGAAGCTCCACTTTTAATTCCTCTATGGCTTTCGAGGATTTTACGATATCAATATTGATCGCAGCAACAGACTCCACAACAATACCTCCTGCAAAAAAGTAATGTAAGATTTCGCGAAATCAAGCTGAAACTCCTTCTTCTACTTTTCCCAGAACAAAGAAAACTTGCCCTGTTGCCTAAATTTAAGGAAATGAAATAAAAAAAGGGAGCGTTGCTCCCTTTTTACTAGTCAATCATGTAGGGCAGCAACGCGATGCTGCGAGCCCGTTTAACGGCAATCGTGACTTGCCTCTGGTGTTTAGCGCAATTGCCTGAGATTCTACGGGGCAGAATTTTGCCTCTCTCAGTAATATATTTACGTAATTTTTGTGTATCTTTGTAGTCGATGCTCTCAACTTTATCAACACAAAAACTGCATACTCTTTTACGCGGACGGCGTCCCCGTTCCTTTTTTACGGCAGCGTTTGCCAATGAACGCTCCTCCCTTCATACTAAAATGGTATATCATCATCTAGACTAACTTCATGAGCAAAAGAACCAAAATCATTTTGAGCTGAAGATGCTCCGGCATTATTGTCTTTGGGACTCAAAAATCTGACGTTCTCTCCCAAGACCTCTGTCACCCATCTTTTTTGCCCATCCTGACCGTCATAAGAGCGGACCTGAATCCTGCCATCTACTGCAGCCAGTCTTCCTTTCGCCAAATAGTTCGCGCAGAGTTCAGCTAACTGGCGAAAAACAACGCATGGAATAAAATCCGTTTCCTTCTCGCCCTGGCTGTTCTTGTAATTCCTGTCGACGGCTAGCGTAAAAGATGCAACAGCTACACCGTTTGGTGTATAGCGTAGCTCAGGGTCTTTCGTTAATCGCCCGATAAGTACTACACGATTCAACATCTTAAACCCTCCGCATCGTTATTCCTTCTTGGTTGTCATAAACCGGATCACAGCATCAGAAATTTTCATCAGCCTTTCCAGTTCATCAACCGTACGTGCTTCACCGTTGAAGTTCATCAGGACATAAACACCTTCATTGAACTTCTTAACCTCGTAAGCCAGGCGTCTTTTACCCCAAATATCAACCTTGAGGTCTGTACCACCATTGGCATTGACGATCTCTTCAAATCTTTGAACATTTGCTTTTGAAGCCTCATCATCGAGATCCGGTCTTATAATGTACATCACTTCGTACGCTTGCATAAATGCACCTCCCCTCGGACTAAATGGCCCCACCTCGAGTGTGGAGCAGGGTTATTATGCTACAACACGATATTATAACACTTCCTTATGTCATTTGCAAATAATGATGATTTTGCTAGTTCTGAGAACCTTTCATCTAGACATTAAATCTGAAATGCATAATATCGCCGTCCTGAACGACATATTCTTTGCCCTCTAACCGAACCAAGCCCTTGTCCTTGGCTCCATTCAGACCGTTATTTTCCATAAAATGTTCATATTTGACGACCTCTGCCCGGATAAAACCCCGCTCAAAGTCGGAATGAATCGTACCTGCCGCCTGAGGCGCTTTGGTTTCCCGGCAGATCGTCCAAGCCTTTACCTCTTTAGGACCTGCCGTAAAGAAAGTTATCAGTCCAAGCAGCTTGAATGCGCTCCTGATCAGCCGATCAAGTCCAGATTCCGTGAGCCCAAGTTCCTCCATAAAGATTTCTTTCTCATCTTCTTCAAGTTCTGCTATTTCTGCTTCAATCTTGGCGCAAACAGGAATGACTTCAGCATTTTCGAGTCTGGCTATTTCCTGTACTTTTTGGACATTGGCGTTATTTTCCCCGTTAGAAGCTTCCGCTTCAGAAACATTCGCGGCATAAATCACCGGTTTTAGGGTCAACAGACTGACACTGTTCAGCAATTCTTTTTCTTCTTCAGAGAAACCAACCAAATTAGCCGGTATCCCCTGGTCAAATTTTTTCACGAGCTTTTCTAATACCTCAGCTTCGAATTTGGCCTTCTTATCCCCGGATTTGATCATTCCGACCAGCTTGGCCTGACGGCGGTATACGGTTTCCATATCTGCCAGGATCAATTCCATCCGGATCGTTTCAATATCCCGTTCCGGGTCAATTTTACCTTCGACGTGAACAACGTTATCATCTTCAAAACAACGTACAACATGAACAATGGCATCCACTTCCCGGATATGGGAAAGAAATTGGTTGCCTAGTCCTTCACCTTTACTTGCACCCCTTACCAGACCGGCAATATCGACAAATTCGACAACTGCCGGAACGATTTGCTGCGGGTTCACAATTTTAGCCAGTGCTTTTAACCGAAAATCCGGTACCTGTACAATTCCGACATTCGGATCAATAGTACAGAACGGGTAATTGGCCGATTCTGCTCCGGCTTTCGTTATCGCATTAAATAGTGTTGACTTGCCGACATTGGGCAGCCCAACTATTCCTACATGCAGAGACATGTTTTTCCCCCTCAAATTCTAGTTAAATCAGTCCGAGATCCCCTGACTGTTTTCTGCCGTCAGGATTTTTTTAATATTCCTTTCCAGCTTTGCCCTGGTTATCCAGGTCTGATGCCCGCACTTCAGACATTCAATCCGAAAATCCATACCTGTTCTCATGATCTTAAATTCTGTATTGCCACAGGGATGGGCCTTTTTGAGCCTGACAATATCTCCTACATTAAGATCCATAGTCATTCAGCCTCTCTTTCAAACCAGCCCATTCAGCAAAGGTATAGAATCCAGAGGATTATTCAGAATATCCCCCGCAAAAACAGAAATCCCTGATAAAATCAGATCGTATCCTTGCATAAACCAGGGATAAAGCAAGGAGCTACCCGTCTTAAGCAATCCGGAGTCACCGGTGCTTAACAACGGTGAAAACAACCCCAGGACCAGAGAAATCACGACAAAGGTACTCAGTAAACCAAAAAGCAGTCCTCCCCCTCGGTTGATAAAACTTAAGTTTTTTGCTATAGGGGTAATGACCAAAGCGATGATAAGATTAATGATACATGCTGCTAAAATAAACAAGAGCAGGACAGCACCAATCTTCAGGACATAATCTGTCAAAACAGGTGTGGCCTGACCAATCATGGATTGCCTGATGCTGTCAGCGGCACCGTAGGGATCTGTCCCGGATGCTTTGCTTTCAGCAATTTTGGTCAAAAAATTTCCGATTTTGGGCTCCAGTTTTGCTTCAAGCCCTAAAACGGGTTCCAATAGGTTCAGAAATGGTTTGTAAAAAAACACCGCAATGCCTATCGCAGCGATCTTTCCGATAAATCTTGATAAACCGGTAATAAGGCCCTTCCGAAACCCGATTAGGCCTCCCAGAACCAGCAGCGCCAGCATTACATAATCAAATGTATTCACGCTACGCTCTCCTTTACAGAATGGCGGGGATATGTGCGAATCGAACACACCTCGGAACGTTCTGCGTCCCGACACACGGATTTGAAGTCCGGGAACGACACCAGCCGCTATATATCCCCAAGACCTTTTAGAGTCTGCTGAATCATTTTAACACTTAATGCTTCGAATGTGAACCTTTGTCTTATTCTTTGGCAATTCTTTGACGCTCTTAAAATTATTTTTCTTGTTCATCCAAATTCATTATAATATTTACACTTAAATACTAATAAAATATCAGTGTCTTTATTCATTAATATTTGCATGTAAATATACTGTACTTTATAGTTCTATTAAATAGTACTGACTTTAAAATCTATCAGTAATACAACAAAAAGACTGTATATATAAATATAATGCACCTGCTGCGGATCCTGAGCGTCGTGTCCAATCTAATAAGCATATAAACACAAAGAAGAATCTTATATTATTTACATAACCATTTACATGCATAATTACATTTGTATTTTTATGCATATTCACATGTATATTTTAATGTAAATATTATATAGAATATAATTACAATCTTTGTGTAAATATTGTGTCATATATTTAACATATTTATATTCTGTATTTCTTATTTTAAAATTATATGATATTGTTGAGATCTCTGCTTATGGTACAATAGGATAGAATATAAAAGGAGGCTAGATGTGTTGAAACTTGTTGATGCCAGAGGATATTCCTGTCCGGAACCTGTAATTTTTACCAAAAGAGCTTTAGCGGATGATCCTTCAGAAATCATGGTCATTGTCGATAATGAGACATCCAAAATTAACGTTGAACGGTTTTTGAGAGTTGCCGGATATCGGGTCGAAGTTGATCATGAGCAGCCAAATCAATATTCTCTAAAGGGAATAAAGAAAACTTAGCCTGGATTTTGGGCAGATCCTGGTTTTACCCTGATGTCTCCGTTTCTTTCTGTAACATGAATTGAATCAAAATATTCCAGTAAAGGCACCGCAAATTTACGGCTAGTCTGCCAGCAGTCCCGTGCTTCAGAAACCGTAATCTGTCCATTTTCTTGCAGGTGCTTTTCCAATATTATTTTAGCTTTTTCTATTGCACTTGCTGCAATATAGAATTCTCCTACCTGTTTCCAGACGTTATTTGTTTTAAGATATTCGGCATATTCCGGAAATTTTGCAGCGGGTACCCCGCATTCTGCAACCGCAGTTTCCTGCCCCGGAGGATTTAGCCCTGCCTTTTCCCAGATTTTTTGCAAAGCGTCAAGCTTTTGCCTGATATCCTCAGGCAGCCCGATTTCAGATACTGCCTGGACCAGACTGCTGCTTAGCCTGAAATACTGATGATCTGCTCCCCATTCCAAAATCAACTGCCAGCGTTTATGGGAGACAGCCGTTTTCAGGATTCTTTTTAATTCCTCTCTGCCTATTCCTCCGCGCAGCGGATATGTCTTTTGATATTTCATTGCTTCCGCATTTACTTTAAGAGCCCATTCTTCTGCTGTACTTTTAAGCCAGAATAATGATAATCCATCCTCCGCTAAGATCACAACAGTCTGATCATTTTTGAGACGATCCAAAGCCAGCTGAACTTCGTCCTGCCCAAGAGCATACTTTTTCCTGACTTCATCGGAAGATAAAGGGATAGTAAGCTCTTTTTTTATTTGATCAGTTAAGCCGCCTTCTGCTTTAGACCGAAATTCGGTTATGACCTTTTCTCGAAAACGTTTTTGTTTGGCATTTGCCAGGCTCAGTACAACTCCTCCGCCGATCGTCGCGACAGGTGAATAGTACCTGATTACAAACCGGTCCCCTTTTGCTGCGACAACCGGTTCCTCCAGAATGACTTGGGCAAACCCTTTCTCCCCGGGAGCCAATTCTTCCTGGGCCAGAAGATGAACCCGTCCCAGTGTTTCGGCCGTTCCTAAATGAAAATGTATCCTCTGCCTTTGTTTGATCGTTCTTTGCTCTGACGCGAGGTTGGATAGTTCTACGTCTAAAATTTGTCCTGCGTTATAATATCCGGGATCAACAAGGCTTGCCCCCTTGGGAATATCACTTACAGCCAGTCCGGCTATGTTTATCGCAACCCGCTGTCCGGCATAAGCTTCGGAGACCTGTTCACCATGAACTTGAATATTTCTAATTTTCATGGTTTTTCCCCCCGGTTCCAGGCATACTTCCTGTCCTTTCTGAATCGTCCCTGTGTTCAAAGTCCCTGTGACCACTGTTCCAAACCCCCGAATCGTAAAAACTCTGTCAATCGGCATTCTTGACGGAAGATCCAAACGTTTCCCCTCGGTTGTTTGGAGCACAGTCATAATTGTCTGCAGCAATTCCGGGATTCCCTGGCCAGTGACAGAAGATACTTTGCAATACGGAGCATCCCGCAGAAAACTGTCTTGGAGTTTTTCTCTGGTATCCTTTTCAATCATAGAAAGCCATTCCTGATCAACCAGGTCAATTTTTGACAGTACAACAATTCCTTTTTCTACATTTAACATGTTTAATATATCCAGATGTTCCTGGGTTTGAGGCATCACGCCTTCATCGGCAGCAATAATCAGTAGAACAATATCCATTCCACTCGCGCCGGCTAACATTTGACGGACAAATTTTTCATGACCCGGTACATCAATGATTCCTGCTTTGCGACCGTCCGGGAGTGTCAGATAAGCAAACCCAAGCTCGATCGAAATTCCTCTTTCCTTCTCTTCCTTGAGCCGGTCTGTGCTTATACCTGTCAAGGCTTGAATAAGGTGGGTTTTCCCATGATCCACATGGCCTGCTGTTCCAATAATTAGATATCTTTCCATAGCTAATACCTAAAGTACAGGTCAACCCCATATTTTGATGATAGCGTTGACATGGTACTTATACCTTATATTTATTGCGGATATTCCTGACTCTAATTATAATATGGGTTTGGATTTTTTCATATTCTGATTTTGATTTGTTACGCATAAATATTACTGATTGTGGAAATAATAGCAAAGTACTCTAAAAATTATTATTTTGCATATTTACTCACATAAACAATCATACGATCGCAATGCCATGGATGGAAATTGCAGCGACTCTATTTCATTTAACCTCCGGAGGTATCCGCATTGAACCCATTGCCAGGAATTCGAGAAAAAGAGCATCTGCGTGCCCATTACACAGACCGTCCCGGTCTTTACCAGCTTCAGTTAAGGTTGAAAAAATATCTGAAAGCTGCAGCCGGTAGACCGGTGGTTCTATTATGTATAGGGACGGATCGTTCTACCGGCGATTCTCTGGGGCCTTTAACCGGCACAAAACTAGATGAAAAAGGTCTTTCAGGATTGACGGTTGTCGGAACGCTCGAAAAGCCTGTTCATGCAGAAAACCTTGAATCCACCCTGAAAAACTTGTTTGCCAAGTATTGCAATCCCTATATTATTGCCCTGGATGCCTGCCTGGGTCAACTTGACTCCGTTGGCTACATCAGCTTGGCAGAAGGCCCTTTAAAACCAGGAACCGCCGTAAAAAAAGAACTGCCGGAGGTAGGAGAAATCCACCTTACCGGCATTGTCAATATCAACGGTTTTATGCAATACATGGTGCTGCAAAACACCAGATTGAGTATCGTATGGCAAATGTCTGAGGTACTATGTAATTTGTTCCAGCGGACTTACTTCTTGTTGAATCAATCTTGAATTTAAATAGTTAGCTCATTCTTCGAGGCTTTTTCAATAGCGAACTTCTCCTCAGGGCTAAGTTTAACATTGGCCTGCCCTTTTTCGATCCCTTTGGCATAGATTCTGCACTCTTCAACACTATGAATTCCTGTAAGGACGACGCCGGTCTTTTCCTGATTCAGTAAAGCAAGGGCGAAGCTCAGGTCGGCACCCATATTTTCGAAAGAATTAAATCGGACCAGTTCCGCGCGGTCAATTCCGTTGCGGGCTTTATCTTCGGCAAGCTTAAGCCTTTGCCCATGCTCTGCAGCAATACGGCTTAATTCAGCAACTTCTTTTAAATTGGCGCTCAGCAGTTCTTCCAGCTGTGTTCCGGATAAGAACGTCTGCAGGCTGATATAGGATTTTTCAAATTTACTCATACGGACACGTAGAGCATTGGTCATAACAATCGCAATCACGGTAACGATCAAGGCTACAACCGATACTGCCAAGACGATAATCAACTCGGGTTCTAAAATAGAAAACAAAAATGATCCCCCCTAAAGAATGTAATAACATGTTCCACGTGGAACATATTAAACTTCAATCTCCCAACGTTCTAAAAGCCGGTTAAGTTCATCCCGGGAATAATAATTAATCTCAATTTTTCCTTTTTCTTCACTTCCTGATACAGCTACCTTGGTCTGAAAACTGTGCCGCAGTTTTTCTTCAATATCATTTAAAGAACTATAGCTCTTGTTTTTCGGTGTCTTCACAGCATTTTTGGCAGGCTGCACTTTCTTTTCACTATTCTGAACAATCGTTTCCGTTTCCCTTACAGATAATAATCCCTCAACAGCCCGTTTCGCGAGAGAAATCTGCTGCTCTTTATTTTCTAAAGAAAGTATCACCTTGGCATGTCCCAAAGAAATTGCTTCTTTATTAATCAGTTCCAAGACTTCAGCGGGCAGCTGAATAATTCGAAGTAAGTTGGCTACAGTAGGCCTACCCTTACCGACGCGTCTGGCAACCTGTTCCTGAGTTAGTCCATAATCTTGAATTAAGCGTGCATATGCAAGGCCTTCTTCTACAGGAGATAAGTCCGCGCGCTGGATATTTTCGATTAAAGCCTTTTCCGTCATTTCCTGCTCAGTGCAGTCTCTCACAATACAGTTAATTCTGTCGATCCCTGCAAGCTGTGTAGCTCGAAAACGCCTCTCTCCCGCAATGATGATGTATCTGCTTCCTTCAGGCTTTACAAGGATAGGCTGCAGTAATCCATGTTCTTGAATAGAATCCGCAAGCTCTTGAAGTTTTTCACGGTCAAACTCCCGTCTCGGCTGGCCAGGATTTGGTACAATATCCGCCAGCATTATTTCTTTAATTTCACTGCTTTCCGTTTCTCTTTCCGTAATTAAAGCGCCAAGCCCTCGGCCTAAACCTTTTTTAGACACGTTCCAAGACCTCCTCGGCTAAATCTCGATATACTTCAGCTCCACGCGACTTGCTATCATATAGAATGATCGGCTGACCATGGCTCGGGGCTTCACTAAGCCGAACATTCCGGGGAATAATGGTTCTGAAGACTTTATCTCTAAAATATTTCTTAACCTCATCGACGACCTGAATCGATAAATTTGTCCTCGCATCAAACATGGTCAAAAGTACGCCGATAACTTGAAGGTCTCTATTAATGGAACGTTTGACCTTATCAAGCGTATTGACTAGCAAGCTTAAACCTTCCAACGCATAATACTCACATTGAATAGGAATCAAAACATCTGTTGCCGCACAAAGTGCATTCAACGTAAGAAGTCCCAGGGAAGGGGGACAATCAATAATGATAAAATCAAATTCATCCTTTATTCCTTGCAAAGCAGTTGCAAGCTTTCCTTCACGGTACAGCTGGGAGACTAGCTCAATCTCAGCACCGGCCAGTTCAATACGGGCAGGCGCAACCTTTAAGTTTTTCAGCTCTGTATCGGCGATCACACTTTGAATGTTTTCTTCATTGATAATTACATCATAAATACAGCGGGACAACCGATGTTTCATAATACCACAACCGCTGGTGGCATTTCCCTGTGGATCAAGATCAACGAGGAGAACTTTTTTCCCTTTCTCAACCAGACTGGAGGAGAGATTCACAGCAGTCGTTGTTTTGGCGACTCCTCCTTTTTGATTTGCTATAGCAATGATTCTGGCCAATCTTGTATCTCCTTCCTCACAGACTTGATCAATTAGTACCTAGTCAACCTAAGATAATAATATAATGACGAGCAGATTTTTGTAAGACAAGGCGAAAAATTAAGGTATACCAGTCATATGGCAATTAACGTCCACGGGTGAACTAATGCAGCAATGCCATGGACTGCACGAAGCTACAAGAAAACACAGTATTACATGAAATATGCCGACAGTTATATAAAATTTAGGGTTGACATGGAACTTGGCCTGTAAAAAAATTTATTTATATTATTATACTACAAAATTATACTATAAAATATTTAAAAACCACTTATTTAATCATTCTTGATCATTTCAGCAGATGATTACTAGAGAGGGGTTTTTTTCGGTTTCCCAGCTTGACGCGGATATTGAGCAGGTGTGTTCAATATTTTTTTAACAATAATCAGAGAACGGTTATCCGCGCCTTCCGCCAATGAATATTTTTCGACATGCTCAACTTCACAGTTTAGGATCCGCAAGGCGTTCTTAGCCAAAGTTATTTCATTTTCAGGATCGATTCCCTTCGCTGCAATAAATCTTCCGCCAACTTTCAGCAAAGGAGTTGCATATTCCAGTAGTACCGGCAACTCCGCGACTGCTCTGGCCACCGTAATATCAAATCGCTGCCGGTACGCCTTGCTGCGGCCAATATCTTCAGCTCGTGCATGGCAGGTTTCGACCTTCAAGCCAAGGCTATCGCAGACCTCCTGCAAAAAATGAATTCTTTTGGCTAGCGCATCGACAAGGACGACTTTAATTTGCGGCAAAAGTATTTTAATGGGAATACCTGGAAATCCAGCACCGGTACCAAGATCCGCAATAACAATTTGTCCATTGGGATAATAATGCATTATCCACTTGACAAACACCAGAGAATCCAGATAATGCTTAATCAC
Source organism: Dehalobacter sp. (assembly GCF_030063005.1). NCBI lineage: Bacteria > Bacillati > Bacillota > Clostridia > Eubacteriales > Desulfitobacteriaceae > Dehalobacter > Dehalobacter sp. Next base: position 168,080 of record NZ_JAPDHR010000015.1, read on the forward strand.
CATTTCTGCCGGATCGGTAATGGCTGTTAAGTTCATTTGTTCGTTCCTCTGAAGTAACAGTACTGTATATTGTTCAAACTTTTCAAGATGTTCGGCGGAGAGTTCCAGACTCAAGACATCCCGGACCTTATCGTGCAAGACGCTAAGCGGTTCCTTAAGATCCATTTCCAGAAATTGATCATTCATCAGAAATGTTCCTCCGCCTTTGTTCCAGATAAATCAATAAAACCGAAATATCCGCAGGACTCACTCCGCTGATTCTCGATGCCTGTCCGACGTTGATCGGCTGCACGCCGTTAAGCCGCTGTCTGGCTTCATTGGATAGACCTTTGATTTTCAAATAATCCAGATTAACAGGCAGAACTTTTTCTTCAAGTTTGATAAATCGGTTTACTTCTTCCTGTTGTTTCTGAATGTACCCTTCGTATTTAATTTGGATTGAGGCTTCTTCTAATACTTCAGCGTCATACGTCCCCATCTCCGGCATAAAACGTGGCAGCAAATCTGGTATAATTTCCGGCCTCTTCACAAGTTCCTCCGCTTTAATTCCGCTTCGGAGCGGAGTAGACCCCGCCTCGATCAGCAATTCCTGAATATCTGCACTGGCGGGAGAAAAAGTAATCGTCTTCCATTGCTGAAAGATTCTCTCCAGATTGTTCAGCTTCTGCTCAAAAATCTTCCACCTGTCATCTGCAACTAGTCCCAGTTTTCTACCCTTCTCAGTCAAACGCAGATCAGCGTTGTCCTGACGCAGCAGCAAACGGTATTCCGCCCTTGAGGTCAAAAGCCTGTACGGCTCACAAATCTCTTTATTGACCAGGTCATCAATTAGTACACCGAGATATCCGTCGGAACGCTTTAAAATAAAAGGTTCTCGGCGTAAAGCTTTAAGCGCTGCGTTGATTCCGGCCATTAAGCCCTGCCCGGCCGCTTCCTCATACCCGGATGTTCCGTTAAGCTGTCCCGCTGTAAAGAGCCCCGGGAGATTTCGTACTTCCAGCGTCAGAGAGAGCTGATACGGTTTGACATAATCGTATTCAATCGCATATCCGGGACGCAAAATCTGAACATTTTCCAAACCGGGAATGCTACGGAAAAACATATGCTGGATTTCTTCCGGCAGGCTGGTTGACAGCCCGGCAACATATAATTCCTCACTATCTTTGCCTTCTGGTTCAAGAAAAAGCTGATGGGCCTGCCGCTGCGCAAAACGCACAACCTTATCTTCAATAGAAGGACAATACCTCGGGCCAACGCCTTCCACCACGCCGGTATACAGCGGTGCGCGATGCAGATTATCTCGGATAATACCATGCGTTGTTTCCGTCGTGTAGCCCAGCCAGCAAGGAAGCTGATTTTCCGGGTTGTTTCCCCAAAACATGCTTCTAGTCGGCATAAACGAAAAATATTTTGGCTCGCTGTCACCCGGCTGAATTACGAACTTAGAGAAATCTACTGAGCTCTTCAGAATCCGAGGAGGCGTTCCGGTTTTAAACCGGCCAAGTTCTATGCCGCGTAGTTTCAGATCCTCAGACAGGGACCCCGAGGTGATTTCTCCGGCCGGTCCGCCTTCATAAAGCGCTTCCCCAATTATTATCCTGCTTCTGAGGTATGTTCCACCCGTCAGAACAATACTGCCTGCCTCAAAGACTGCGCCTGTACGCGTGACAACACCTTTAAGTTTATCCCCATCAAAATGGAGCCGCTCGACCAAAGCCTGTATCAAGGTAAGCTTGGCCTGATTGTATAGGTTGCTTAACATCCGATGGTGATAAGCTTTTTTATCTGATTGAACTCTTAGTGCATGGACCGCCGGCCCTTTGCCCGTATTCAGCAGCCTGGCCTGAAGTGCTGTCTCATCGGCAACAATTCCCATCTGACCACCTAGCGCATCAATCTCCCGCACCAGATGGCCTTTCGCCGGACCGCCTACGGACGGATTGCACGGCATATGCGCAACTTTATCTAAATTAATCGTAAGCAGCAGTGTATCGCATCCCATACGGGCAGAGGCGAGAGCAGCCTCACATCCGGCATGTCCCGCCCCGACAACAATTACATCATATTTTCCAGCAAAATAATCCACAATTAACCTACTTTCCAATACAGAATCGGGAAAAAATATTATTAAGCAACTCTTCCTGAACCTGATGCCCCGTAATCAAAGAGATTTCTTCGAGGGCTGAACGGACATCGATCGATACCAGATCAAATGGGACATTCGCATAGACAGCTTCAAGGGCTTTTTCCAGAGAGTGAATGCAATTTTCCAGAGCTTGAATTTGACGAATATTCGATAATAACGGATCAATTGTGACGGATATCTCTCCTTCAAAAACCCTGCTTAGGATTTCCTTTTCTAGTTCAGCAAAGCCAATCCTGTTTTTTACAGAAAACGCCAGCGCAAAAACTTCAGGAGAAAGAAAGGTATCCTTAAATTCATAAGAAGACAAAAGATCAATTTTATTAATCAAAACAATAGTTTTATTGGCGTATTCCTCAAGAATTGTTTTTTCTTCGTTCGTGAGCCTCCCAGAACGAATCTCGGAGGCATCGAGCAAGAGCAGAATGACATCTGCCATACTAAGCGCTTTCCAGGCTCTCTCAATGCCAATCATTTCGACTGGATCATCACTTTCTCGGATTCCGGCAGTATCGGTAAGGTGAAGCAGTACTTCACCAATCTTGATATATTCATGAATCTCATCCCGGGTTGTTCCTGGAATATCCGTGACAATCGCTCTTTCTTCGTGCAAAAGTGCATTCAGCAGACTGGATTTTCCAACATTCGGCCTACCAGCAATTACCGTGGAAAGACCTTCCCTGATAATTTTACCGGTCTTACTTCCTTTGAAAATTTCTAAAGAATTTTCTTTAGCATTTAATATTTTTTCAGACAGTTCTTTCAGTGCCAAATCATCAATTTCATCTTCCGGAAAATCAATGGTTGCTTCAATATAGGACAGGATATCCAAAATATCCTGTCTGACTTCATTAATTCTGGAGGACAATCTCCCTCCGAGCTGAAGCAAAGCCAAGTCCGCAGATAGCTCTGTCCTAGAGGAAATCAAGTCAATTAACGCTTCGGCCTGAACAAGATCCATTTTCCCATTCAAAAAAGCCCTTTTGCTGAATTCACCGGGTTCTGCCAAGCGCGCTCCCTGCCGAAGACAGGCTTCAATGATCCTTCTTGCGGGTATTAATCCGCCATGACAATTTATTTCATAAACATCCTCACCCGTAAAAGAATGAGGCCCTTTCATCCTGCTGATCAGGACTTGATCAAGCTGCATCGCACCATCATAAAAGTTCCCTAAATGAAGCGTAAATGTTGTGTCGGACAGCCATTTGTCTTGATGGACGGGACAAAAACAAACATCCAATATTTTTTGGGCTTGCTTTCCGCTTAAACGGATAACATGAATGGCCCCTTCTCCGGCCGGTGTAGCCAAGCCGACAATCGTATCATCCATTTTTCTCAACTCCAGAAATAGTAAAACTTAGCGTTCTATCTGAAAATAATAAACCTTTCTGACAGAAAAGTAAAAGGGGTTGCCCCCTTCTACATAATTATGCCTTTTCTATATGATTCCGTTTTAAAGCAAGGACAACTCTTCGGTGAGGCTCTTCCCCTTCACTAAAAGTCGTTACTTTCAATTCATTTTGCAGGGCCGTATGAATAATCCGCCGTTCTTGAGGACTCATCGGTTCTAAAACAATTCTATTGCCGCTTTTCTTAACCTTTTCAGCCAGTCTTTTAGCAAGAACAATCAGCGTTTCTTCCCGGCGCTTCCGATAACCCTCAACATCAATCACGATTCTCGTCTTATTAGACAATTTTTTTGCGACGGCTAAATTTGTCAGAAACTGTATGGATTCCAAAGTATCCCCTCTGCGGCCAATCAGTATGCCAAGGTCTAAACCGGTAATATTTATTTTGACCTGTTCATCACGATTAAATACTTCGAAGTTGGCATTGACGGACATTGCCTTGGTCAACCCTTTCAGAAATTCACAGGCCAGTGCTCCCGGATCATCCTCAAAATTGATTCTGACTCTAGCCATTTTACTGCCAAAAAGTCCAAGGAGTCCTTTTTTTCCCGGTTCTTCCAGCACTTGAACAGTAACCTGATCTCTGCTGACGCCAAGTTCGGCTAATCCCAATTCAATAGCCTCTTCAACCGTTTTTGCAGTTTTATCTGCAACCTTCATTCGTGTACCTCCTCAGTCAACAGAGGCTTCTTTTTTCTCTGCCGACAACTTCTTATTGATATAGACAGTTTGCAGGATCGACACAATGTTCATCGTTATAAGATAGAAACCTAAGCCAGAAGGAAGCGTAATTACGATATAAGCCATAAAGAACGGCATGACATACAACATCATTTTCTGAGTCTGTTCGGCAGTAGCCTCAGCTGTATCTTTTTTCGCACCAGGCTGATTCTTGTTGGGGCTTGTTGCCATCGAGACCTTTGTCATTAAGAAAGACGTCACCCCAGCGAGAATCGGTAAGATTAAATGATAGGACAATTGAAAGCCGTATGCCACAGTAATATTGAAACCTAAAAACCAGACACTGGCATCATTGCCGTAAGGGAAATTTGCCAACGTTCTATAAAATATCCACAAAATAGGAAGCTGTACCAAAATCGGCAAGCACCCCGAATAAGGATTCACCTTTTCTTCACTATACAGTTCCATGATCTTCTGATTCATCTTCTGCTTGTCATTGGCATACTTTTTCTGCAGCACTTTCATTTTTGGCTGCAAATCCGTCATTTTGCGCATGGACTGCATCTGTTTCCAGGTCAACGGGTAAAGAACAATCTTAATGATGATGGTAAAGATGATAATTGCCATACCCCAATATGGCAATCCGATCATGGACGAGAGATCAAACAGCCACTTTAAGATCGCGGCCATTCCCTGATAAACGATATCCACAAGAACCCTCCTTAAACTGGGTCATATCCGCCGGGATGAAAAGGGTGGCATTTGGTAATTCGTATGAGCGATTTACCAATCCCTTTGATGATCCCGTACTTTTTAACTGATTGAATCGCATAATCCGAACATGTAGGATAAAATCTGCAGGTTCGTCCTTTCAGAGGTGAGACAAATCGTTGATAGAAAACGATGATGGAAACAAAAACAGTTTCCATGATTTTACGCATTCTTTCCATCATAAATTCCCGCTTTTCTCCAAATATATAGTACAGATTTTTCAACTTCCTGCAAGGTTGCTTTGTTGATTGCCGCACGGGCAATCAAAATCATTTCACAGTCCATCTTCAATCCGTCTATATTCAAACGAACAGCTTCGCGCATAAGCCTCTTCGCCCGGTTGCGCTTCACTGCATTGCCAACTTTTTTAGAAGCAATAAATCCAAATTTTTTATTATGTCCTCGAAAGATGTATATGACAACTTGTCTTGAGGCATAACTTTTTCCATTGGTAAAGATACTTTGAAAATCGGTCTTTTTTTTCAACCTGTAAGACTTCAGCAGCATATGGCCCTCCTTGCTTTGCTAAAGGGCGTTCAGTACAAAAAAGGCCACAAACCTGCGGCCCTATACTGCTAACTTCTTACGACCTTTCAAACGACGACGTCTTAAAACGTTTCTACCGCCAGTACTTTTCATCCGTTCTAAGAATCCATGAACTCTTTTATGGCGACGGGATTTAGGCTGATATGTTCTTTTCAAAGCAAACACCCCCTTATAATTCCAAGAATAAAAACTCAGCTGGCGCCAAGCTATTAGCGGCAACCTTAGCTGCACTTAGATCTATCGAAAAGATGTTAGAGCATTTCTGATAGAACTAACAAAAACGAAAGACAGACTACAGAAAATTATACTCCAATTATTTTTATTATGTCAAGAAAATAACTGGTTAATAACTAGGTGAATATAATATGAAGAAGTTCCGGATTGTTTGTGAAGTTTCCTGGATACTCTGAATTAACTGTTGATAACGAAATGAAAAGTTGTTATGATAAATGTACATGTTCGCTCATATTTTGATGATTGGATGTGTATAATTTTTTCTTCTTTATCCGGGGTGTTATCCACAAATAACCTGATATTTGTGAATAATTTTTTTTTACTGATGACTTTGCACTATCAATAAGGGGGTTCTCTATGTCTCCTAATATTATATATTTAAACGCTTTCTGGGAAAATATCCTTGAGAAACTGAAAGATGAATTATCTAAGCCCAGTTTTGAAACTTGGCTGTCTTCAACGAAGCTGGTTGATTTCTCCAACAATCGGCTGACCATCAGTGTTTCCAATGAGTTTGCAAAAGACTGGCTGGAAAGCAGGTATTCCTCGCTCGTTAAATCCACTGTTCAAAATTACCTGAATGCACCGGTTACTCTAAACTTTATCGCAGAGCAAGATCCTTCCGATATTCCTCCAATAGAAACCCCTGGTGTTAATTTTGGCGTTTTGTCTCATTCCCTGAACCCAAAGTATACGTTTGATACTTTTGTAATCGGCAACGGGAATCGTTTTGCCCATGCCGCAGCACTTGCAGTTGCGGAATCTCCTGCTAAATCCTATAACCCTTTATTTGTCTACGGCGGCAGCGGGCTTGGCAAAACGCATCTAATGCATGCGATCAGTCACGTGATCAGCAAGAATTTTCCTTCGATGAAAATTCTCTATGTCACCGGCGAACAGTTCACGAATGAAATGATTGATTCTATCCGTTATGAAAGACAGGTCGAATTCCGGAACACTTACCGGAAAATTGACATCTTATTAATTGACGATATTCAGTTCCTGGCAGGCAAAGAAGGCACCCAGGAAGAATTCTTTCATACGTTTAACACTCTTTATGAGGCCAACAAACAAATCATTATTTCTTCAGACCGTCCCCCGAGAGAAATACCAACACTTGAGGAAAGACTTCGTTCGCGATTTGAATGGGGTTTAACAACTGATATTAATCCGCCTGACTACGAAACAAGAATTGCTATTTTACGCAAAAAAGCTGAGCTGGAAAATTTTATTGTACCTGATGAAATTATTATTTTTATTGCTTCCGAGATTCAATCCAATATCCGGGAGCTGGAAGGTGCCTTAAGTAAAATAACAGCTTACTGCATGCTCACTAACCAACCGATAACCGTTACCCTGGCAGAAGAGATATTGAAGGATATGATCCCACAGAAAAATCAAAAATTGATTTCTCTTGATATGATTCAAAAAAGTGTTGCTGAACATTATAAGATGTCCATTCAGGAATTCAAACAGAAGAAAAGAACAAGAACCATTGCTTTTCCCAGACAAATTGCGATGTTCCTATGCCGCGAGATGACGGATCTTTCTTTGGAACAGATCGGTGACAAATTCGGAGGCCGGGATCATACGACAGTCATTCATGCCTGTGAAAAGATCAGCGAACTGAAAAAAAATGATCCGCTGGTTGAAAAGAGCATCAATGACATTATCAGTAAAATTAAATCAAGTTAGAGTCTGATGAACCTTTATTTTATTTACTTAAACACACCGTAAATTAATAATTGTGGATATCTTTCCATCATTTCCACATGATATCAATACATTTATCCAATCAGACAGAAACCATATTTGGCTTTATATATCCTTTTATCCACAATTATTACCGCTATACTACTACGGTTACTACTAAATTAATATCTTATTATGAATAGTGAATAAATATGGTATAATTTTGAAATAGAGTCAGAATACATAGGAGGTATCCGATGAAAGTCTTATGCAAAAAGGAAGATTTGATTTTAGGAATAAACACTGTACAAAGAGCCGTGTCCTCCAAAAATACGCTTCCTATACTTCAAGGAGTCAGACTGAGAGCAGAAAACCAAAATCTCTGGTTTGAAGCCACTGATCTAGAAATTGGTATTCGATGCCAAGTCCCAGTCAATGTTCAGGAAGAAGGACAAGTCGTTTTACCGGCTAGGCTTTTTTCGGAAATTGCCAGGAAGCTTCCGGATACCGAAATTAGAATTGAAAGTACTGACAATAATATTAATATCTTTTACGATTCCTCTGATTTTGCGGTGAACGGATATGATCCTGAAGAGTATCCTGAGATTTCCGATATTACTTCCAATGAAAGCATTGAACTTCCGGCTTTACTTTTTAAAAGTATGATTCGTAAGACCATATTCGCTTGTTCAGTCGAAGAAACCAGACCTGTTTTTACCGGCGTGCTACTTCAGGTGAATAAAGAAAATATAACACTTGTCGGAACAGATACGCACCGACTGGCACTCAGCAATGAAGTTTTGCAGGGAAATCAAAAAGAGTTCAACGGGATTATTCCAGCCAAGACGCTGCATGAGATTTATAGGCTAATGGAAGATGATGACAGTATTTTAATCAGTTTTAACAATTCCAGAATTATTTTTAAATTTAGCCAGGTTCAAATTGTCACCCGTCTGATTGAAGGACAGTTTCCAAGCTACAAACAGGTTATTCCAGCAACATGCAACACGAAACTTTTGATATATACTCGAAAATTGATGGATGCAGTAGAAAGAGCCTCTCTTTTATCCAAAGACAATTACTTGAAGACCAATACGGTCCGTTTTAATATTGAGAATTCCCATATTAACATCAATCATTTTTCGGAAATGGGTAAAGTATTTGAACAGCTCGAAGTTGAACAGAATGGAGAGGACGTTGCAATTTCTTTTAATGCCAAGTATATCATCGACCTGCTTAAAGTTGTAGACACCGAAAACGTGGTTATGGAAGTTTCTGGACCATCTAGTCCCTGTATCTTCAGGCCCGAAAGTAATGATAAATATTTATGTTTAGTTCTGCCGCTAAGAAATTAGCATGATGATTCGTTTTTAAACATGTATATTAAAGAATTATATTTGGTTAATTTCAGAAATTATCAAGAACAAAAGATTGACTTCCAGCCGGGAATCAACCTGCTAATGGGTTCCAACGGTCAGGGAAAAACGAACATCCTTGAAGGAATCGGGTATCTTATTAGCGGTAAATCGGCCCACTGTAAGTCAGAAAATGATTTAATACGCTGGGGGGAGAAAAATTTTTATCTCTCAGGTTCTTTTCTAGTTTCAGAAAGGCTCTTCATGCTGGAGGGTTATTACGAGACCGGAAAAAAAGTCATGAAGATTAACCAATTGGCTTGTAAACGTCTTTCAGATTACGTTGGTACAGTCAATGGGGTTTCTTTTTATCCGGATGATTTAAATATTGTTAAAAAAGGACCCAACGAAAGAAGGCGTTTTATTGATCTGCTGATTGCCCAGATTAGACCTACGCATTTTGCCCTGCTAAATGCTTATTTAAGGGCTGTTCACCAGAAAAATATTCTTTTGAAAAACGAAAGGAATATTAATCTGTTAAGAATTCAGCTCCAGGCATGGAATGAGCAAATTTGTGAGATCGGTTCCAAGATTATCATTAATCGATCTGAATTTACAGATAAACTGAATACCCACTGCAGAAAGATATTTCAAAGCATTTTTTCGGATGAGGACCATCTCGATATCGTTTATCAAGCCTTAGGAAAAAAGGATTTAGAGCAGGCTTTACAAAGCTTTCCGGAGATACTTGAGAAAAAAATGATACAGGAAATTGAGAGAAAAGCTGTATTGTTCGGACCCCACCGCGACGAAATAATTATTTATCTTAATGGAAATGATACAAGAATATTTGCATCTCAAGGTCAGCAGCGTTCTCTGGTGCTCAGTCTAAAGCTGGCTGAAATGGAAATCATCCGGAATGAAAAAGATGAATATCCGATTTTACTGCTGGATGATGTTCTTTCCGAATTGGATGAATATCGGAGGGACTATTTGATTGAGTATATTAATACCCTGCAAAAACAGACAATCATCACCATGACTGGTGCAGATGACAGGATTACGAATCAGAACGCAGTGGTATATCAGGTATCTAATGGAAATATAAGGAGGAAATAGTTGATGTTTCTGCACATCGGTAATAATATTATGGTGAGAAAAGACAAAGTCATTCTGATCCTTGATTTGGATACAGCAGGAAGCAACCAGATTTCCCGCAGTTTGTTGAATAAAATGATGAAAAAGGGAAACGTACAGAATATTACTGAAAAAGGAAAAGAAAAGTCCTTTGTGATGACGGATTCGGAATATTATCTGTCTCCGATTTCTTCGTCAACGTTAATGAAAAGATCACAAAGCGGAAGTATTCTTTAGTGTATTAGCAAGTGTAAGCACTTTTTGATACATCTAGACTTCTAGGACTTCTGCCAAAGGATTGGCGCCAGCCAAGTTTTCTTTAAGGAAGACGATTCGTTGTTTTATTGACCTCCGGAAGCTGGGAGGTCTTCATATTTGAATGAAAGCAGATTTTATAGTATAATATTAAGGTTAAAGGATAAATTTGGGAGGGAACAGCTTTGCAAAATGAATCGGAATTAGCAAATCAAATAAATCCCGGATCTGATTATAATGCCGGCCAGATAGAAGTACTCGAAGGATTAGAAGCTGTTCGGAAACGCCCCGGTATGTACATCGGTTCCACCAGCAGCCGTGGTTTGCACCATCTGGTTTATGAGATCGTTGACAATAGCATCGATGAGGCTATGGCTGGTTACTGCGATGAAATAGAAGTTATTATTCATCAGGGAGAGAGTATTACTGTTCAAGATAATGGCCGCGGCATACCGGTTGATATGCATGCAAAGATGCAAAAGCCGGCAGTGGAAGTTGCCTTGACAGTATTGCATGCCGGCGGAAAATTTAATAACGAGGCTTATAAGGTTTCTGGTGGCCTGCACGGGGTCGGCATGAGCGTTGTTAATGCGCTTTCCGTTAATTTGCGTGTCGAGATCAAAAAAGATGGGAAAAAGTACAGCCAGGAATATTCCCGCGGCAAAACACTGACGGAACTTAAGGAAATAGGTACGTACCAAGGAAGATCCGGGACAATGATTACTTTCCAGCCTGATCCGGAAATCTTTGAAGATATCGTTTATGACTATGAAGTTCTGGCGCATCGTTTGAAGGAGCTTTCATTTCTGAATAAAAATGTCATGATTACTCTGATTGACGAGCGGAGCGAGGCCAAAGATGTCTATAATCACAATAATGGGCTGATTGATTTTGTAGAATATTTAAATAAAAATAAAGATCCGATTCATCAGAAAGCGATTGTATTTGAGACGGAGAAAGATAATACAAAGGTTGAGATCGCCCTTCAGTATAACGAAAGTTATACCGAAACCTTATTTTCGTATGCTAATAATATCAATACCACAGAAGGCGGGACGCACGAAGCGGGATTTAAAGCGGCCCTGACCAGAGTTGTTAATGACTACGCGCGTAAAAACAATATTTTAAAAGGCAATGAGAATAACTTAAGCGGTGAGGATGTCAGAGAAGGCCTTACAGCCATTATTTCGGTTAAGATCATGGAACCTCAGTTTGAAGGACAGACAAAGACCAAGCTGGGTAACAGTGAAGTTAGATCCATTGTCGACAGCGTGGTTGGCGAAGGTTTAACGACCTTTTTTGAAGAAAATCCAGCCGTTGCCAAGAAGATTGTTGAAAAAGGCTTGCAGGCTACCCGGGCAAGGCTTGCCGCCCGTAAGGCCAGAGATCTTACCCGCAGAAAAAGTGCATTGGAAAGTACTTCTTTGCCGGGTAAACTGGCCGACTGCACCTGGAAAGATCCAAGGTACTGTGAAATGTACATTGTCGAAGGAGACAGCGCCGGCGGCTCAGCCAAACAAGGCAGGAATCAGAAATTTCAAGCGATTCTGCCGTTGCGCGGTAAAATTTTAAACGTCGAAAAAGCCCGATTGGACAGGATTCTGGGAAATATGGAAATAAGAGCAATGATCACAGCGCTTGGAACCGGCATATCTGAAGATTTTGATATTGAAAAAGCCCGCTATCATAAAGTTGTGATTATGACAGATGCCGATGTCGATGGCGCACATATCCGGATTCTCTTGTTGACATTTTTCTACAGGTTTATGAAACCGCTGATTGAAAATCATTATGTTTATATTGCGCAGCCACCGCTTTTTAAGATTAAAAACGGTAAACAAATTCAATATGCTTATAGTGATAAAGAATTGAGTAAGGTTATGGAAACTGTCGGCAGAGAAAAGACAGAAATCCAACGCTATAAAGGTCTTGGTGAAATGAATCCCGAACAGCTTTGGGAGACAACCATGGATCCTGAATCGCGGACCATGTTCCAGGTCGAAATGGAAGATGCCATGAAAGCGGATGAATTGTTCACGATGCTGATGGGCGATAAAGTGGAGCCCCGTAAGGAATTTATTCAAAAACATGCCAGGGATGTACGAAATCTGGATATTTAAAGGAGCGTTGAACCATGTCCATGGAACTTTTTAGCGGCAAGGTTTTGCCCATTGAAATTTCCGATGAATTAAAAAAATCATTTATAGATTATTCCATGAGCGTTATTGTCAGCCGAGCCTTGCCGGATGTACGCGACGGACTGAAACCGGTTCATCGCAGAATTCTTTATGCGATGAATGAATTAGGGATGACGCCGAATAAAGGGTATAGTAAATCGGCCAGACTGGTCGGGGATTGCATGGGGAAATATCACCCACATGGAGATTCATCGATCTATGATGCGTCTGTCAGGATGGCGCAGAATTTTTCCAGTCGTTATCCTTTAATTGACGGACATGGCAACTTTGGTTCCATCGATGGCGATTCAGCGGCTGCCATGCGTTATACAGAGATGAAGATGGCTTCGCTGGCTACGTATATGCTGGCTGATATTGATAAGGATACCGTCAACTTTAGTCCGAACTATGATGAAAGAGAAAAAGAGCCGGACGTTTTGCCGGCGAAATTTCCGAATTTATTGGTTAACGGTTCTTCCGGGATTGCTGTCGGGATGGCCACGAATATACCGCCGCACAATCTGGGAGAAGTCATCGATGGCGTCGTATATTTGATGGACAGTGAGGATAACGAAGATGGAGCACCTCGACCTGGAATCAGAGATCTGATGAAATTTATTAAAGGACCTGATTTTCCGACCGGTGCCCAAATCATGGGCACGGAAGGAATCATCAGCGCGTACACGACTGGCAGGGGATCAATCAAGGTCCGGGCGAAGGCCAATATCGAAAAAATCGAAAAAAACGGGAAAATGCAGATCGTTGTTACGGAAATTCCGTATGTGGTCAATAAGTCCCGGCTGATTGAAAAGATAGCTGAACTTGTTCAGGAAAAGAAAATCGAAGGTATTACCGATTTGCGCGATGAGACCACAATGAAAGGGATTCGTATTGTGATTGAACTGCGCAGGGATGTTACACCTCAGGTCATTCTGAATCAGTTGTATAAGCATACCCAGATGGAAGATAGTTTCGGGATCAATATGCTGGCGCTGGTTGACAATACCCCGAAAGTACTCAACCTGCAGGAAATTCTGGAATATTTTATCAAACACCAAAAGGAAGTTATTGTCCGGCGCAGCCGGTTTGAACTGAAGAAAGCAGAAGATGAGGCACATATTGTTGAAGGACTGCGCAAGGCGCTGGACTATATCGATGAAGTCATTGAGATCATTCGTTCTTCCAAGGATGATGACATTGCCAAAGCCAAACTGATCCTGCGCTTTGATTTCAGCGACAGACAGGCCCAGGCGATTATGGACATGCGCTTAAAGCGCCTGACTGGTTTGGAACGTGAAAAACTGGATGCCCAGTATCAAAGGCTGATGGATGAGATTGCTTACCTGACGGCAGTTTTGAATTCGGACAAAATGGTTCGTGGAATTATTAAAACTGAACTGAAGGAAATCAGGGATAAATTTGCGGACCCGAGACGTTCAGAAATTACCTTTGATGCGACGAAGATGGAAATTGAAGATCTGATCGCGGATGAGGACGTCGTAATTACGGTCACACACAGAGGGTATATCAAAAGACTGCCCTTAAACACCTATCACAGCCAGAGAAGAGGTGGACGTGGTGTCAACGGCATGTCTACCGGAGAAAATGATTTTGTGGAGAGCCTGTTTATTGCCTCTACACATCATCATATTCTTTTCTTCACTTCACGTGGCAAGGTTTACCGTCTGCGGGCGCATGAAATACCTGAGGCAAGCCGGACCGCTAAAGGGACTGCGATTGTGAACCTTTTGAGTCTTGCGCAGGATGAAAAAGTCACTGCGACGATTGCTGTCAAGGAGTTTAAAGACCAATTCAACCTGCTGACAGCAACGAAAAACGGGATTGTCAAAAAGACTTCGCTCCAGGATTACGACACAAAAAGAAGTGATGGCTTGATTGCGCTGACGCTGGATGAAAATGACGAACTGATCGGCGTGCGCCTCACGAAACAAGATGATGATGTCGTGATTGCAACCCGTCTGGGTTTGGCGATTCGTTTCTCTGAGGAAGATGTCAGAGCCATGGGACGGACAGCCCGCGGCGTAAGAGGAATCTCTCTCAGGAAAGATGACTATGTCATTGCCATGGATGTCGTGGATAAAACCGCTAGTGATTTGGAATTGCTGACCGTTACCGAGAATGGCTTTGCTAAACGAAGCGAACTCAGTGAATTCCGGATCCAGGGACGCGGTGGCAAAGGCATTATCGGGCACAGAGTCACTTCTAAGACTGGGCCTCTGGCCGCCGTCAAGGTCGTCACCGCCGATCAGGAACTGATGGTCATTACCGATGAAGGCATTGTGATCCGTCAGGAAGTCAGCGGCATCTCCGTCCAGGGGAGATCGGCCCAGGGAGTCACTGCCATGAGAACCGGTGAAAGCAAGGTCGTGGCCGTAGCTAAATTTGTAAGCAAAGAAGAAGAATAAACGATTAATAAAATGATGTTAGCAGGGAACAATAGGACGATTAACAGATCTATTAGGAGGAATCATTCATGGTTGAGGTAGCTTCATGGAAAGTAAAAACAGGCTTGGCGGAGATGTTAAAAGGCGGCGTCATTATGGATGTCACAACACCCGAGCAGGCAAAAATAGCGGAGGAAGCTGGGGCCTGTGCAGTTATGGCCCTGGAAAGAGTGCCCTCTGATATCCGGGCGGCAGGCGGTGTGGCAAGAATGGCCGATCCTACCATCGTTAAAAAAATCATGGAGGCTGTAACCATTCCGGTTATGGCTAAAGCAAGAATCGGACACTTTGTCGAAGCCCGGATCCTGGAAGCACTTGGCGCGGATTACATCGATGAGAGCGAAGTTCTGACTCCTGCCGACGACCTTTATCACATTGATAAGCATAATTTTAAAGTGCCATTTGTCTGCGGTGCGCGCAATCTCGGTGAAGCCCTGCGTCGGATTGGCGAGGGTGCTGCGATGATCCGCACCAAAGGTGAACCCGGAACAGGCAATGTGGTTGAGGCAGTGCGTCATATGCGGACGGTTATGGCCGATATCCGCCGTCTGACCACCATGCCGAAAGAGGAACTGATGACCGCAGCCAAGGAAATGGCTGCACCTTACGATTTAGTTCTATATGTTGCCGAACACGGCAAACTGCCGGTTGTAAATTTTGCCGCAGGCGGAATTGCAACACCGGCTGATGCAGCCCTCATGATGCAGCTGGGTTGCGACGGTATTTTTGTTGGCTCCGGCATATTTAAATCCTCTGAACCAGCCAAGAGAGCCAGAGCAATCGTTCTCGCAACTACTCATCACAATGATCCGGACATACTGGCCAAACTTTCCGAAGAAATCGGTGAAGCAATGCCTGGTCTGGAGATTTCCTCGATTGCTCCGGCGGAAAGAATGCAGGATCGGGGCTGGTGAGCATGAAAAAGAAGATTGGTGTCCTGGCTATCCAGGGCGCTTTTCGCGAGCACTGCAAATCTTTGGAAAAACTTGGAGTTGAAGCAGTTGAAGTCCGCAGTGTCGATGATTTAAAAGGAATCAGTGGGCTGATTATTCCCGGCGGGGAAAGCACAGCAATCGGTAAGCAGCTTGAAATTGACGGTTTTGGCGATAAAATTGTAGAAATGGCTGGTGAAGGTTTTCCCATTTTTGGGACGTGTGCCGGTATGATTCTGCTCAGTAAAAAAATTGACCGGAGTAACCAGTATTCTTTGGGGCTTCTGGATATCTCCGTCAAACGAAATGCTTTTGGCCGGCAGATTGCGAGTTTTGAAGCGGATATCCCGGTTAAGGGACTAAAAGGCGGAAATTTGCGAGCCGTATTCATCCGCGCGCCGTATGTGACGGAAGCAGGTCCGGAGCTTGATGTGCTGGCCGCATATGCCGGCAAGATTGTCTTGGTCCAGGATGATCATATTCTGGCCAGCGCGTTTCATCCCGAGCTTACCGACGATACCAGAATTCATGAATATTTCATTAACATCGTTGATCAGTATCGAAAATAGGAGGGGCCCGTTATGCTCGATCTAAAATTTGTGCGCAGCAATCCCGAGATTGTCAAAGAAGCGTTAGCGAAACGCTGTGCCGATATCAACCTGGATGATTTTTTGCGCCAAGAGGAAAAAAGACGGCAAATCTTATTTGAGGCGGAAAATCTGAAAGCGGAACGCAATAAGGTATCTGAAGAAGTTGCCCGGCGGAAGAAAAGCGGGCAGGATGCCGAGGAGCTGATCCTTCAAATGCGTGAGGTTGGTCAGAACATCAAAACGCTGGATGACAGTTTAAACGAGATCGAGCAAAAAATGCTGGAAGTACTCTATTTGATCCCGAATATTCCCGATGCATCTGTTCCGGTTGGTAAAGATGAAAATGATAACATCCAAGTCCGCAAATGGGGTGAACCCAGGAAGTTTGAATTTCAACCACTGGCCCACTATGAGCTGGGGGAAAACCTAGATATTTTAGATTTTGCCCGGGCCGGCAAAGTAACCGGGACTCGATTTACGTTCTACAAAGGGCTCGGAGCGCGCCTGGAAAGAGCCTTGATCAATTTTATGATGGACAGGCATGCTGCCAAAGGCTATACGGAGGTCTTTCCGCCGTTTATGGTCAACCGGCAGTCTATGATTTCCACCGGCCAGCTGCCCAAATTTGAAGAAGACGCTTTTAAAGTAGAAAAAACTGATTATTTCCTGATTCCTACAGCGGAAGTACCGGTCACCAATATTTACAGAGATGAGATCCTTGAAGCAGATATGCTTCCAATTAAATTTTGTGCCTACAGTGCGTGTTTCCGCGCCGAAGCCGGAGCGTCCGGGAGGGATACCCGCGGGCTGATCCGCCAGCATCAGTTTAATAAAGTCGAGCTTGTAAAATTCTCCTTTCCGGAGAACTCTTTCCAGGAGTTGGAGATGCTGACCGCGGATGCTGAAGCGATTTTGCAGGAACTGGAACTCTCTTACCGCGTTGTTGCCTTGTCCACCGGCGATCTTGGATTCAGCTCTGCTAAAACGTACGACATTGAAGTATGGCTGCCAAGCTTTAATCTGTACAGGGAAATATCTTCCTGCAGCAATTTTATTGATTTTCAGGCCAGAAGAGCGAATATTCGCTTTCGGCGCGGACCTAAGGAAAAACCGGAGTTTGTGCATACCTTGAACGGCAGCGGACTGGCCATCGGCAGGACCGTATCGGCCATTCTGGAGAACTACCAGGAAGAAGACGGCAGAATCAGGATTCCGAAAGTACTGGTTCCGTACATGGGCACGGAATTTATTGGTTAGATTAGAATAAAAGTTTTTTAGATTATGTTGAGAGCATTAATTCAATTAGATTATTATATTATTTGTTGCTTCATTATTTAAAATTGGCGCAAACAGCTTCTTGTTTAGTTATAAAGTTTATGTTATACTATCTTTCGTCTTACTGCTGGAGGGGTGTCCGAGCGGTTTAAGGAGCCGGTCTTGAAAACCGGTGACTCCGAAAGGGGCCGTGGGTTCGAATCCCACCCCCTCCGCCATGCAATCCATATGGCCTCGTAGCTCAGGTGGATAGAGCGGGGGTTTCCTAAACCCTGTCTTGCGGGGGTTCGAGTCCTCCCGGGGCCACCATTATATTGCAAAGGTTTTAAGGCCTTTTTTTTATTAGATTTGCCGTTGCAAACGTTTAGAAGTACTCGTACTATGTCAATCCTGAATCTGTATTTCCTGTCCAGCATATTTTGATTTTTCTGCGGACCTGGCAGGATGGTATTCGAGGCTGAGAGAAATGAAACATGAAGATTGGATGAGACTTGCGCTTGACCAAGCCCAAAAGGCGTATGACTGCAATGAGATTCCGGTTGGTGCGCTCGTTGTCGTGAATCAGCAGATTCTCTCTGTCGCCTTCAATGAAAAAGAGCAGAAACAAGACCCGACCGGACATGCCGAAATCCTTGCCATCCGGCGAGCAGCTGAAGTGATGGGTCACTGGCGGCTGACGGATGCGACGTTGTATGTCACCTTGGAACCCTGCCCGATGTGTGCCGGCGCGATTCTTCAAGCTAGGATCAAACACCTGATCTACGGAGCGACGGATGCCAAAGGCGGCGCTGTTGAGTCCGTGATGAATGTACTGAACAGAAACTGCTGGAATCACAAAGTTGAAGTCACGGCAGGCGTCTTGGAAGAAGAATGCTCAGTACTGTTAAAACAATATTTTCGGGAAAAACGTACCAAAGCCTAAAGCAAAACCCCATAAAGCATAAAAATATTATATTTATCATGGAGAAGTAGCGAAGTGGTCATAACGCGCCGCACTCGAAATGCGGTTGTCCGCAAGGGCACGTGGGTTCGAATCCCACCTTCTCCGCCACTGAAGATAAAGCTTCATCGCAAGATGAAGCTTATTTTAATAAAGAAGAAGGTGGGATTCGAACGGGCGGCCGCTCCGGCAGTACCATGGCCTGACGGCAAAGTAAATTAGTTATTAAATAGTTTGTCCCCATACTTAGCATATAACGAGTTGAACCAAAGCTTGTATTGCTCTCGCTTTTCTTGTTTATTTTTATACATCTCATTATCAGCATTCCTATAAATGTGGTCTAAGCTGTCATTATGAGCATCCCCTAATGCAGCACCAATGGAAAAACTCACAGGCAAATAAGAGCTTTCTTTGTTATGTTTTTCGAGTTCAAATTCGATTCTCTGACAGACCTCTTTTAATGAGCCAGGTGAGCAATTTGGTAAAACAATTGTAAATTCATCACCACCTACCCGGGCAGCAACGTCGTTTTCCCGGATAGAACGACGAAGTATTGAAGCAGTGGAAGTAATAAGCAAATCTCCGGCATGATGTCCCAAAGTATCGTTTACCACTTTAAGCCCGTCAACATCACATTCTATAATCGCTACTGGATTAGACCTGCCTGAACACAGTCTTAACAATTCTTCATTAAAGAATGCTCTGTTGTATAATCCTGTAAGATCATCGTGAAAACTGATAAATTTTAACCTGTCCTCAATTTGTTTTCTATATGTTAAATCCGTAAATATGATCACTGTACCTTTATATTTTTCACTTACGTCCAACATGCGGTGAAAGTTTATAACCAGATTCCTGGTTCCTAATTCGAGCATTTTCAAATTCTTTTCAATGGATACTTCAATATCATTTCCGTTGATAAAAGCAGTAAATTCTTCTGCAAGCCAAGGGAATACATGTACTAAATATATTTCATGTTTTTCATTGGAATAATAAGATGTCCCATCAATTCCCGCAGACTTGAGGAACTCTTTAGCTGCATTGTTCATGTTGTCAATCATATTATTACTATCCAAAATGATTGAAGGAGTTGGAATACTTTCAAATATTGTTAAATACTTATTTTTTTCATTCGTCATCATACG
This sequence comes from Dehalobacter sp., assembly GCF_030063005.1. Taxonomy (NCBI): domain Bacteria; kingdom Bacillati; phylum Bacillota; class Clostridia; order Eubacteriales; family Desulfitobacteriaceae; genus Dehalobacter; species Dehalobacter sp. Next base: position 187,827 of record NZ_JAPDHR010000015.1, read on the forward strand.
ATTCGTATTTTGAAGACTTAACGTAAGTACTTCCTTCTTCTCGTTGATCCACTCACTGCTAAAAGCTAATTCTACACGATCAAAAAACCGATTAATAAACAATAAAAAGTAATCACAATCTATATTTTGTTTCCTATAGGTTTCTATTATCAGATCGAGATAGGATTGACGATAATATTTCATCAATCCTAAAAACATTTCCAGGGTAACTCCACGTTTGCGATGAAGCTGTGCCTCAAGTATCCCAAAAGAACCAATTGGATCATTTGCATAATCTTCATCCACATTTAATTCAGGTATAGATTCACAGGACTTGAGAACTGAGATTAAAGCTTCGGATAACCCGTTAATTGATGTACGCCAAGCTTCTTCCAGAGTAGAGGTATATTTTGTATAATTATGCATTTTTGCATATTCTAAGGTACGTCTAATTAAAAATGTTTGATTTGATTGGATCAACTCAACCGGTTCTTTCATCATATTCCCTCCTCTCCTTTAGAAAAATTAATTAAGTTTATTTAGAATCAATGATTCGACATTAAATGACATACTCCTTTCCATCGTATCAAACTATACATTTGGGATTATGCAGATCCATATTTCCTAATTTGATGGGACTTAATTCCTAAATATTAAGGAAGAAAAAGGAATTAAATTAATACTGTAGAATTATAGATTTTACATAGTTGATCTTATTTTTTACGTTATTTTTAGTTGAGAGTAAGTTACTCGTATGCAAACGGTGGTATGAAAGGAGAAAAGACCATGAAACCTCGTTTATCCAGAAATATTGCAATCGCGATATGTGCAGTCATTTTTTGTTTAGGCATAGTCACCTATGGTTATGCGCAAAATGCTTCCTGGCCCGGATTAAAAATAGGCGAGGATAAAACTCCTTATGTTGCTGTGGCAGTGAACGGGGAGATTTCTGGCGATAAAATTATCTTACATTGGGATCAGGTTGATCACCCCAAATTTTCCGGCTATAAAGTGGTGATTTCAAAGAGCAATCCGAATCCGAAGTATCCAGATGACGGGTATTTATACTACATTACTGAAAGGACCATGACCAGTGCGGTGATCAATAACAGTGAAGCCTATAAAAACGGAGACTTTGGCGAGAAACTTGTCCCTGGTGAAAAATACTATTTTAGCATCACGGTGCTTTATTCGGATAAGACCGTTCCGGGTGACAGCCTGCAACTGACGTATCCGATCGGTACGGCTGTCTCTTCACCGGAACCTGCCGAGGAAGCTATCGCAACGCCGGCCGAAACAACACAACCCACCAAGGAAACACCGGCTACAGAAACAAAACCTGCTGTCAAACCAGTTGTATCCTCCTCTTCCTCTTCAAAGGCGCCTCAGGTAACCGTTTCTACGGACAACAACCGGCTTATTGTCAAATGGAATCCGATTTACAGTGAAAGCTTCCAGGGCTATAAGGTCATTATTTCCAAAAATAATTCCAGGCCGGCCTATCCCAGCAGCGGTTATTTGACTTACATTACCAATCAAAGCACCAGCCAGTGGGTAATCGACAACAGCACAGCGTATCACGGCGGAGACTTTGGCAGTTATCTGACTCCCGGACAGGCATATTACGTTAGTGTGACGGCTTTATACAGCGATGGCAGGGTTGCCGGAAATGCCGTCCATGTCACGTATCCGGCCGATGGATACGATTCACTAGCTGAGAAGGAAGGTGTCCGACAGAGCCTAGATCCGATTGCCATATCGGCAACAGCCAGCGGCAGTAATTTGATTTTAAGCTGGACAGCTTCAGAAGCAGCAAATTTTGAAGGCTACAAAGTGGTCATTTCAAAGAGTAATCCTAACCCAAAATATCCAAATGACGGTTATCTGGAATGGATTACAGACCGGAACAGGACTTCGGTGACAATAAACGCCGACACTTATTATCAGGGTGATATCCAGGGTAATTTAGTTTCCGGTGAGTACTACTATTTCAGTATCAGCATCATTTACGACGGATGGATCATTGTTCCGGGACCCGCGCAATATGTCATGATCCCTTAGTTGAGGAAATCTTCAGTTTCGGCCCGTTTTTCATGGTGAAAAGCGGGCCTTTCTATTGGCTCGAAACATATAATGCAAAAAGTAAAAAGCTAAAAAAGTGCTTTTTTTTTTGAGCAAAATCATATATTATAAAGTAGGTAGTTATAAAAAATTTATACTTGTAGAATGGAAGGATGGGAGAGAATGTTGCCACTGCTGCTTGCACTGCTGCCGATAGCAGTCATTGTTGTTATGCTTATTGTGTTTAAAAAGCCAGCCCATACCAGCGGAATTGTGGGTTGGCTTGCTGTTTCTCTTGTGGCGTTTTTGTTTTTTCAGACGTCGGGAGAAGTCATTGTACGCTCGACGCTGGCCGGTCTGATTAAATCTTTTTCAGTATCACTGATCGTAGCCACATCGCTGCTGCAAATGGCCTATATGGAAAAGACAGGGGCCTTAAAACGAATTATTATATTTATTAAGACCTTAGCCAGTGAAAACAGAGCCGTTCAGATCATGATGATCAACATTGGATTTGGAACGCTGATGGTTGCCGTCGGGGCAACTCCTGTATCTCTTCTGCCGCCTATCTTGATTGCGATGGGATACTCTACGTATGTGGCCATAGCTTTACCGGCGATCGGATATGACTCCCTGTGTACGTATGCTTTACTCGGCGCCCCGATCGTGGTGTTTGTGGATATCGCGAACAGCTTTTTAGGAAAAGGCAATGAAATTACCCTTTCTCAAGCCGGAAGCATCTTCTTTATGTTTTTGCCGGTTGTATCTACCCTGATCGGCTTTTCGATGCTTTGGATTGTCGGAAAGTGGAAAGCCGTCAAAGAAGGGATCGTCCCGGTATTGGTTACGGGCATTACCATTTCGATTGTCGCTTATTTTACCAATCATTATGACAATCTGGTTGTCCTCACAGGAGTCTTAAGTGGTTTTGCAGTCATTCTTGTAATGATCCTGTACCTTAAGCTAACGGGTAAAAAAATTATTGATCGAAGCCGGCTGACGCCAGAAGAACTTGCCTATGAAAAAGAATATCCTTTGTGGAAAGCCATTATGCCCTGGCTGCTTTTGATCGTTCTGATTCTGGCACTTAACCTGCCGAAGGAATCTTTCGATTATTTATACCGGACACTGACGCTCAGCATTCCCGGCTTATCTGCAGACGGCAAGCCGATAGCAACCCGAGCTTTATGGAATGCCTACACCTGGATTCTGGTCAGCATCTTGATTTCGATCCCGATTATGCGCCCAAAAGCCGCCCAAATTAAAGATTCGATAAAAGTTTGGTGGCGAAGGGCACCAAAACCTGTTTTCTCAGCAGCGATCTTCTTTGCGATTGGTGAAGTCATGAATATGTCTGGATTTAATATGGCTTCCAATCTCAATGCCGCACTGCCGAAAACACTGTGCCCAAGTATGGTGAAAGTACTCGCAGACTATTCCGCGCAGGCTTTTCATGGAGCCTACGGAGCTATTGTAAGCTTTATTGGATTATTCGGAGGATTCATTACCGGAAGTGAAGCTTCGACGATTGCGATGTTTGCGAAATATACCATGTCAACAGCAACGAATCTTGACTGGGGACTTAAGGGTATTATCATCGTTACAGCCGGGTTAGCCTTTGGTGGAGGACTAGCCAGCGTAATTTCCCCGGCAAAACTCCAAAATGCGGCCGCATCTATTGATAAACTTGGTGAAGAAAACAAAGTGATGCGCGTTGCCTTTATTTTTGCGCTCATCATGTCAGCAGTGACTGCTGCTGTGGTGGTCGCCTTGCTTAAGTTCCTGGTGTAATCGGGAGATCATATCGTAAATAAGAGTCTATGCTAAAATATGATCCTTCAGTGTCCCGATCTCTGAGAAAGAACGGGTCATCTAAATACGAACAAGGACTTCACGGTTGTGAAGTCCTTGTTCGTATTTTAGATATATCAGTTTTATATCAGCCTGAATTATCCTACGCTGACAGCGGGCTGATTTTTGCTAAGCCGTTTCATTTCCAGCGTTATCAACGTTGCTGTGATCAGAACGGATAAGATATCTGCAATCGGGGTAGCCCGCCAGACACCCTCAATTCCCCAAAAATGAGGCAGGACCAAAAGAAGCGGTATATAGAGCAGTACCTGCCGTGAAAGGCTCAAAACAGATGATTGAAGCGGTTTGCCGACTGCCTGAAAGTAACTTGAGCAAATAATTTGAAAACCAATCAGTGGGAACATGGTAAAAAATACCAGTATCACGTGAGTTGCCAGTTCTGTAAGCGCCTTATCGTTGTCACTGAACAAGCCAATGATTTGTTCGGGCCAGAAATGTATGACCAGATAGCCGGCAACAGCAATACAGGTGCTCGCGATGATGGCCTTCTTCAATGCTGCCTTAACTCTTTCAAACTGCCCGGCTCCATAGTTAAAGCCTATGATAGGCTGAGCACCCTGGCTGACACCGATAATCGGCATAAAGAACAATGTTGAAATACTCATAATGACGCCGATGGCAGACAGCGCTAGGTCGCCGCCATAAAGCATGACACTCTTATTCAGAAGCATATTCTGCAAACTGTTGGCAAGTTGCATCGCAAACGGAGCAAAGCCAATAGACAATATGGCCAGATAGATCGGAAAATCCGGTTTTAAGTTTTTCAGGCGGAGCTTAAGCGTGCTGTGGCCGAGAAGAAAATAGCCCAATACCCAAAGCGTCGTAATGAATTGGCCCGAGACCGTTGCGAGTGCGGAACCCGCTATACCTAATCCCAAATGGAAAATAAAAATGTAATTCAATACCCCGTTAATCACAGCACCGAGAATTTGCGTCAGCATCGCAATTCTGGGGTTTCCTTCAGCTCTGATAAAATTGTTCATGCCAAAACCGATTGTGCTAAAAACGGATCCTGCAACAATAATATTGGTAAAATCAAGTGCATTGGGCAATACTTCCTGATTAGCACCAAAAAAGACTAAGAGCTGTTCTGCAAAGGAGAAATAGAAAGCCATAAAAAGGAGCGGAAGCATAATCAAGAGAGTAAGTGCATTACCTACAATTTTTTCGGCTTCTTCTTTTTTCTGTTCTCCGAGCCGGATGGAGATTAATGCTGTTGCACCAATACCAACTAGCATCGCGAGTGCCATAAACAGAAGCATAATTGGGAAGGCCACTGTCGTTGCAGCAATCGCAAGTGTACCGACGCCGCGGCCCACAAAAATCCGGTCAACAATATTATATAAGGCATTCACCAACATACCGACAATCGCCGGCCAGGAAAATTGCCATAATAGCTTCCCAATGCTTTTATTACCGAATTCAAAACTTTTATCCATGTACAGTCTCCTTCTACAGTTTCTTCATAAACTGGGCTACATTTTTACCTAAAGAACTCAGGTAAATAAAGATTTCCGCTTGTCGTTTTTATCCTCTGAACAGATTATCGGAAAAACGATAATTATTCATACTAGCATTTTTGTTTGAATATTTCAAGGAGTTTTTTTAAAATATTCTTGTATGCATTTGTCAAAAAAATAAAAGGACTTCATTCTATAGAAAAATCCTTTTCATTTTGAAAAATACTAATATTATTCTGTTCCTAATATTCCTGATCGCCGAGGAGCGTCGATAGACGGACCCCAAGGGCTTGAGTGAGATGGAAAAGTGTTTTAATAGATGGATTTGTTTTATCTCTTTCGATCTCACATAGATAAGAAACGGAAATACCGGCAATCTCAGCCAGTTCCTTTTGTTTTAAATGCTTTTTCTTCCGAATCTCCCGGATTTTTGAACCAAGGGACATAACACCACCTCCGTCTAATAATTACGCATATAGCGTAATTATGCAATGATTAAATTTAGCCGTCTGCTAAAAATAGGTTCCAATCCCAAGAAAATATAGGATATTCTTCCACATTGCGCGTGTTTACGTCAAAAATGTATAGCAGCTCAGTAGACCTGGCGTTTTTCAGCGATTATACTAGTATTAATTCGCTATTATCGAAAATTTGGAGGAAATTGCGTTGACTGTCGGGGATAGGATTAAAGAACAAAGAAAAGAAAAAAAGTTTACACTTCGTAAGCTTTCTGAAAGAAGCGGTATCTCCATCTCTTATTTGAGTGATATTGAACAAAACAGAAGAAGGCCTTCTTTAGACCGGCTGACAGATATTGCCCTGGGTCTAGGAGTATCGGTATCCTACCTTTTAGGTGAACAAACGATGGATGCGGGCTCAGAACCTGAGTATTATTCCCTGGCGGATAAAAGCGTTCATTTCAGGGAAGTTTTAGAGAAATTGGACGACTTTGATTTCTGGGAAGAAAAAGATCAGGAAGAACTGCTGACGTATCTGCAAATAAAAAAGAAGATCAGGGATTCCGACCTCTCCTGAGCTGCAGACCGGCCTTTAAACGGATACGAGGCGTTCTAAAGACACCTTTAATCAAAAAATAACCGCATATATAATGGTAAAAGAGGGAATTAATGGTCCTCTTTTTTTGCGTTTTTTGATTTGATGTGGTAAAATCGGTTAAAGTAAAAAAATGTAGAATTTTGTCACCTTGAGATACAGGACAAAGATTATGGGAGGATCTCAAGCATAGAAAGATTTTATTCTGACAAAATAACAAAAGATGATGGCGAAAAGCTGTCAAAAGTCCTTAAGGAGGAAAGACCGTGTTTCAACAGAAAAGGATTGGCCGTTTTCTGGCTATGTTCCTGGTAGCATTTACGATTGCTGCACAGGTGATGTTTGTCGGGACAGCCGCCTTTGCCGAAGACAGGGAAAAAGTAAGCCAAGAAGAATGTAACGTCGTTAGTGCAAAAGAAGATCAAACATACAGACAAGAGAATTTAGCACGAATTGCCAGAGACTATCAGGTCGACCCCGAATATCTAGCGTATATTGCGAGCGTTGAAGAGACCTTTCAGCTGGAACCTTATGAACTGTTTGCCTTAATTGCCCAAGAATCAAAATATGTGCCTGCCACCAATATGGATGGCGGATCCTTATCCTACAATACGACCCAAATGAAATTGGCTACAGCTAAAACGGCCTACATGGCCATCACCGAATATTATCATAAAGAGATCCCTTATCCGAACGGGGAACTCCTGTCGGCAGACAAATATTATGCGACCTACTTAGCCGGTGGATATCTGAAGTATTTAGAGGATGTCTATATGAATAAATATGAATCGTACACGGCATATCGATTGGGGATCAACGGCAGGTTAACCTTTTACGAGAATAATGGGCATTACAAATCGGCTTATGCAGTTCAAGTCGAATCTTTAAGCCGTTCCTTTGCCCAATAATTGTTACAATTAAAAATTCAAGTATACTTTTTCCTGGCAAAATTGAAAAGGGATTTTCACCGTGAACGCGGTGAAAATCCTTTTTTAATGGTTTAGTGGCTTATATAGAAGAATTTCTATCTGGTATATTTCGTTACAGCCATTTATTAATTCACCATATTCCAGGCGGAATCCGAAGTCATTCCTTCAATGTCTGGATAGGCGCTTTCGCCATGTTGGCTGATATCAAGGCCTGTTTCCTGTTCTTCAGTCGTTGCTGCAAGAGGAGTAATGAGACTGATGACTTTAAGGATCAAGAAGGTCATGACGCCGCAGTAAGCATAAGTTGCGAGGATGGCCAAAAGTTGTATCCCAACCTGGGAAAATGACCCGGAATAGAAAAGTCCATCCGCACCATTGGGGTTTAGAGCCGTGGTGCAAAAAATGCCGACAGCCAGGGTTCCCCAGGTCCCGCCAATACCATGAATACCAAAAGCATCAAGTGCATCATCGTAACCCAGTTTAACTTTCAGCCAAGCGACTGCAAAGTAGCACAAACCTGAAGAAACCAGTCCGATCAAGACCGCAGCAAGCGGAGTCACGTAAGCGCAGGCAGGTGTGATGGCGCCGAGCCCTGCAACCATGCCTGAGACAGCACCGAGTACGGTTGGTTTGCCATGAAGCAGTTTTTCAATAATTATCCATCCCAGTAGTCCGGCACAGGCAGACAGGTGCGTAGTAGTCGAGGCAAGCACAGCAATACCGTCTGCAGCCAGTTCACTACCGCCATTAAACCCGAACCAGCCAAACCACAGGAGACCTCCGCCAAGAATCACATATGGAATGTTATGTGGGATAGCCTGTTCTGAGTCTTTATGGTAGCGTTTGCCAATATACAAAGCGGCAATCAAGGCTGAAAAGCCCGAACTAATATGGACAACAATCCCTCCGGCAAAATCCAAGACGCCCAGATCAGCCAGCCAGCCTCCGCCCCATACCCAATGGGTAAGAGGCACATAAATCAAAAGGCTCCACAGGGAGATTAAAAGGATATAGGCTGGAAAGCGCAGTCTCTCCGCTGTTGCTCCGGTCATAATAGCTGGAGTAATGATTGCAAACATCATTTGATAGAGCATAAACAACATATGAGGAATTGTTGCACTTTCTGTTTTGGGATTCAGACCAACACCTCTTAAGCCTGCATAGTCCAATCCGCCAATCAAATGCCCGATATCCGGCCCAAAAGCCAGGGTATAACCGATAACAATCCAGAGAATCGAGATAATTCCGATTGCAGCGATGCTTTGCATCATGATCGACAGGACATGGCGTCTTTTGACGAGCCCTCCATAAAAAAAAGCGAGTCCGGGTATCATTAAAAAAACTAGGGCGGTGCTGAAAAGCATAAAGGCAATATCGCCATAATTCATTACAATCTCTCCTTTTTATCCTTGCCATCCTTGCCAGCAGATTTTTGACATTCATGGCATCGCGACATTGGTCCAGTCGAATTACTTTATCGTCCGTGACGTATTCAACACCGTGAAGGCTATTTAGACGCCTCCACGCTTCCTGTTCCGCCGTCCATAGACATCAAAAAAAGAAGCCCCCAAAAAACCGGCCTGCAGGCTGGCTTTTTTTGTGGCTCCTTTGCCTAAGAAAAATATAATGAACACTCAGCAGGCTGTAAAGAGATAATAATGATAAATAATGTATACAGACAAATATACTGTATACATTATTTGTTGGCGAAACGAATCTTATTTTCAGAAGGGATAGTTTGCTTAATTTGAGATACATAGGCCAGCATCTCTGCATAATCTGCACTGTCCAGCAGCGGATCCTGCCCTGACTGATAATTGGCCAGGGCCTTTGTCACATTTAAGACGCGATATGTCTTCGGACCGGCTCTTGGAGTTTCATCAATCCAGGTCGGATAGTATGCAACATGTGTGATAACTGGTTTTTCAGCAGAACGGATATCCAGAAAAATATCAACCATGATGCCCATATTCGCCGTATCTGTTTTTTGATCGGAAATAAAATTTCCCTGGGCATAGATCACCAATCCTTCTTTTTCTTTACCAGTGGACTTGCTTTTTACTTGGAGAAAGGTGATCGGCTGGACAGCATGGACATGATTGCCGGCGATGATATCAACCTCCGTATTTTCAAAGATCCAGGTGGCCAGATTAATCTGTTCAGCGGAGGGTTTTACGGCATACTCCGTTCCCCAGTGCAAAGAGGCAATAACTAAGTCTGCTCCCAGAGCGCGCGCCTTCTCAGCATCCCTAAGGATTTTTTCCCGATCCAGATAATTCACAGCAAAAGCTTTATCTTCAGGAAGGGTAACCCCATTGGTGCCATAGGTATAGCTTAAGAAAGCGATACGCAGGCCGGAAATTTCCTGGATCAGAATTTTCTGACTGTCTTCGGCGGTCTGATAGGTTCCCGTATGTTTCAGACCAGATTGATCCAGAAAATCGATCATCCGGCTTAGGCCCGAAAAATTCCGGTCTAAAGAGTGATTATTAGCGGTAGAGACAACATCTACACCAAGTGTTTTCCGGACAGCGTCAGCCACTTGTTCCGGGGTATTAAAAGAAGGATAACCGCTATAAGTCATTTCCTTCCCGGCCAGGGTCGTTTCAAGATTGGCAAGAGTCAGGTCGGCGAGCCTTGTATCCTCCCCGATTTCTTCAAAAGAAGGTCTAAAATCATAGCCTCCGCTTATCTTGGCTGCCTCGTATTGCGTTGGATGGCACATGATATCCCCAAGCAGCGTAAGTTTAATTTGCGTAGATTCAGCAGCCTCAGGTTCAGAAGCAGCGGTCTCTGACGAATTACTTTCAGAAACGGCATCATTGGCGGCAGGCATCAGTTCTGTGGATTCGGAAGCCAGCGGTGTCTTGGCTTTTTCCCAAACGGTAACACTAAGAAGTAAGATCACCGCTGCAAATATAGGAAGCCAACGTTTTCTTAACATAGCCATCACCTAAATTCTTCACAAATTTGTTAACCAGCGTTCACATTAATGACACATAGAGTGGATAAAATAGCATCATCAAAAGATCGTTGGAATATGCGACAGGGGGTGAGCATGTGAGCAAATATCGCCAGGAAATTAAAATGAGCATCAATAACTTCGACAGAGCAGTACTGGTCAACCGTTTAAATAGGGTGCTTCCCAAGGACAAACATACCGGGCCGGAAGGCTTTAATACCGTCAGAAGTCTTTACTTTGATGATATTAATGATACGGCATTATTGGAGAAGTTGATAGGGGCTAAATATCGGGAAAAATTTAGAATCAGAACATATGATCATTCTACAGCAATCATCCGGCTTGAGAAAAAAGTCAAGAACGATGGGTCAGGCTTTAAAGAGAGTGCGATTTTGACCGAAGAGGAATGTCAAGACTTAATCAACGGCAACTATCAATTTTTGAAAAATTGTCCGGAAGCTGTATGCCGGCATCTTTATACGAAAATGAGAACTGGCCTGTTTAAGCCAAAGACAATTGTAGAGTATCAACGGCAGGCCTACATATGGGAACCGGGTAGGGTAAGAATCACGATCGACGGTGATGTAAAAACCGGACTCGCTGCAACCAGCTTTTTGGATTTTACCACCCCACTGGCCTATGCTTTAGCGAGTGATACAGCGATTCTGGAAATTAAATATGACTGTTACCTGCCAAGTCATATTGCCAACCTGATTCAATTAGACAGCAGACAGAAGGCAGCAATCTCAAAATATGTTTTATGCCGGAAATACGGATAAAAACGCAAAAGATAAATAAATACAAAGAATGCGGATTAAATGCGCAAAATTGAACCTCAACATCAAAATAATTTAGAATCTTAATGGAGGATAGTATTATGGATGCAACAACGACTGCCGTTACAACGGCGGCTACAGATCAAACATTTACCTTTGCAGATATTTTTAAAAACAATTTTCTTGAAAACGCAGTCACAAATTTTTCTATTGTTGATGTGGCGATTACGTTACTGATTTCTTTTCTACTCGGACTGTTTATCTATGCGGTGTATAAGAAGACGTTCAATGGGGTCATGTATTCCAGGAACTTTAACGTTTCTCTTGTAGGGATGGCAATGATTACCACACTCATCATCATGGGTGTCACGTCTAACATCGTTCTTTCTCTCGGCATGGTTGGAGCTTTAAGTATCGTACGTTTCAGATCAGCAATCAAAGATCCAATGGACATTGTCTTTATCTTCTGGGCCATCGCAGCGGGAATCGTCAGCGGGGCAGGGCAGTATCTGCTGGCCATTAGCGGGTCGATTGTCGTCGGAATCATGCTGATTATTTTTACAAGTAAGACAACCAATGAAATTCCTTATATGGTGGTTGCAAACTGCAATAACGGCGAGGCAGAAAGAATGCTGCTGATAAAGCTGGCGGAGCATGTCAAAAGAATGAAAATTAAATCAAAAGCAGTTCGCGGTGGACAGGGAATCGAGCTTACCGTTGAAGTGCGATTAAGAGTTGATAACACAGATTTTGTCAATACCTTGGCAGCTATAGAAGGAGTAAACGATGTTGTCCTGGTAAGTTATAACGGAGAGCTTGCAGTGTAATCATCCTTTAAGCAGCATTGCATCCGACGCCTGAAAAAGAGGGGTTAAAACATGGACAAAAAAATTACAGGGATTGTTGCGGCCCTGCTTGCAGTATGCACCTTAACGACCGCCTATTCAGTACTGTCTTCCAAGCAGGGAGACAGTGCCGTCCATTTGAACACTGGAAGAACAGGAACAGGCAGCTCCTCCACAGGGTCAGTTTATTCTGCTTATATGGAACGTTTCTTCGATCCTGACAAAGTCATCGAAATTCGCATTTCAATCCCTGAGGCGGATTATCAGGACATGCTGCAAAATCCCGCAGAGGAAGAATATAAAGAGGCTCAGGTTGTGATTGATGGCTTGAAGACAAAAAGTGTCGGAATCCGCACCAAAGGCAATTCCAGCCTTAATTCAGTCCTGAAAAGCAATTCCGACCGCTACAGCTTTAAAATTGATTTTGATCATTATATTGAAGGGCAAAGCCTTTCGGGTCTGACCAAACTGAATTTGAACAATGGCTGGGGTGATGCGTCCTGTATGCGGGAATACCTATCCTACTCGCTGCTGAAAGAGATGAACGTTCCTGTTCCTGCTTATTGCTACGCGAACCTTTATATCAATAATCATCCAGCAGGTTTGTATCTGGCAGTTGAGGGCGTTGAAGAAGCATATGCGGAAAGGTACTTTGGCCAGGACCATGGGACACTCTATAAACCGTATGGCGATCGGGGTAAAGGAAACGATTTGGTTTACAGTGATGACAATATTGAATCCTACAGCGGCCTGCAAGCTGTGACCGCCTTGAAAGAAGGCAGCAATGAGGCTTTAGTTAAGATGATCAAAGCACTAGATGAGGGCGGGGATTTAGAAACGTACCTGAATATTGACGAGATCCTACGATATTTTGCAGTTAATACCGTACTTGTCAATATGGACAGCTATCAGGGACAGTTTACCCACAATTATTATTTATATGAGGAGAACGGAGTATTCAGTTTCCTCCCCTGGGATTATAATTTGTCCTTTGGTGGATTTGGCGGAGGTACTGCGCTGTCTATTGATCAGCCGGTTTCCGGAACGTCATTAGACCAGCGCCCACTGCTGGGCAAACTACTCGAAGTACAGGCGTATAAGGACGTCTATCACCAATACATGAAAGCTTTTATCCAAGGGCCTTTTGCTTTGGAGAAAATAACGGCTAAAATCGAGAAAACCGCTGATCTGATTAGACCTTATGTCGCAAGTGACCCAACCAAGTTCTATACGCTGGAACAATTTGAACAAGCAATCGGCGAAGGCTCTTCTCAGGAACCTATAACAGACAGTAAGACCACATCCCGAGGCGGCTTTGGGGCTGGAAAGAATATGCCGGGAAGCGGAGATTTGATAGGATTGGTTGCATTTATCCGGGACCGGATTGATAATGTCTCCAAACAGCTAAGCGGGGAACTACCTTCATCGGGAACAACAGAGGATGCGGCCGGTGAAAATGCAGGTGGGCTACAGCCGCCGCTGACAAGACAGGGACAACAGGCGCAATGGGGACAACGGGCAGAGCAAGGGCTGCAGGGAATACATCCCGATATAAGACAGGATCAAGGCATGCAGCCACCGGGAAATATGCCAGAAGGAATGGATTATAAGCAAAAGATACCGGGCATAAATTGGCAGGAAGCGCCCGGTCAGAATTCTAATAATAGATGGATAAACCGTCGAGAAGATTATCTTATTGGCGGTGCGGCATTCGTGCTTATAATTTTAAGTCTGGCTATCCTGAAAAAAAGGAACAAGCATTCGATTTAAGTATAAAGAGGGTTTGCTGTTTGAACATTGATTCAGAGCAAACCCTCTTTATTTAGTATCATGCCTATCCTAAATCTACATATCCCTACTGGTAAAATTTCAGTATACGGCGTTGTCTTGCAGCTCCTTGCCATACAGAGTTTTCCTCGGTGGTTTACATGAATTAGAGGGTTGACAAGGCACTAGTGCTGGACATCATATTCTTTAAGCTGCGAGACTACTTTTTCGTTTTCCGGCATCACATACTCAGATTTGATTAGACCGACGTCTTTCTTATAGTAATATAAGCTGTAATTTCCGCTTTCAGGATACGTGATTTTTACAGTCAGGCAATTTTCAAAAATCCCGGCTGGCACTTCTACCGTGGCGGCCGTGTCAATGATCTCATATGAATTTCCTTCACTGGTCCACGAATTGCCTGAGGTAAGCGGTGATTGCAGAAGGATAGCCTCAATATTTGATGGTTGATCCAAGATATTTTTATCTTCATAGAATTCAGACTGTCTAAAGGTATTAACAATACGGTCTGCTGCAACTTCATATCTGTTAGCTGTAACAGTGCCGCCATTGTCAATTATGACCTGGTATTGATTACGCTGCTGGTACGTAACTTTTTCTGTATAAGAAGCATATTCGTTACCGATTCCTTCATAGAACCAGTAATTGCCGACACTCAACGGAATGTACGCGGCAATATTTTCAGTCTGCTCGCTGGAGGGAGAAGGGGCCGGTTTCGGTTCCGGTTTGGCGAGAGAGCATCCGTTAAAAAACAAGAGAGCCAGAACGATAATGCTCCAGAGGGCATGCTTTTTCTTTAATACATGTGTAATAGGTTCGGGGACAATTTTCATTGAATTAGCCTCCTTTGCAGTCTAAAAAATGATACAACACTATTTTCAGTATGCCAAAAAAATAATAATATAGCCAACTTTTCATTCTGTTTGATTTTCTATCTTGCAAAACAATGTTGTCATGCTACAATGTCACTATAGTCATAAATTCGTGACTTCCGTATAAAATATAAATGGATAAACTGTATCACATCCTGTATGATATTGCTGAAACGGCAGAGAAAAAAGCATATTTGAAAAGGGGACGCGAAAATGGCGAAAAAAAAGAAAATCGTGGCAGCCATTATTGCTGCAGCTGTATTGCTTTCAGGCTATCTGGGGTGGGAATATTTTTATTCTTCTGATGACGAGACGGTTGAGGCATCCGGTACAATTGAAGCTACCACCGTGGACTTGCGTGTGATGATCGCCGGCAAGGTTCAGAATTTTCAGGTAAAATCCGGGGATAAGGTCAAGAAAGCAGATATCATTGCCGAGATACAGCGTAATGATTTGGCAGCCCAGCTGGAAAGGGATAAACTAAATGTAGCAATTGCTCAAAACAATCTGGATGCTTTGCCGTCGGGAAGCAGTGACCATACAATTACAGCTGCCCAAGATCAGGTAATGCTGATGCAGGCTGTCGTCAAAACAACGGAGGCGCAGCTGGCTGATCTGCAGATAAAATCTCCGATTGACGGGACCATTCAAGCCAAAGATTATGAAATTGGTGAATATGTCACGGCCGGATCCACGTTGGCCACGGTTGTCAATCTGGACCAGGTCTGGATTAACGTATATATACCGACAGATGACCTGCCTTTTTTAGAATTGGGAAGGGAAGCGAATTTCACGATCAGTGGTCTGGACAGGGTGTTTACAGGCACGATTGCTGAAATTGCCAGCCAGGGAGAATTTACGCCCAAAACGATTCAAACCAAAAGAGAAAGGGCCAATATTGTCTACAAAGTCAAAATTGCAGTGGATAATCCCGAAGGATTATTGAAACCAGGCATGCCGGCAGATGTTGTGATCAAAATGGTAGAGACGGCCAATGATTAAGGTAAATCAGCTGTCTAAAAAATTTGGATCTCTGCTGGCCGTTAACGATGTAAGTCTGAACGTCAGCGAGGGAGAGATTTTTGGTTTGATTGGTCCGGATGGAGCAGGTAAAACGACGCTCATTCGGGTTATCTGCGGGCTGTTGACCCCAGATGCCGGTGAAGTAAGGGTTTTGGGGCTCACGGACAGAGAACGGGAAAAAGGAAAAGACGCCGGTGCCAGAAATTTTGGTTATATGCCGCAGCGTTTCAGCCTCTATGGCGACCTTACGGTCATGGAGAACTTACTCTTTTTCGGGGAGATGTACAGCCTTAAAAAAGAAGTCATTATCCATCGTTCGGAAGAGATTCTGGAAATCACCAACCTGGTTGCGTTTAAAAAAAGATTTGCGGATCAACTTTCCGGCGGAATGAAGCAAAAACTGGCGCTGACCTGCGCGCTTGTCACCAGGCCGAAACTGTTGATTCTCGATGAACCGACCTATGGTGTTGATCCGGAATTCCGGAAGGAGTTCTGGAAGATTCTATACCAGTTGAACCGGGAAGGAATGACCATGCTGGTGTCTACCCCATATATGGATGAGGCGGAACTTTGTACCTGGGTAGCGTTCATGAATGAAGGAAGCGTTCATGTGCTGGATACGCCAGTGGGCCTGAAAGAAAAATTCCCTTATCAGGTCTGGGAGGTTATGGCTGATACAAAAGAACCCTGGCTGTTCGGGAAAACAGATGGAATCCTGGATTATTCCCTATTTGGAGACAAGTACCGTTTGATCATGGACAAGAACGTCGAGGCAGAAGCCTTTATTGAACAGACCCTTACGACAAAGGGCTGCACCTTTAGCCAGCTGCAAAAAGTGGCCCCTTCCATTGAAGATGTCTTTGTCATCATGGCAGGAGGAAAATAGATGGAAAATGTGATTATTACCGAAGGCCTGATAAAAAAATTTGGTGACTTTACCGCAGTTGACAACGTTTCGCTTCGGGTCGGAAGAGGGGAGATTTTTGGTTTTTTAGGACCGAATGGCGCGGGTAAATCGACGACAATCCGAATGCTCTGCGGCATTTTGGAACCAACCGGGGGCTCTGCGGTAGTTCTGGGCTATGATCTCCGAAAGGAAGCTGAAAAAATTAAACAAAGTATCGGCTATATGTCTCAAAAATTTAGCCTCTATGATGACCTTACAGTGAAAGAGAATTTAAAATTCTATGCAGGTCTGTATGGAATTCCGCGCAAAAATTTATCCGGGAGAATGGATGAAATGATTGCGATGGCCGATCTGACAGGAAGGGAAAATGAACTTGCCGGTAACTTAAGCGGGGGCTGGAAACAACGGCTTGCCTTGGGTTGCGCTATCATTGCCAAACCACCGCTGCTTTTCCTAGATGAGCCGACCAGCGGAGTTAGTCCGACCAGCCGCAGAATGTTCTTTCAGATCATCAAAAAAATGACGAATGAGGGAACCACGGTCATGGTAACAACCCACTTTATGGATGAAGCAGAACGCTGTCATCGGGCCGCGTTTATATCCGGCGGGAAACTGATGGCGGTGGATAGTCCGGACCAACTCAAGAAAAAATCAATTCAAGGTTGCATGGTTGAGCTAAAGCTCAAGGATGGCATGCAACGCGTGAAGGAAATCGAAAAACTGCCTTATGTTAAGGAGTGTACGATCCACGGGGCGCTCCTTCACGTCCTGCTGACAGGAGAGGATGATGTTTCGCAGCTGGAGCAGGACTTGGCCTGCGAACCTCAAATTATTATGCCTTCTCTGGAAGATGTTTTTGTAGCTTTGGCCAAACAGCAAAGAACCTCGGGATACGCCGAATAGACGAGGAGGATACGAATGGGAAGAATTCAGGCTGTTCTTTATAAGGAGTTTCTGCATATCCGCAGAGACAGACTGACACTGGGACTGGTGTTTATGCTTCCTCTGATTCAGCTGCTTCTATTTGGTTATGCGATCCAAACGGAAGTCAAACATATCCCGACGGTAGTATTTGATCAGTCTCTTAGCGAGGAGAGCAGAGATCTACTGGAGGCTTTCAGTGCTTCCGGATATTATGACGTCCTTTATGCGGCCAATAGCTTTCAGGAAGTCAATGATATGATTGACAGCGGTAACGCGAAGGTCGGGATCGTTTTTCCGCCAGGTTTTGCCAATAACGTGCAAAAAGGCGAATCTGCCCCTGTCCAGGTGATTGTCGATGCGAGCGACAATATGGTAGCGAACCAGGCCATGGCGACAGCTAATTCCATCGGCCTGCTGAAATCACAGGAAGTCATCACTCAGAAACTGCATATCGATCTGACTAATCCGCCGTACGACATCCGAGTACGGGCCTGGTATAATCCGGACGGAATTACCGCTTATTATATGGTGCCCGGGATCCTGGGAATTGTTGTGACACTTTCTATGGTGATGATGACATCGATGTCCCTGGTCCGGGAGAGGGAAAAGGGAACGCTCGAGCAGCTTATTGTTACGCCGATCAAGTCGTATGAGCTAATGATCGGAAAAATTATTCCTTATATCTTTCTGGGTTATATCCAGATTACCGTTGCCCTGCTGGTCGGGGTCCTGGTGTTTGGAGTTCCGATCAAAGGAAGTCTGCTGGAACTGTATGGCTTGACGCTTTTCTTTATCACAGCGTCCTTAGGTCTGGGTATCATGATATCCAATATTGCCAGAAATCAAATGCAGGCTTTCCAGATGTCCTTTTTTATCATGCTTCCGAGTATTATGCTTTCGGGTTTTCTTTTCCCGCGAGACGCCATGCCCAGGATCATTTACTATCTCAGCGATGTGATTCCGCTGACATATTACCTGGACATCATCAGAGGAATCGTTCTGAAAGGAATTGGTTTTTCCTACCTGGTCAGCCAGGTCATCTGCCTGATTTTATTTTCAGTGTTGTTTCTTACGATCAGTATTCTGAAGTTTAAGAAGAAAATAGCCTAAAAAGAGGAGTTAACATCGTGGATACGAGAGAAAAAATTATTCTGGCCTGTGAACAGCTTGCTATAAAGAATGCTCTGGGTTTTTCCCGTCTTTCCATGGAAGAACTGGCCAAAGCGGCCGGATTAAGTAAAAGAACGATCTATCGTCATTTTGCCAGCAAAGAAGACTTGTTTGAAGCAACAATTGATAAGGTAACGGATGAAATTATTGCCAGGAATTTGAGACTTTCCGATTCAAAAGATATCAACACGATCATTGCCGGGGTTCTTCAGAATATTTCTTATCTGATCAATCCTCAGTTTTTAGCTGACTTAAGCCATCATTATCCGATGCTCTGGCAAAAAATTGACCAGATCCGTCAGAAAAAGATTGACAGGCTGATCGATCACCTTCTGGTCAGCAGTAAACTGCGTTTACGAGTAGATTCCGGGATTTTTAAGACATCACTGTTAACAGCGATGTCAGAGATTCTCAGTCCTGAGTTTATCCTGAAGAGCGGCATGTCTTTTGAACAGGTCGGATTGGAATTCCTGAATATGTTCATTTTCGGGGCCGTTGAACCGTTAAGCAATACAAAGCAGGAAGCAAGTTTAGCTAATTTGACAGAACTGAAAGTAAATTTGGCTGATGAGCAGAACGGGTAAAAGCTGTAGAAACATTAATATTGAATTAGAGTTGACGTTCGCTGTCCGAGCCAGTATAATAACATTTGCGACTTTGTTAATCTTTTGCGAAAAACTGATATTAATGAATAATTGCTGTTTCAGACCCGGAGAGATGGCTGAGTTGGTCGAAGGCGCTCGCCTGGAAAGCGGGTACATGGTGATGAACTGTGTCGTGGGTTCGAATCCCACTCTCTCCGCCATTGACATTATTCGAAGCCTTGACATTTAAAGGCTTTTTATTTATTTACTTTCTTTTTCATGGTATAATAAAGTTTGACCGTGCTAGACGGGGAGTCAGCGGTTCCTTGTAACCCGCAATCCGCTATAGCGGGGTTTAATTCCTTTGATGAGGATCTGGTCGTCGGAGCAGTCCATGTTTGAATGTGATGAGTTTCTGGTCTTGCGCAACGGAACGCTTTGAACCGTGTCAGATCCTGACGGAAGCAGCACTAAGGAGTTAGTTCTGTGTGCCGCGAGGTGACCGGGAATGAACATTTGAGCAGGGTTAACGTCCGGAGGTTTTGGTTCGATCAAAGGTGCACGGTCTTTATTCATATAAGGTGGTTTTTGGAGACCATCTTTTTTGGTGTATCAGAAAATTCAAGTTTCTGGTCGTATATCCGAAAGTATATTGCTTTTTGATATATCTAAGTGCAACTAAGGCTTCCGCCAACGGCTTGGCGTCGGCCAAGTATTCTTTATGAATTTAGGAAGTGACGGGTGATAACATGGCATATCTTGCACTTTATCGAGAGTGGCGGCCCAAAAAGTTCAGTGAGATGGTGGGCCAGGAACATGTCAAAATAACCTTGACTAATGCACTGAACCAGAATAAGGTCGCGCATGCTTATATGTTCAGCGGCCCCCGGGGTACAGGAAAGACTTCGGCAGCGAAGATTTTGGCGAAAGCACTGAACTGCTCCGACCGGGATGGCGCTGAACCGTGCAGCCGGTGTGCATCGTGTCTGGATATTGAGCAAGGAAATGCGATGGATGTCCTGGAAATCGATGCCGCTTCCAACAGAGGCATTGATGAAATCCGGGATTTAAGAGAGAAAGTAAAGCTGGCGTCGTCTGGCGGCAAATATAAAGTATATATTATCGATGAAGTCCATATGCTCACACCTGAGGCTTTTAATGCTTTGCTCAAAACATTGGAGGAGCCACCGGTCAATGTTGTCTTTGTCTTGGCAACGACGGAGGCCCATAAAGTGCCACTGACGATTTTATCCAGAGTGCAGAGATTTGAGTTCCACCGCATTTCCGCGGAAGGCATTGCGATGAGACTGCAGGAGGTGTGTCAGGCTTTAGGGCGGGATATCGAGACCAAAGCACTGCGGGTTATCGCGGCTAAGGCCGAAGGTGGTTTGCGCGATGCATTAAGCATCCTGGACCAGTGTCTACTGCAGGATGATCCTATTAGGATGGAGCATGTTTATCAGGTGATCGGCATGGTTGGGGAAACTTTCAGTGCAGATCTGACGGATTCCCTGCTGAATCAAGATTATGCTTTGACCCTGGCTAAGCTCGGAGAAGGAATTTCTCTGGGTCGGGATCCCCGGCAAATCATCCGCGAACTGTTGGACTATCTGCGGCAGGCGCTTTTATATTTGGCCGGCGGTCAGGAACCTTTGATGGCACCTGAGATGACCCGGCGGCTTGTTGCGCAGAGTCAGGCAATCGGTCTGAACCGGCTTCTCTGCTGGATCAATGTCCTTCTGAAGGGTGAAGGGGAATTGCGCTACGCGACAAATGCCCGTCTGGCAGCGGAAATGATTCTGGTGCAGACCATTTTTGGAGCAGATATAGCGGGGGGTTCAACTGATTCAACCGAAAACCGGCCTAAAGAAACGCACGTTAAACAGCCGCAAAAGGCTGTGCAGACGGCCAGTAAACATCCGGCTGAAAGTAAGGATGAGGCTCCAACGAAGGCAGTTGAAACCACCGAACAGGACCAGAATATGGCTGAAACCTTACCTGCTGCTGAACAAGGCAGTGTCAACTTCCAGACGGTCCAGGATAAATGGCCGGAAATACTCGAGGAAGTCCGGAAACGAAAAAGATCTACTCATGCTTTCCTGCTGGAGGGAAAACCGCTTGCCGTAAAAGATGATCAGGTCTATTTGGTTTTTAAAGACGGCTATTCTTTCCACCGGGACAAATTCAATCAGGTAGAAAATAAAAATGTTGTGGAAGAAGTACTTCTGCAAACATTTGGTAGAAAACTCAGTCTGAACAACCTTATTGAAAGTGAGGTTCAGGCTCTGCCGGCTGAAGCTGCGGATTTTACAGAGTCAAAAAAAAGAGTAACGGACCGGATGGGACCAGCTGAAGACGACTATTTGGTCCAAAAAGCCCGCGAATTATTTGGAGATCAGCTTGTGCAGGTGCGAAAAGAAAAGTAATATAGATGATAGACAGCTTTAAGCGAGCCATAAGCGGGCAAACGAATGTTAGAAAAAAGAATCAAGCAATAGCAAAAAAAGAATAGTCGAATAAGGAGAGTGTTATTCATGGGATTTAAACAAGGCGGCGGCGGAATGGGCAATATGAACCAGATGCTGAAACAGGCACAGAAGATGCAAGAGAATATGATGAAAGCGAAGGAAGAACTGGAAAGTCAAAGTATTCAGGCATCTTCAGGCGGCGGCATGGTGGAAGTCGTTGTCAGCGGTAAAATGGAAGTTCTGGAACTCAAGATAAAGCCGGAAGCGATTGATCCGGATGACGCTGAACTACTCGAGGACATGATTAAAGCTGCAGTCAACCAGGGACTTAGGAATGCCCAGGCGATGGTCGAGAACGGCATGGCCAAAGCAACCGGAGGATTCAATATTCCCGGATTATTCTAAAACATTGATACCGTTTAACGCTAAATCTAATCAGTTTAAGGTTGACAAGGGACTAGAAAAATTCTGGAGAGTATACATTTTATGGATTATCTATATTATCCTCAGCCAGTATCCGATTTGATTGCGGCATTTTCTCGCTTGCCTGGAGTTGGGCCGAAGACTGCAGGGCGCCTTGCCTTTTATCTTTTGAGGCATCCGGATCAAGCCGGTGAACTGACGCAGGCAGTGACAAAAGCGTTGCAGGATATCAAACAATGCACGGTTTGCGGGAATTATACCGATATTGATCCATGTAAAATTTGTTCAGGGGAGCGCAGGGACAGAACGCTTCTTTGTGTCGTAGAACAGCCCCGCGATGTGATTGCGCTGGAGAAGACCGGCGAATATAAAGGGCTTTATCATGTCTTACACGGTGTACTGTCGCCAATGGAAGGGATCGGGCCGGAGCAGCTTAATCTATCTCCATTATTCCACCGGCTGGAAGGGGTTCAGGAAGTTGTACTGGCAGTGAATCCAACGGTTGAAGGTGAAGCCACCTCATTGTATATTTCAAAGCTCCTAAAACCCATCGAGATTAAAGTGACAAAGATCGCGCATGGCCTGCCGGTAGGCGGAGATTTAGAATACGCGGATGAAGTCACCATTGCCCGGGCGCTCGAAGGCAGACGTCAGCTGTAATTCAGATGTCGGTCCGTATTTTTAGATTATATTGATCATTGTGGGAGTATCTGAATTTGGGATACTCCCTTTGCTATTTTGGTTCTAACTTGTCCACTGTCGGCATAGCCTGATAACAGGATATACGGCGGGAGGAATCATCATCATGACGTTCGTTTTTTTAGGGTTGTTTATTGTCCTATTAATATTGGTGACCGTGGCCTCATTAAGAAAACCCAATAAACTGATTAACCTCTTCATTCACATCCTTGGCGGAATTGTTGGTTTATGGGTCGTGGATTTGCTGTTAAGCATTTTTTCATTTGAGATCCCGATTAATATTTTTACCGTGAGTGTTGTCGCAATACTTGGATTTCCTGGGGTAATTGTGCTTGCTGTTCTGCAATTAATAGGAATATAAAATTTTAAACTTTATAAAACCCTGAAACCCGCATATATCAAGGATTTTGCAGACTTTAACGTCTTGTAAAATGCCCTAAATTTCGGCTTGTAATATACACGTAAGATACAAAATTTTAGATCAAATCGATTGCTTTCTTTAATTCTTCGATATCCTTATGGGTGTACGTATTGGTAACATCTTTTTTTGTAGAATGCCCCATAATCCGTTTTATTGACGTCTTATTCGCGCCTGCGTTATCTAGCATAGTGCCTAAGGTGTGCCGACCGTCGTGGGGCAGATGAGACATATTCAGTTTAGCTATCATCGGATCCCAAATTTTTGTTCGGTAAGTGTCATAGGATATTTCTTTTCCCACGAAATAGATCAAATACTTGTTTCCCTCTTTCATACGTTTTGTGATAAGCGGAAGAATTTTTTTATGAATCGGAATAATTCGGTCTTTTCCGGATTCAGTTTTTATGCCGCCGCGCATTATGCGATTTTCGAGATCGATTTTATTTATTTCAAGTATAAGCATCTCAGTAGGTCGCAGCCCGGAATAGGCCATAATCAAAGCAGTATCAACCCCTTCAATTTCATTAACCTTACTCCAGAGGATGTCCAGCTCCTTATTGCTAAAGGGCTTATGAATCTCCTCTTTCTCATCTACAACATCAATTTCGAGGAACTGGGCATAATTTTTCTCCCCGATATCATTCATTAAAGCAAATTCATATAGCTGATTAAATAGAAGCCTAAGGTTCTGAAGCGATACAAGACCGTTTTCACATTCGTCGATAACGTCTTGCATATGAAGAGGCCGAATATCGAGCCATCGCATGTTATGCAATCTAGCCACTGTATTATACGATGCTCTATAGGAAGATTTACTTTGTTTAGAGAGCTGTTTCTTTCTTTTAGGATTAAACTTCCACGCATACCAAGCATCATAGACCTCTTTAAAGGTTATTGTGGCCGCATCTAAAGAATGTGGATCCTTTTTATACTCTACAAGGGCAGTCAGGGCTTCACCGCGAGTTTTAAATGATCCGATAGGTTTATAAAGCTGTTTTATTTTTGCACCAGGGGGGAGATCCTCGATCTTGTCTGTGCTCTCAACGATTTCCAGAATTTCGCCTGTTTCTTCGTCCACAACTCCCCAGCCAATAGTAACCCTGGCATAGAAGGGTTTTCTTCTCCTTCCTGAAAGTTTACATACCCCGCCGAATCCATTAGGATTTCTCATTTTTGTTTTCACCTCCTTTCAAATCAATATTATCGAACATATGTTCTGGTAAAAGGGTAAAAAATATATGCTCACCTGAATGCAGGGGAGTTTTTTATTTACCTTCGAACGACTCGAAAACTCCGAGAGGGTCAAAATATATAAGATAACTTGTCCACTCTACATATAGGCCGTACTTCTCTTTATAACGGCTAATTGCTGCATCTAAGAATTCTTCGGTTACTTCCAAAAATTCAGCCAGTTCATATCTATTGCGGATCCCTTCTTTATAAGCTTTCACGAAACTTTGAAGGGGGATAAGTTTTTCATATGCCCAGTTACGGGCACGTTTCTCCTGTTTACGGTTCCGGACATCGGTTAGGTCCAGGATGTTGCCGGATGTAGTGAGGTAGTGAGCATGCTCTTCGGCTATAGTACAAATTTTCTCTCTTTTATCCATCCTCTGATTGATGCAAATAATATTATCGGAGTATAGTCCTTTATTTCGAGGGTTCATTGGAACTTCGTATATTTTAATGCCTTGTTTACATATTTCCTGGCAAAGTGCTTCATATCGTGTCATTTGTCCACCTCTGCATTATCTATCTTTGCTTTTTCTTGGACTTTACAAATTCTTTAAATCTTTCAATCTCTTCCAGTTCTTCTTCTGTCCAGTCATCCCCGTCATGGTGGGCGGCAATGGTTTGGATGTCGTTATCTTCGGGGTCTGCAAAACCTTCTCTATCAAGTAAAAAATCTATTGACACATTGAAGTAATCTGCGACTTTTTGAAGTCTATCGACTGATGGAGAGTTTTTATCCCAATTGTAAATAGCACCATGACCAAAACTGAACTCATTTTCAAGCTTAGGAATTGATGTCTTATATTGTTTGCACAAAAGTTTGATATTTTCGACTATGCTCATTCAAACACTCCCTCTAAAAACATACAGATATTTTCGATTATACTATTGACCAACCTAAAATTTTAGTTTATTATAGTATCAACAGCTTCGATATTGGAAAAAAAGCCAAAAGAAAATAAGACAATAAATATAACCGTTAAAAAAACGTTGCCAGACGTGCTTAAATCGGTGTATTTCTTGTACTCAAATATTAGAATATTTTCGGTTATTTGTCAATAGAGAAGTTGGATTTATACAAATTATTTCCAGAAAGAGGTGAGAATATGAGCTTAGTTGAGAATGTGAAGCAGCATTGCAAGAATGCTGGAATCTCTATACCGAAATTAGAAAAAAAACTATGTTTTGGTAATGGTGCTATTTATAACTGGGACACCAGCACACCTGGCATTGACAAGGTGAAACAAGTTGCCGACTACTTTGGGGTCACAGTGGATGATTTAATACGAGAGAAAGCGGGGTGAAAACTCTATGGAAAACACTACATTGGAATCCTTGCCAGAAATTCTCACTGCGCAAGATATTGCTAATTATTTAAAAATTTCCAGGGGAAGTGTTTACGCACTTTTTAAAGTTAAACCTCAACAAGGGGGAATACCTAATATTTCCATAGGGCTTACGAAACGTGTTGAGAAGGCTGATTTTATTAAATGGATAAAGGAGCAAAAAATAAAAAAAGCCGGTTAACTATGAAAAATTTGATAATGAGAAATTTATCTTAAAAAGGGGGCCTTATATGCGAAAAAGTGGCAAGCGACCAACACGCCGGCAGAAGGGGGTGATTGAGGCCAAACGACTACAACCAAAGGATTGGCTGGTAAGAAAAGATACACTGGTCTGAATGGAAATCATTCACCGGGTAACAGGGTCAGTAAAAATCATTGAGAAGGTGAGGTGAACAATGCTGTTCTGGGAGATCATGGGTAAGATCTTCCCTGCGGTACTTATTATTTATTGGCTGATATTCATAATCGCCTTGAAGCGATGGAAGGGAAGGGGGTGAGAATCTTGTTATTAGTTTATAAACAAACCAGGGATGAGGTATTACCGATCACACGGGCCTGGATTACAGATCAGAATGAAATCTACGGAATGACAGCCTTAGGAAATGAGGTACTGCTGGCGGGGTATGACGATGACGGTCAGGCCCAGCAGGCTCTGGATCAACTATTTGATCTTATTCCCGGGCCAAAGTATGAAATGCCGGAGAACTTCACGGATGAATATTCTTATAACCTTGTAGAAAAATGCAAGGAAGTTTTATCAAGGTTTAGCCAAAAAGAAAAAGACCGCCAATAAAGAGCGGCCAATAAAAAATATTTCCAAACAAAGTATAAGTGAAAAGGGGGTAAATGCAATATGTTTCGCCCTCTATGTGTTTGTGGCCGGCCAGTACGTTTCAGGCGGGGGCAAAAAGAAAAGCGCTGCCCAGCCTGCCGGTCATTTTGTTACCGCGATAAAGCCGGATTCTGGTCGGTTAACTGTAATCAGACATTGTTTACACCCAAAGACATTTTTTTTAAATAGGAAGGTGGAAGCTTGAGAAAAAGACTCTATCCGTCAACAATTATGCTACTAATCATAACCGGTATGTTACTCGGTGTTTGCTTTCAGCTCAACCATAAAATCAATAATCTCAATAATCAGTTATCAGTTGTCCAAAGCCTTATGTTTTCCATGGCAGAGAACCAAAAGAATTTTTCAAAAGATTTTTACGCTTTCACGGATCAATGGCAAACAGGAACCTTTAAAGCATCTGCATATTCTCCCCTAGATGACAAGAACGGCCTTAACTCCTGGCGTGACGGCAAGGTTATGAACTCCGGAGTGATTACGGCTCAGAATATTAATACGGCTGTTTCCGTGGATCCTGATGTTATACCTTTGGGATCCCGGGTCTGGATCCAGGGAGTAGGATGGAGAACGGCCATGGACACTGGCGGAGTGATCAAAGGTAACCTGTTGGATATTCCGATGCAGACCTTTGACCAGGCCATGGAATACGGCCGACAGGATGTACTGGTGGTGTGGCCGCGAGAAAGGAGATAAACATGATAGGAATAGAGCTAAGCAGATTAGCCTACATTGATATAGCTGAAATACATCCTCATATCGATAATCCGCGCAAGGATCTCGGGGATCTGAACGAACTGGCAGAGAGTATCAAGGCCCAAGGAATCATGCAAAATCTGACGGTCGTACCGCGGATTATGGGGAGTAAGACAGATTATCCTTCTCAAGATGGCTATACAGTTATTATTGGCCATCGCAGGCTTGCGGCCGCAAAACTGGCTGGTCTAACAGATGTTCCCTGCGTGATATCCAATATGAGCCCTAAAGAGCAGATATCAACCATGCTCCTCGAGAATATGCAACGGAACGATCTAACCATTTATGAACAGGCCCAAGGTTTTCAGATGATGTTAGATTTCGGTGATTCTATTGATGATATTGCCGAGGCGACTGGTTTTTCAAAATCTACCGTACGGCATCGTGTGAGACTTTTGGAACTTGATCAGGAGAAGTTTAAGAAAGCTACGGAGCGTGGTGGAACACTCCAGGATTATATTGACCTGGAGAAGATCAAAAATGCCAAGACCAAAAACAAAGTATTAGAATCTATAGGCACATCCGACTTTAAATGGAAGCTGAAGCAGGCTATTGAAGATGAGGCTCGACCAGAACGAAAAGCAGCGTTAATCAAGGAACTTGAAGAATTCGCAAAGCGTGTCAAGGAAAGCAAAGGTCTTTCTTACGAAAGAGCTTTTTATGGCTTTGATAAAAATGACTGGAAAAAACCTAAGGATGCTGACAAGGCAGAATATTTTTTCACCGTCGATGATTACAGTATTACGTTATACAAAAAAGAACCAAAACAATCTCCTAAAAAACTGACAGCTGCAGAGAAGTCCTTCAAAGAGCGTGAATCCAAGTACAAAGAGCTGACCAGACAGGCCTATGAATCAAGATATGAATTTATCTACGAATTCAATGCTGCCAAACAATATATAAAAACAATCCAAGCTTTTGCGCTGAAAGGACTACTCTGTTATAGAGCTGCTGATGTGGACAAGGTTCTTGATCTGCTCAAGATTGAAAAGCCAGCATATGAGACAAACGGTTATCGTAAGAAAGCTGGTCGGGATCTAATAAATGACAAATTTCTAACGTCTCCGGAGCAAGTACTTTTGGCGGCAATCTACTGTAGTTACGATGATAAGCGCTCTAATGGTTATGGGTCATGCCGGGATTGGGAAAAGAAAATTATACGAGATGACCATAATGAAAGTCTGGACGAACTGTACGACATGCTTATCGAGTTGGGTTATGAACTTTCCGATGAGGAACAGTCGCTACGCGATGGTACGCATGAGCTGTTTGCAAATATTCAGGCAAATAAATAATTGTTAGAAAGGGGCATGGACATGATATATACTCCGTTAGGAACAAATGGCGATAAGGAAATTTCAAATAAAATTGATGAGATAGGATTTTCGGATAGAAAACATTCTGGGGTTCAGACTTCATTCCTTCCGGAATCCTTCGAGTGGATCCGGCCGGTGAGTGGAAAAACGATTGAAATTGGCTGCAATATAACACTTGCCAGAACTTACGTCAAACTATCTGCGCAAGCTATTGAAGAATCGGGCTTTGTAAAAACCGACAAAGTAGCTATTGGAATCAATAAGGCTTTTGTAGCCTTTCGAAAAGACGAAAAGGGTTTCAATCTGAAGAATCCGGCTAACTCAAAAAGCCAGGCATTGTTAATCAACTCTAAGCTTCTTGCGAATACTTTGATCTCGCTTGGCTTTGAGCGTGGCGAAAGTAATTCTGTATCCTGGGATCCTGGCAGCCAGATGTTAATTGCGAAGATTCCAAAGAAACAGCAAGTTACTGAAAATACAGAAATGAAAAAGCCAGGGCAAAAAACTGGATTACGAAAGGCAAGCGAGGTGTAATTATGAAATCTACAGGCATAGTTCGTAAATTGGATGAGCTAGGCAGAGTAGTTCTGCCGATCGAGCTCAGGCGAAATTTTAACATAAACGAAAAAGATTCCCTAGAGGTCTATGTGGATGAGGACAAAATAATTCTCCGGAAATACAACCCTGGCTGCAAATGCTGCGGAAGCGTTGAAAGAGTTATGGAAATTCAGGGTCTAAGGCTCTGCGAAAATTGTCTCAGTGCTATAAAAAAGGCAGCATTACAAAAGGTGACCGCCTAATGTCAAACGACAAGCAGCTTCTCAAATACCTCCAGCGCATTGAGAATAAATTAGATAAACGTTTCTCTGAACTGGACTCCAGGATCTTTAAACTCGAAGGGAAAACTCGGACAAATGACATCAATATCTCGAGAATTATGAATATTCTCCAGGACATAACCCAAGATCCAGACAGCGTTTATTTCCAGGACGATAATACCTTTATTCTCAATCGGGAGAAAGTATACTCCGAATTTGACCGTCACGACTTAGATCGCCAGAAAGCCCTTAGGGAACTGTATTCTGCAGGCCATCTCAAAAGAGATACCAGCAGGCACAATACGCGGCTCACCAAGCGGCCGGATGGCAAGGTAAAACGGGCGGTCGTAATCCAGATAAATATTTAAAATGAGGTGAAAGAGATGCCAAAACTCTATGAATTGACCAATGATTTTAATACTGTATTTAATTTCCTCGAACAGGAGAACGTCGGTACCGAAGTGCTTGAGACTCTGGAGAAGTACCTTCAGGGGATCGAGACTGATGTCGAAACCAAAATCGAAAATATAACCAAGATGATTCTTACATTCCAGGCCCAGGCTGAAGCTTATAAAGCTGAGTCAGACCGTCTCAGCAACAATGCCAAATCCATGGATAACAAAATTCATGGGCTTAAGGAATACGTCCTCACAAACATGCAGCAGCTGGGGAAAGACAAAATTCAAACAACTGTCGGCTCTGTACGTCGCCAGAGAAGCCCGCTCTCTGTTCAGATTTTATCGCAGAACAGTGTTCCGGATAAATACAAATATACGCCTGATCCGGTTGAGCAAGTGGATAGAAGGGCTATCCTTAAAGACTTTACCGAAAACGGCGAGGTAATTCCCGGCGTGGAATTTGTTCAAAACTATCATATGAGAATTTATTAGGGAGGAGGAATTATTTTGGTAAAGGAAATCCAGAGTCCAGAAAAAACTTCACACGGCCTGAATATTGCCCAGAAGCTGCTTAAGGTGATGGAGGCCACGTCCTACATCCAAAAAGATAAAGAAAACAAGGAGCAGCACTACAAATATGTTTCTGCGGCCGCAGTTTTTGATAAAATCACCGAGGCCTTGATCCAGAACAAGCTTATATCCAAGCCTGAGTATGACCTGGTTGAATCCAAGGAAAAACAGACAGCCAAAGGCGGTGTCTGGCAGCTGATAACCGTCAGCTGTGACCTCACCATCATTGATACTGAATCAGGAGAGATCCTTGTTACCCGGGCATACGGTACCGGTGTCGATCCTAACGACAAGGCCATTGCCAAGGCCCAGACCATGGCTCTCAAATATGCCTGGATGACCTGCCTGAACATCAGTACAGGGGATGATCCGGAAGCCGATCCGGAAACGGATAAACAGAATTTCGTGAGCATACCACCTGAAGTAGAACTGTCCACAAGGGTAATGAATATCTGGCTGTCAAAAGGATGGACAGATCAGCAGCTGCATCAATGGATTTTTCAAAGATTTAACCGGTCCATCCAGCAGCTCAGTCTTCCGGAACTGGAAGTAATTAAAAATGAATTAGAAACTTATCCAAAATAGGAGGAGAAAATTTATGAATAGCGTTCAAGTGTTGGGAAGACTCACCAGTGACCCGGAACTCAAATATACACAAGGAAGTAAGGCTGTTTGTCAATTCACCATAGCGCATAACCCATCAAAAGAAGAAGCCGATTTTTATGATTGCGTTGCCTGGGAAAAGACCGCCGAAAATATTTCGAACTACTTCAAAAAAGGTCAGAGAATTTTAATCGACGGCCGGCTGCAGCAGGACAAATGGAAAGATCAACAAAGCGGTGAAAACAGGTCAAAGATCAAGATTATTGTCAATCGGTTTGACTTTATCGAGCCGGCTTCAGAAAACACACAGAGACCAGCCACACAACAGAGCGCTCCACCTCCAGGAGCATACGCTCAGCCGCCAGCTGCACCGCCGGCAGGATATTATGGCCAAGCACCACAGGGCTATCCTCCACAGGCTCAGCCTCAGCAACATCAACAACAGCAAATGTTTAATCCTCCGCCGGCGCCTGCCCCTGGATATTACAGTGCTCCGCCTAACAGGCCGCCCCAGGGTAACCAGCCTGGAGCATATCCTCCACCAGCTCAAGCTCAGCAGCAGTCTCCATGGCTTTATGATCAACAGGGAAATGCAGTTGCCCGTGAAGTGCCTCCCGGTAGCATGGATGTTCCGTTTTAATCATGGAACTTAGAGATTATCAGAAAGATCTCATAGAGGAACTCCGGTATCTTATTGCCGGAGGTTCCTCCCGGATCTGTGCAGTGGCTCCGTGCGGGGCAGGTAAAACCGTATTGTTTTCATGGATAACCGGTCAAGTAAGACAGAACAAACAGAAGATCCTCATCGTGGTTCATCGACAGGAACTGATTGAACAGACTTCTAAGACGCTTGACCGGTTTTATATTCCCCATGAAATTCTAAATTCCCGAAACATTAATTCCTGCCAGGTCCATGTGGCCAGTGTCTATACTTTGGCCAAACGGCTGAATCAGTTCACAGAAGAGCCAGGATTAATCATTCTCGATGAAGCTCATCATGCGGTGGCAAATACATGGAAGAAACTTGTTGACCGTTTTAATAAGTCGTTGATTATCGGATTCACTGCAACACCGGCGCGGTTAAGCGGTGACGGCCTGGGAGCAATCTTTCAGAAACTGGCCCTCGGTCCTTCCGTAACGGAGCTTATTGAGATGGGAAGTCTATCACCCTATGACTACTATGCGCCGCCGGTCAAAGCTGATTTAGAGGGTATCCGGGTTAAATACGGTGATTACCAAAGGTCAGAGATTGCTCTCAGAATGGATAAATCCGAGATCATTGGTGACGCAATTGAAACCTATAAAAGACTTGCCATGGGTAAACGGGCAATTTGCTACTGTGCCAGCCGAATCCATGCAGAGCATGTGGCCAATGAGTTTAATAAAGCCGGTATTCCCTCAGCTTATATCGACGGAGAGACTCCTGATCCTGTCCGTAAGGCAGCAATAGATCAGTTCCGTTCCGGTACCATTAAAATCCTCACCAATGTGGACCTTATCTCAGAGGGTTTCGATGTTCCGGACATGGAAGCCGTAATTCTTCTTCGGCCGACACAATCAACCTGCCTGTTTATTCAGCAGGCGATGCGGGCCATGCGTGCCGATCCAGAAAACCCGGGAAAGAGAGCAATCATCATCGACCATGTCGGAAACGTTTACCGCCATGGTTTGCCGGATGAAGATCGGGAATGGTCCCTCGAGGGAAAAGTGAAGAAGCGGGATCCATCAGAGATTAAGATCCGCCAATGCCCCAAATGTTTCTTTACGCACAAGCCAAGACCGGTATGCCCAAAATGTGGCCATGTCTACGCCAAGCAGGAAGCCGAAGTGATTGAAGAACGCAAAGCCGGTGAGCTCCTGCAGATCAAAGACCTGGAACGGAAGAAGCAACGGCGTGAAGTAGCGCAGGCTCGTACCCGGGAAGATTTAGAGATGATTGCATTCAAACGAGGGTACTCCCTCAGATGGATTGACAAAATGTTGGAAGTAAGGGGACGGAGCAATGAAAGAACACGATATTCAAAATAAAATACGCCTTGAACTCGGCCAAAAAATACCTGATTCAGTGTTATTTCGAACCAATGTAGGTCAGGCCTGGATCGGCTCAAGGATCGAGGATAACAGATATCTCAATGGAACTGTCCTGATTCACGATGCCAGGCCATTTTTTACGGGGCTTCCTCAGGGATTTAGTGATCTGTTTGGAGTGCTCCCCGGAGGCCGGGCGGTATTTCTTGAGATCAAAGGACCGAAAGGTAAAGCCTCACAAGAACAACTTAACTTTCTTTCTCAGATGTTAAATTTAGGCGCAGCGGCCGGCGTGGCCAAGTCAATTGAAGACGCAATTTGGATAGCCCAGAGGTGAGATATTTGACTCAATTAGATCATACAGCTGAATTTCTTAAAGCTTTATATGGTGATTTCGAGTCTGGATATCTTTACCTTTGGACGCTTCCGGACAGAATCACCTGGTGTTTCTCAGTAAGCGAATTAAATACCATGATCACCGCGGCAAAGGCCATCCAGGATGAACGAGACGTCTACTTTGGGCTTGGTAGTTCAGTAAGAAAACTCGAACCTAAGGAGCGGATTAAACCGAAAGACGTTTCCTGCCTACCTGGCCTCTGGATGGACATTGATGTACTAGCTCCTGGTGCCCACGTTCAAAAAGCTTTGCCAACCACACCGGAAGAAGCCCTGGCCATCTTTCCGGATTTTCTTCAGCCTTCAATGGTTGTCTGGTCCGGATACGGACTGCACCTGTACTGGCTATTTAAAGAGCCCTGGATGCTTGAATCTCCGGAAGAGAATTCCCAAGCTGCAGATCTGGAAATCAGGCTGCAGGCTTATGTAAAATTCTTGGCCAGTGAACGCGGCTGGATGTTGGATTCCACTGCGGATCTATCCAGAGTTATGCGGGTACCTGGGACACTGAATCATAAGCTTGAGCCGGCAACGCAAGTCTACATTTACAAAACGGATCCTTCTCTCCGTTATGATCCGTCAACCCTTGAGGAGGATATTCCAGAAATAGATTTTAAGACAACGCTAACGTATCATGGAGACTTTGAGCGCCGGCCGACTGATGCAGTTTCAGATCTGATGATTGCAAACTGCCAGTTCCTGCAGCATTGTCTCATGGATGCCAAGAAGATCACTTATGGAGAATGGCTTTCAATGCTGACAAATGTGGTCAGAGGCACTGATGGGATCCAGAAATGCCATGAGATATCCAGTCATGATACAGATCGGTACCGGCCAAAGGATACAGATTTCAAATTATCTGAAGCTCTTAAAATGAATCCGCACACCTGCGAATATATCCGGGTAACCCATGGATTTCAGTGCCCTGAAAACGGGTGCGGCGTCAAGTCTCCATGCAGCTTCAGCCTGAGCAAAGTCGACCAGGCCCGGGCCAAAGTTAATATGATCGGGATCCCGGATTCTGAAAAAGTTTTTACCGATGAGATCTTGGATGCTTTGTCGATCGTCAAGAGGCAGGACACAGCGCTTTATGCTAAAACCAAGGCCAAATTCAAGGGATCAATAAACCTGCGAGATCTGGAAAATTCGATTAAACAGCGCTCACAGTCGGCCGCAAATTCTGAAATTGATATTCCGGAAACCGGTGAGGAAATAACGGATGCACCTATCCCAGGGATAACCTATCCGGCCGGATATTCAGTTACAGGAAACGGGGTCAATTATGTGAAGCTGACTGAGAACGGACCAAGATATTACCGAGCTTGCGGCTGCCCTACGATCATCAGCGCCAGGCTCTACAACCAGGATACGGATACTGAAAGCCTCAAAATCTCCTATAAGCACATGGGATACTGGCGGGACATCGTGGTACCGAGATCGACGGTAGTGAGCGACAGAAAGATCATCGCCCTGGCAGATAAAGGTCTGGCCGTGAGCTCTGAGGGGGCAAAATACCTGGCCAAATACTTTGATGAATTCTTGTATTGCAATCCACACATTCCGGTACAAAAAGCCGTTTCCAGGTTTGGATGGCGAGGAAAAGAGTTTATCTTTCCTGGCTTATCTCCGGAAATTGAGATCGATGTTGATGACATCGGGACTAAACACGCACTCAAAGGATTTACAACTGCTGGTACCCTGACAGACTGGGCACAGGTAGCAAGCATGGTCCGGAATACCTCTGTCAATGCCAGGTTTATTCTGGCAGCCGGTTTTACGGCGCCGCTTTTAAAACTTTTATCACAAAGGAACTTTATTATTCACAATCACGGGAATTCTCAAGACGGTAAAACAGCCACGCTTTGGCTGTCCATGTCCATCTGGGGAGATCCGGATATAATAATCAGCAGCTTTGACAATACCTCGACATCATTGGAGCGCCGGGCAAGCTTATTTTCTGATCTACCTCTTGGGATCAATGAACGTGAAGTCTTAAGCCAGCTAAAGAAACAGGACCTTTCTGCAACGCTCTACATGTTAGGTGAGGGAAAGGGCCGGGGCCGCGGAGGTAAAACAGGTCTGCAAGAGCTCAATACCTGGCGGACAGTAGTACTGACCACTGGAGAAGGTCCACTTACAACGAACAGCTCCATGGACGGACTAATGACCAGGACTATTGAAATTGAAGGGGGTCCCTTGGCCACGAATAAAGATCTTGCCCGGTACCTGTATGAATTTCTGCCGACCTGCCACGGCAATGCCGGCATTACGTTTCTGAATGGTCTGTTGGCTTCACAACGCGGCGATATTGTAGCTTTTTACCGTAAATCTCAAGGATGGCTCAGAAAGCATTACAGCAGTAAGATAGAAAGCCATCTTGATGCATTGGCTGCAGTAATGACGGCCGACTG
This sequence comes from Dehalobacter sp., assembly GCF_030063005.1. Lineage (NCBI taxonomy): Bacteria > Bacillati > Bacillota > Clostridia > Eubacteriales > Desulfitobacteriaceae > Dehalobacter > Dehalobacter sp. The sequence goes on from NZ_JAPDHR010000015.1 coordinate 223,762, forward strand.
GTGCGCGTCCGGTTGGGTCTTTGGACAGGATTGGACAGTTGGTCAGGATCAGGCTTATTTCATGGGCTCAGCAATCGCCGAGAAATTAATTTCCCGCCTGGAAGCAAGTGAGGCAGAGCGGGCCTGGCTGGAGTTTATGGACTGGATTGGGGAAAATCATGAGAAGTTGAGCAGCGTTTATACTAATGCAAAGATTGGCTTCAAGTTTGACGGCGTCATTTATGTTATCCGTCGGGTGGTCAATGAGTTTCTTGCTGGTTACTCATCCGCTCAGAAAATCATCCGGTCATGGGCTGACACAGGAAAAATCCAAATTTGGACAGATCCTACCGGAAAACAACGATTTGACACTCAGAAAAAAATGGGAGGGGCTGTGGTAAGGTGTATTGCGTTCCAGGAAGAACAGGACAATTTATTTCCTAATAGGTAGAATATTCTGACAAAAGGTAACCACTGGTAACCACTAGGTAACCACTCTTTAGAGGGTAGTGGTTACCCTAAAAAATCGCTGAAAGTATTGATAATACTAGACTTTTTATTAAGAAATATTAAGGTAACCACAGTAACCACTATAAAACAATCCCTATAGAAAAGTTTATTATATAAATTTTAATATATATGAATTAATATACATACCCTATTTTTTCAGAGTGGTTACCTCCCCAAAAAATGGTCTCAACCGTTGGTACATCAGTGTTTCAGCGGTAACCACTCCTATTTTCAGAGTGGTTACCTTTTGAGGAAAGGAGATAAATTTCACATGGTAAGCCCTGAATTACAAGTTTTGCTCCTCAGAAAAGTAAAAGCAGATGCCTTAAGTCCAGAGGTCAGGGCACAATATAATCATCAGTATATAGACCTACTGATACAAATAGCCTCTAAAGCAGAACAGGAGGCCCTACCATACTGGGATAATGATATTTGCCTTACGCTTCTGGTTCAATTCCTTAAGAGATTAGCATTTTATTATGAGTTGAATGAGGAGTGGAAAAATTACATTAAATGGCTATTCAATCAGTATGTAAAGCAAATTGATGGAGCTTTCGATTGTGAAGATATTTACACGTTGCAGAAATTATTTTGGGAAATGGCCATAAGGATTAAGCCTACCCAAGAGAATACGATGAGGAGGTAAAGAAAGATGACTACAAAAGGCGAAGCTTTAATCTCTGGCTTAGACCAGATCCGTGAAGGATTAGATATGATTGCGAAGTTAGGAGACGGGAATGACCTGGTTAAAAACATGATCGGATCCCAAGCCGGGGCCCAGCGGCTTAGAAATGTTATGCAAGAAAAAACGTTGGTATTCAACCTGGTTCTCAGTATGGCTGCAGCTAGAAATAGCCGGTTGACAGAAGAGACAGTAAGACGGGTAGTGACTGATTTCCTGGACGTGCTGTTTGATCTGTCAAAGCCTTACAGGGAAGAGACTGAGGACGGGGGTAACAGCAATGGAGATTGAGAACCTTAGAGAACGATTTTGGGAAGAAGCTGACAAGGAAGAAAGTTTTGATCTAGGCGAATTAGCACTATATTATGTTCCTGAACTAGAACATGAGATTAGCGTCCTCAATAAAAGCCTTAAGGAGGCCCATACCGGATACCTGGATCAAATATCTCAGCTACAAGCCAGGTTAACTGACATCAAAAATATGGTTGAACGATTAGAAATTGTATCAGCTGATAAGACAACTAAAGCAAAAGAAGATTGGCAGTACATGGCTTTGAGAGGGCATGAAAACACTTATGCTACTTCTCTGCGTTACGAAGTTTGGAGAGAAGCTGCGACGATGTTTGCGGATTTAGGTGCAGCGATTGATAAAGTCTTAGGAGGTACCGGAAAATGAAAATTTACGTCGCGTCATCATGGAGAAATAATATTCAGCCTAAGGTAGTCGAAGCCTTAAGAAAAGAAGGCCATGAGGTATATGATTTCAAGAACCCACAACCTGGTAGTAATGGATTCCATTGGTCAGAGATTGATCCCAATTGGCAGAATTGGACACCAGATGAGTTTAGGGTATCACTAAGTCATCCGGTCGCAAGAGATGGATTCTACTCGGATATGTATGCTTTGGCAGATTGTGAAGTATGTGTATTGGTACTTCCTTGTAACCGTAGTGCACATTTAGAGGCTGGGTATGCTATCGGAGCAGGAACGCCAACAATCATTCTTTTGGCGGAAGGCCAAGAACCGGAATTAATGTATAAGATGACAACAGCTATATGTGTAAGCATTGATGAGGTTTTATCTACAGTAGCAGACATTGAAGAAATACTTGATGCAGAACGAGCCTGTCATGACCAAGCTTAACACCGCAGACATCCAGGCAATGGTCAGGGCTCCAGACGGTGAAGTACTTGATTGGTTTTATTCAAACATAAAGAAGGAGGGCTCCAATGGCAAAGGTAACCCAGGAAGAAATACAGGAAATAGCAAAAACTGCAGCATTGGAAGCATTAAAGCTGCAAAAAGATGAAGAGCGCCGGCATGATCCTGCAGAGCGAAATTATTTTAGGGAGACCGAGATCTTGTTGTATAATTATCCAGCTTTAAAGCTAAAAGTCGAGCAGGATGAAGAATTCCTTTACAATCCGGAGGCAGAGACAGCGCCAAAGAGTAACTGGTCTAAAGATATTGTTATATTTTCAACCCGGAGCACGGGCAGCCACGGATTGGATATCGATCAGTATACTCAGGGCGTTAAGTCCAGCATGATGAGGACCAGACAAGAAGTGCTGCGGATTGAGCGGGCGCTTGAAACAGTCAAAGATGATCCGTATTATGACATTATTCCGTTCAAGTATTGGGACGGGATGACTATGCTTGAGATAGCGGATAGTTTTCAGTGTGAGGACAAAACAGCTAGGAGACACAAGAACCGATTGGTTAATAAAATTAAAATCATGCTTTTTGGTGCCGATGCGCTAAAGGAAAATGACCGATTGATGACCGATCGATGACCGAAACTGTGTCCTGTACAATACCTTTTTGACCTGTTATAATTTCTATAATGCGAAAAATATAAACGAAGACCGCCCAAATGGACGGTCTTTTTGTATTTAAATTATATTTATTTTATTGAAAGGGCCCCCCTTAAATATAAAAACCTCAATACATCAACCCCTTTCAAACAATATTATATCCTTAAGGACTCAGAATTATACCCAAAACAAACGAAGCAAAGACGGCAGGTGAGGTGATGTGGCAAAAGAGAAAAATCCTCTAAGGGATAAAGCCTTTGAGATCTTCCGAGAGTCAAATGGAAGTATTACCAATCGCGAGATTGCTAATATACTTGAGATACCCGAACGTACCGTCAGCGTATGGAAGCTGCGGGACAAATGGAATGAAAAAATAGATTGTAGTACTTCAAAAAATAAAAACTGTAGTACTACAAAACGAAAACACGGCGGACAGCCGAAAAATAAAAACGCCAAAGGCCATGGGGCTCCGGTCAAAAACAAAAATGCGGAGTCACATGGCTTTTTTAGTAAGTACCTCCCAGACGAGACACTGGAGATCATGCAGGTGATCCAAGAGAAGCACCCGCTGGACATCCTCTGGGAAAACATCACGATCCAGTATGCTGCGATCGTTCGAGCTCAGAGGATTATGAATGTTACTGGCAAAGATGAAATGATTAAAGAGCTTAAGCATGCTGAGTATATACCACTACCGGATCCAGATAAGGAAGGTGGAATAAGACTCAGCCCAATAAAAGAAGAGTATAATTTCCAGTTTGCATGGGATCGTCATGCAACGTTTTTGCAGGCCCAGTCCAGGGCAATGAAAACACTTGAGGGAATGCTTAAGCAATATGATGAGCTTTCCAGATCGAGCCTAGCCACTGAAGAGCAGAAGGAACGGATCAATAAACTCCGGGCTGAGGTTGCCAAGATTAAAGGAGAAGGTGCAGAGATTGAAGACTTAACGGAAACGGATGCTGATATCTATGGCTCAGAAAATAAAAAAGACGATACCATTTAACTTTGGGTATAAGCATAAGGCCTATATTCGGGCATGCGAACAGAGCACCTTCAATTTTGCAGAAGGTGCTGTCAGAGCAGGAAAAACGATAGATAATGTTTATGCCTTTGCCCATGAGCTGAAAACGACTCCGGATAAAATACACCTGGCTACAGGATCCACGGTCGCCAACGCAAAGATGAATATTGGAGATGCCAACGGCTTTGGCCTTGAGTACATTTTCCGCGGTCAGTGCAAATGGGGAAAATATAAGAGCAATGACTGCCTATTCGTTAGGGGTCCGGCTACTGGGGGAAAGCAAAAGGTAGTAATCTTTGCCGGCGGTGCCAAGCAGGACAGTTTTAAGAAAATCCGTGGTAACTCTTACGGTATGTGGATTGCTACTGAAATCAACCTGCACCATGACAATACCATCAAAGAAGCATTCAACAGGCAGCTGGCAGCGCAGCGTAGAAAGATATTTTGGGATCTCAATCCGGATAACCCGAAAGCTCCCATATATGTGGAGTATATTGATAAATATGCAAAGCTTAATCATGAAGGCAAATTACTCGGAGGCTATAACTTCGAGCAATTTACTATTTTTGATAACATCAATATCTCCCAGGATAGGATTAAGGAGATTATCAGTCAGTATGATCCTGAAAGCATTTGGTACAAAAGGGATATCCTTGGCAAGCGCTGCATTGCAGAAGGCCTGATTTACAGGCAGTTTGCAGATAGCCCAGAGAAGTATATTGTCCGGTTCAAGGATCAGGAAGAAAAGCGCAAGTACTGCCTGGATATTGAATTTGTCAGTATAGGAGTAGACTTTGGCGGGAACCGGTCTCTGACAACCTTTGTAGCAACGGGAATCCACAGAAGGTTTACCAAGATTACGGCTCTTATGGATCATCATATTGAAGGCCAAAAGGGCGACATTGACAGCGATAAGGTGAACAGCGAATTTATTGGATTCTATGAGAGATTGCAGGCGGAATACCCGGGAGTATATATCAGATACTGCTTTGCTGACAGTGAGGCCCAATACTTGATTAACGGTCTGATCAAAGCCTGCCGAAAAAAGGGTCTGCCGATCCAGATCGGGGATAGTGCCAAGAATGAGATAACGCAGCGCATTATCTGCGGCAACACGCTCTTAAACACTAACCGGATGTTTATCCATGAAAACTGTGGACTGGTCAGGGGTGGCCTGGAAAACGCTATCTGGGACAAAGAAGCCAGCGAAGAAGGCAAGGATATTCGACTGGACAACTTCAGTACTGATATCGATATCCTGGACGGTTATGAGTACAGCTGGGAGCGCTTCATGAAACAGCTGCTGCCGGATCTAAAAGGAAAGGGGTAAGAAATTATTGAACATATCAGCAGTAATTGACTATCTGAATAAGACATATAAATATGACCTGGCCGGCGATTACTATGAACACATTATGAAATGGAAAGCCTGGTGGAAAGGGTTTTATAAGCCGTTTCATCATTATTCTGAAAGAGGGTATAACGGCAAGCTCATTGAGCGGAAACTCTACACGCTGAAAATGGCCAAAAAGATCTGTGAGGACTGGGCAAGTATTCTCCTGAATGAAAAGACTGAAATCGTGATTGAGGATAAAGCCGGTTCTCAATTTATTTTGGGCAAAGATGAGAATTCTGACGACGGCGTGTTCCAGGAAAACAGTTTCTGGATGAAAGCAAATGAACTGGTGGAGAAAGCGTTCTATTCCGGTACCGGCGCTTTCGTCCTTAGGCTTGAGGATATGAAGGTTCAGGGTGAAAAGATCCTTAGAGACAGTAAGACCAAGATTAGGATTGAATACCTGACAGCCTTAAACATTGTGCCGCTTACCGTTAAGCGCGGAAAGATCATTGACGTGGCTTTCGTCTCGGAAGTGCTGCTGGCTGGTGAGAAGTACGTTTATATTGAAACACATCTGCTTCAAAACGGCAGCTATACGATCCGAAACCAGTATTTCAAGGAGGAAGAAGGTGTCTTTCAGGAAAAACCTCTTCCGGATGGGATACTTCCAGAATTCAGCACAGGCTCGGATGTCCCGCTCTTCGCTATCCTGCGGCCTAACATTGTTAATAACATCGATGAGACAACAGGACTGGGGATTTCGGTATACGCTGACGCCATCGATAACCTTGAAGGCGTAGACCTAGCGTTTAATAATTTCTGTCGTGACTTCAAGCTTGGCGGTAAAAAAGTATTCTTAAACGAGCAGCTGACACAGACAGATGAAAACGGAAATACCTTGACACCTGATGATGTTGCCCAGCAGCTCTTTGTCGGTATGGGAGACGGCTTCATAGATAAAGACGGCAATAACAATCTGATCCATGAATTCAATCCGGCTTTAAGGGTCCTAGAAAACAAAGACGGTGTCCAGGCTCAGCTGGATTACCTTAGTTTTAAATGTGGACTTGGCACGAAACATTATCAGTTTAACGCCGGCAGCATTGTGACGGCCACTCAGTACATGGGAGATAAACAGGAGCTTGTCCAAAACGCCAGTAAGCACTATATAGCGGTTGAGGAAACCCTGAAGAGCCTGGTTAAGTCTATACTCTGGGTTGGCAAAGAAGTATTGGGGATTGGTGTTAATGTTGATACCTTAATTACAGTCAATTTTGATGACAGCTACATTATCGATAAAGAGTCCGAGCGGCTCAGGGACCAGCAGGAGATCCGGGACGGTTTGATGCAGAAATGGGAGTACAGGATGAAGTGGAAAGGTGAGGATGAAGAGACAGCTAAAAAGATGGCCGGGGAGGGGTTGACTGATGATGAGTTAATGAACTTTTCAGGCGGTGGTAAATAATGCTCAGACCTAAATACCTGGAACAACTGCCTGACAACATGGTTGAGCTTTACAGCCAAGCAGAAATGGACATCTTGGCAGACATGGCCCGACGTATCAGCACCTATGATTACTTTATTCCGGCCGCTCAGTGGCAGTATAAGAAAGTCATTGAGATGGGGAATTACCATGGCTCTGTTGTAAAGACTTTGTCTGCGCTTACGGGGAAAACCACAGAAGAGATTGAGTTTCTAATGGCAGAAGCCGGCCAGAAAGCTCTGGCTTTTGACGATTCAATTTATTCCAAAGCCGGACCCGATCCGCCACCCTTGGCGGCCTCTCCCGCCTTGCAGGATATTCTGAGAATCGGAGTGGCAAAGACAAACGGGCTATTCGATAACCTGACCAAAACGACTGCCAATACCGCAACTAAACAGTTTGAGCGCGCCTTGGATCAAGCCTATATGCAGGTTACGTCCGGGGCTTTTGATTATAACACGTCAATCAGGAACGCCATCAAAGGATTAGCAGCGCAAGGGATCGCTTCCGTCGAATACCCAACCGGCAAAGTGGAGTATTTAGAAACAGCCGTCAGAAGAGCTGTGACAACCGGTGTCAATCAAACAGCCTTAAGGCTGCAGGATGCCCGGGCGGATCAAATGGGCAGCGACCTGGTTGAAACTACAGCCCACGCTGGGGCCAGACCAAGCCACGTATTATGGCAAGGTCAGATCTTTAGCCGAAGTGGGAATCATCCCAAATATCCAAACTTCGTTAAGGCTACCGGCTACGGAACAGGCGCGGGGCTAGGCGGATGGAATTGTCGGCATTCCTATTTCCCGTTCTTTGAAGGCTTGAGCGAATCGGCGTATAGCCGGGAAGATCTCGCCGAAATGAATGCTAAGAACATCACCTTCAATGGCGAGAAGATGACCGAATTCGAAGCATCTCAAAAGCAGCGGTACATTGAGCGCCAGATCCGAAGATGGAAACGGGAGTATGTGATGATGGATGCCGCCAAATTCCCGACTGAGGAAGCGGCTGCAAGGCTTGCCGCATGGCGCAGGACTTTAAATGATTTCACGGCTCAGACTGGACTTAAGCGGCAATCGGGCAGAGAACAGATCGCGGGTTTTGGGAAGACCGCGGCGAGTAAAGCCGGCGGGACAGCAAAGCAACAGGCAGCTATCAAAGCCGGGAAATACACATCATCATCCTTAGCGCAAAAGACGACTATTGAAGCTGAAAACTGGGCGCGTCAAACATTAGGGGTACCGGATGTAGATTATCACGGCCAGGATGTTGACATTGCAAATACCGTCAATAGATCTCTTCAGAAAATCTTTAAAGAATATCCCATTCTTCATGGTTTTATTGATGAGATTAAGTTCGATAGTATTCAAGCTGTTGCTCAAGCATCGTTAAGGGTCAGAAATGGGGTTATTCATGCCGGATTAACATTCTCACCCTCAGCGGTAAAAGATATTAACAGCATAAATAAATTGATTGAGCAACAGGTTAAGTTAAAATTCTGGAGCCCTAAAAAAGGTCTTTACGGGTTAACAAAACACGAGGCTGCCCATCTGGCTGAATACGCTGCAACTTTGAAAAAATATGGAGTTACAAAAACCGGCGCAAATATGGCGGATCTCCAATCTGCATTGTCCGCAGTAAAAGCTGGGGAAATATCAGAAATCGTCAAAACCGAAGCCTTGAAGAACTGTAATTTACCATATAATGATGCTATAATTAAAAAGCACCTCTCTGAATATGCAACCGTAAACAGCAAAGAATTTTTGGCGGAAGCTGTTTCTGAGTTTCACCCGCGAAGACTTGCAAAGGAAGCAGTTCGTATATTCAAAGAAATCTTGAGGGGGTTATAGTATGCTTGTTCCGCTTCCGGATGTTTTGTTTGGGGTAGTCGAATTTAAGAATGAACGTCTCGTCTTTAAAGATGGGTATTCGGCAACCGAAGAACAGAAAAATGCATTGGATAAGTTCAACAAAGCCTTGGAGACTGAAACAGTAATTATTGAGGCTTAAGCCACCGGTCATAATTGATCAGGTGGTATTTTTATACCCTCGTCATGAAGCGCTGACGTTTAAACAGGCTTATTTTTTATTGCCTAAAATGCCCTACCCTGTCGGGCTTAAAATTCAGGGCCTGCAGTGCCGGAGTGAACCGGCGTTTAAACCAAATCAGCAGGGAAAGGAAAGGACATGGATTTTTTAAAGGACCTGTTTGGAGACAAAGCACTCTCATTTGATGATTTCAAGAAAGTACTTGAAGGTGCCAAAACAATTAAGCTTGCTAATCTGGCCGATGGCGGATACGTTTCCAAGGAGAAGTTTGACACCAAAGAAACTGAACTGAAGAACATCAACATTCAGCTGACGGAGGCCAACAAGCAGATCGAATCCTTTAAAGGTATGGATGTCGAAGGCATCAAGAAAGCAGCTGATGACTGGAAAACCAAATATGAGACTTCCAAAGCCGACGCTGACAAGGAACTTAATGCGCTGAGGTTAGATAATGCGGTCGAAAGAGCTCTAATGGCCGCAAAGACCAAGAATCCGAAGCTGGCAAAGGCGGCTCTGGACATGTCCCTTATTAAATTGGACGGGGATGCAATCCTCGGATTGAATGAACAGCTTGAAAAGCTCAAAGCGAGTGACGGGTACCTCTTCGAAGACTCAAAATCCGGGGATGATGATCCGAACAAATCCTCATTTAGGGTAAACAGCAGTGGAGAGCATAAGCCCGGGGGCAATCCGGAATATGACAAGATGTCTGATGAAGAGTATTACAAAACCGTCATGGAACCTAAAAAATAAATTTAAAAAGCAAAGGAGAATAGAACATGAGCAACACTTTTATTACCGTTAAAGAGATCGCAAGGCAGGTACTGCCACGTTTGATCAGCAACCTTGTTTTCCCGAACCTGATTCACAAAGACTATTCTCAGGAATTCGTGACGGGCAAAGGCGCAACGATCCAGGTTAAAAAACCGGTTATCCTGACCGCAAATGATTTTGACGAAAATGCCGGTGTTACAGCCCAGGGAGTAACGGAACAGTCCGTTGAAGTAACCCTGGACAAACTCGCAACAGTAGACGTCGAGTTTGGTGCCATCCAGCGTGCTGTCAATGTCGATGACTTGAACAGATTGTTCTTGGAACCGGCAGCTATTGCCCTGGCTGAAAAGATCAATTCCGATGGCCTTTTCCTGTACAAGGACATCCCGTACACCTGCGGGGTTGCCGGGACGACTCCGGATGCACTGACGGACCTTTCGGATGTCAGGCTTGCGCTGAACACTAATAAGGTTCCGGTCCTTGGGCGCATCGCGGTATGGGATCCGAATGCTGATGCCAAGTTTACGACGATCGATGCGATTGTCAATGCAGAGAAATCCGGTACTACCCAAGCGCTGCGCGAAGGATCGATTGGCCGGATCTTTAGCTTGGATAACTTCATGTCCCAGGATGTCAAAGCCCATGCGACTGGGATCACGACAGCCACGACACTGAAAGTCAATGGCGCGGTGCTGGCTGGAGCTACTAAGCTGGCTATTGATGGCACGGCGCTCGTCGGTAAGTTCGTCAAGGGCGATATCATCACGATCAGCGCTAAGAATTACACCGTTACTGAGGATTCTGCTGCAGCTGCTGCGAATGCAATTGCAGAAGTCAAAGTTTACCCGGCGCTTCCGGCTATTGCCGATGACACTGCTGTTACCCTCGTGGCTAATCACACGGCAAACCTTGCGTTCAATCCGAATGCCTTTGCCTTTGTGACGAGACCACTTTCGGCACCGGCTGGCGTTGAAGCCTATGTGACTTCATATAACGGCGTCACGTTGCGCGTGGTTCGCGGCTATGACATGAAGTACAAAAAAGAAATGCTCTCCATGGATGTCCTGTACGGGTACAAAACCATGTATCCGGAACTGGCCGTCAGAGCATTGGGATAAGGGAGGAGTTAGGGTATGGCTTATGCTGATTATACGTTCTACACGGAGACATATAAGGGTAAATCCATACCCGAAGCCGACTTTGGCAGGCTAGTTACCCGGGCAAGCAGCTATCTGGACCGTATGGGCGTGGATCTCGATCCGGACAGCGCCAGCGTCCAGATGGCTGCCTGCGCCGTCGCTGAGGCATGGCAGACTAATGAGCAGGGCGGTGACGTTGTCAGTCAATCAGTGGGCCCCTGGTCTAAGTCTTACCAGAAGGAAACCAAGTCTGATGATGACCGGCTCTATGATGCCGCTCAGCTTTATCTGCCGAATGTCCGAAGGGTCAGGTGGTGCTGATGTTTCCGCATACCGTGACGATCTACAACAAATACATGGACAACGGCGCTGAGAAGTGGCATAGAACTGTGATCGCTGGTGTCCTTTGGAACAGCTCAAAAGGGGCCGTTGTTCGGAAGACTGGAGAGTCAGCTGTGGATGGTCTGCAGCTGATTATTCCTTTTTCAGCGGGTGCCGGTTATGTGAAGCCAAAAGCCTGGGAAAGTCTGACTGACAGATCCGGGTGCTGGACGCTAAAAGGCGGCGACACCGTTATTCTTGGAGATATTGATTATGAGGTCGTCAAGTCATCCAGTGAGCTTAAACTGTTTGATGACGTGCTGACGATCTCAAATGTTGATACCCGGGATTACGGCGGCGAAATGTCGCACTGGGAGGTATCAGGGAAATGAGCCATAAAGACATCAGGATCGTGACACCCAGGGGCGCCGTCTTCAATACAAAGGGTTCAATTGCTAAGCTTGAGTGGAATCCTGACTTTGTGGATGAGTGGCAAGGTGCTTACGATGAAGCCCAGGTATATGTCGATAACGAAGTACTAAGGCTATCTGATCCCTATACACCGTTCCAAAGCGGCCTATTGAAGAAAACCGGTGCACTGGGAACAATCCCAGGCCGCGGTGAAGTTGTCTGGAATGCTCCGTATGCCCGGTATCAATATTATGGCAAGGTCATGATTGGCAGGGCACCTAAAAAGCTGACTGATGAGGACCTGAAGCAGCACGGGGCACCGAAACGCGGGGCGTTCTGGTTTGAGCGGATGAAGAAGGATAAGCTCAGTCAAATCCTTGCTAATGTAAGAAGATTCATGAGGAGAAACAGATCATGAGTATTATCAAAGCTTTGCAGGATTATCTTAAGACCTATGAGGGTATGAATCTCCAACCGCTGGCAACGGATATGGCCGGTACCGTCGTTTCAAAGTATGCCCTTGCGCCTTCCGGGAATGGCAAGACCGTTACCGACATCATTGGGAACAAGACATTTGAAAACAACTATGTTTTCTATGCCAAAGAAGCAGCAGCTAACGAAGTAGACCGTCAGGACAATTACGATTTTCTAGAGGGTTTATCAGACTGGCTGGATGAGCAAAACGATGCCGATAATTTCCCTGAATTGCCAACAGGCTATGATGTGGAAAGCATTGAGGTATCTAATGCCATGCTGTTTGATATCGACGAGGACGGCACCGGTCTTTACCAGGTGCAGATCAAACTGAAATTTACTAAGAAGAAAGGATGATACTATGTCTGGGAAGATTAAAAGAAGCCAGATCGCGGCATTTCTGAATACCGGTACTAAAGCAGTTCCGGTGTGGAGTCTTATTGGCGACGGTGTCACTGAGCAGACAATTGCCTATAATCCGCAGACATCGGAGGAGGTCTATATTAGCCAGGACAGCGGAACAACGAACGTTGAAAGCTACAAGGTTAATATTCCGACTCCAATGACAGCGATCAAAGGGGATCCTGTATTCGATTTTGTGGATACGATCAGGAAAAATCGGAAAGTGCTCGCTGATGCAGAAAGTGAAGTCTGCATCGTTTATCTTTACGAGACTGCAACTGCCGGATCATACCCTGCGGAGAGAAATGCTTGTTCCGTTCAGATTGATGATTTTGGTGGGCCCGGTGGTGAAACGGCCAAGATCAATTTCACGCTGAACCTTAACGGGGATCCCGAGATTGGGACGTTCAACCCGACAACTAAAGAATTCGCTGCTGCATAACCAAATAAGAGAGAGGGCCCTACAATTGTGTGGGGCCTTTCTTTAGGAGGATGAGAAAGGTGCAAAGTCTTAGGATTGATACCGGCTCAATCAGATTAAAGGTCAATGACGATGAAAGCAGGGTAATTGAATTTAATCCCAATGACCTGGCTTTTGTTGAACGGTTTTATGGCCTCATCAGTGATTTTGAGGGCAAAGAAAAAGAGTATATGCAAAAGATCGATATACTCAACCAGAACACAGAATTGGATTCCTATAATATCCCCAAAAATATGGGAGAAAGCCTGGCGTTACTGAAAGAAATCTGCGAATTCCTTCGGGAAAGAATTGATCATGTCTTTGGAAAAGGAACCAGTCAAGCTGCTTTTGGAAACGCAAATACCCTGGATATGTTTGAGCAGTTTTTGAATGGGATTACACCGTATATCCAGCAAAGCCGCGTAGGTAAAGTTGAAAAATACACAGGTAACAGAGCGCAGCGAAGAGCAGCGGCCAAAGTGATGAAATAATGAATATCTTAACTGAGCAGCTGCCTACAGCAGTCGAGATCGATGATGTGGTCTATGATTTGGATACTGACTTCCGGACATGCCTCAATATAATCCTGGCTTTTGAGGATCCGGAGCTGACCAGTTACGAAAAGCAAATGGTTATGCTTGAACTTTTGTATAAAGAGATTCCGGAGAATATTAATGAGGCCTGCCGTCTCGGAGTAAAATTTCTTGATTGCGGGGAAGATCCGGAGACTGAAGAGACACATAGTGATGGCGCCGGTCGGCTGTATAGCTTTAATCAGGATGCCAAATACATCTACTCAGCAATAAAGCAAAGCCATGGCGTTGACCTTGAAATCGTGGATTATTTACATTGGTGGAAGTTTTGTTATATGTTCCTGGATTTAAGAGAAGATTGTTTCTTCCACCGGCTCATTCACCTGCGCCGGCAGAAGAATCTTGGAAAGCTTACCAAAGAAGAAAAAGAACTATATTACCGGATTCAGGATATTGTGGATGTTCCGGAAGTACGGACGACTGAAGAACAGATAGTGGCAAGTGAATTTATGAGGCTACTAAAACAAGGTAAAAACGAGGCGGAGTGATGCCTTATCAAAAAGATAAAATGCCCTTACTGTGGATACACAATGCCGATCGAGCATTCTGATGAAGCGGTTTGCAAGGGCGTATTTGTAAAATGTAAAGGTCGAATGTGTAAAAAGACTTTTGAAATCAAATTGAACAATACAGAAATAATCAAGTAGTGCCTGAGTGCCGATGATTATTACTTTCGCATAGGAGGTGAAATCATTGGCAGCAGGATATGATGGCAGCATTCGGATAGATACAAGGATTGATACCAAAGGCTTTAATACTGGAACTAAACAGATCTCCAGTGGTTTAACAGGAATTGCGTCCTCTCTCAAAGGTGTTGCAGCAGCTGCAGGCCTTGCTTTCGGTGTTAAGGCAATAGTTGATTTCGGAAAAGCATCAATCAAGGCCGCAACGGATCTGACTAATGCCATGATGGGCCTCCAGAGTATCATGGAGGGCCAGGGACGGAGCTTTGCTAAGGCCCAGCAGTTTATCAATGACTACGTTTCTGATGGTCTGATACCGGCTACAAAGGCCATAACAGCCTATAAGAATCTTGCCCTTCGCGGCTATGATGACAGCCAGATCCAGCAAGTACTCATTGCCTTAAAGGACAGTGCGGCGTTTGGCCGGCAGGCAAGCTATACAATGGGTGAAGCCGTTGAAATGGCTACTGAGGGTTTGAAAAATGAGAATTCAATCCTGGTCGATAATGCCGGCGTCACAAAGAACGTGGCAAAAATGTGGGAGGACTATGCCAAAAGTATTGGCGTGGCCACCAATGATCTAACCAAGCAACAGAAGATCCAGGCTGAAGTTCTCGGTATCATGGAGGAAACAAAATTCCAGACCGGTGACGCGGCGAAGATTGCCGAATCTTATTCCGGACAGGTTTTAAGGCTCGGGTTCAACTTCAATAACCTCAAGATAGCAGTCGGCAATGCGCTGATCCCACTAGCCCAGGCGGTTCTTCCTTCAATCAATGCGATTATCGAAGGGTTAACCAGGCTGGCAAATATCTTTGCGCAGGTTTCGACTGCTATCTTTGGGAAGCAAGCCGATACTCAAAAACAGATTGCCACTAGCGGGACGGCTGCCCAGAAGTCCCAAACCGGTCTTGCAAAAGCAACGAAGGCAGTAGGTGATGCGAGTAAAAAGACTAACAAAGAGCTGAATAACTCGCTGGCCAACTTTGATGAGCTTAATGTCTTGGCCAAGAATACCGCTGATGGCATGGGTGATGTAGTTTCTGGTACTGACTTCGGAATTGATACGGTAGGATCACAAGATGAAGTCAATGTCGACATATCGATTAATCCTAAAATACAGGAATTTATAAATGGACTCAAAACAGACCTTGCAGAACTTTCTCCGTATATTGAAAACCTGAATGGCGCTTTGGGTCGATTTAAAGAAGTTTTAGGGAAGGTCTGGGAAAAGCTTGAACCTGTCCGAAAATTGATTGGTGAGTTTATTAAAAATAAGGCGTTAGATATAATAGCTGGTGTTGTTATGGAGTTTGCAGGGGCTCTTGATGTGTTATCAGGCCTGTTGTTGCTTGTATGCGGTATCTTGACTGGCGACTGGGGTATGGCTCTCGAAGGAGCAAAATTGATGCTGCAGGGTGTTGGAGAAATGCTCGAAGCGGTATTCATTGTAATTCTCGGCAGAGATGCTGTTGAATCGATTAAGACCTTTATCAGTGAATGGAAAACAAGAATTTCAACTTGGTGGACTCAGGATGTAAAGCCGTGGTTTACAAAAGAAAGATGGCTGCAGCTATGGACAGACGTAAAAACCTGGTGGGGGAACGGCTGGGCTGGAATAAGTACCTGGTGGAATACAACGCTTCCAAACTGGTGGAAGACAAGCGTCACGCCATGGTTTACCAAACAAAAATGGCTTTCGATAATGGCAGGAGTCAAAGACGGATTTGCTGAGACATTTAAAAATGCCGTTAATACCGCTATTGCATTGTTTAACGAGTTTATCGGCTGGGTAAATTCAAAAATGCGTTTCAGCTGGGATGAAATAAAGATAGCTGGAAAGCAGATAGTCCCAGCTGGTAATGTACAGCTTTTCACTATACCGAATATTCCTAAATTGGCAACCGGCGCAGTAATCCCTCCGAACAGCGAATTCATGGCAGTTCTTGGCGATCAGCGCAGCGGCCGTAACCTAGAAGCTCCGGAGGATCTTATTAGACAAATTGTCCAGGAGGAAACTGGTAGCGCCTTCCTGGCAGTTATGCAAATGATTCAAGGTAATCAAAATCAAAGTGGCGATGTTATTCTGCAGATCGACGGGACAACTCTTGGCAGAATCCTAAGGCCTTATTTGTCGAAAGAAGATCAGCGAGTCGGCAAGGTAATTATTAAGCCAGTTTAAGAAAGGAGGGGCGGCGGTGATTAAAATTAATAATACGGAGTTGCCTGCTATTGTTGTTTATAATGTGTCTATTATGGACATTTCTCAGGCTGGACGTAACGCAAATGGGACTATGATTATAGAGCGTATTGCTACAAAGCGAAAAATTGAACTTGCTGCAGGACGTTTGACTAGGGAGCAATTAAGCCAAATGTTGAACCTGGTTGCTCCAGTATTTTTTACAGTGGAATACCCCGACCCCCAGGACAATACAATGAAAAGCGGAACCTTTTACTGCGGAGATAGAAATATTGAAGGGTTAAGGTATAAAAACGGACTGATGTACTGGAAAGGTGTAAAATTTAGTTTGATTGAGAGGTAAGGCTTATGATACCTGTATCAACACAATTTAAAGAAGCTGTATATGCACCTGTCCGTCAGACCAAGGCAAAGATAGAATTTCAGATAGTAGACATAGATGCCTCACCGGACGCCACAACAACTGTAACCAGCGAGGCCAGTATAAGCAAAAAGGCTCAAATATCTGATACCGTAACGGAATTATCCGGTAAACTGGCAACCCTAGAACCAAACTACTGGAAGCTAGATGGCTCTTTTGTCCTCCCGCCTAAACCAATAGAAACAGGTTATCAGGTAGGGTGGTGGAGTAACGCAATATGCGGAGCAGATGGAACCTTTAGTACCCCCCAAGTTATCACAATGCAGTTTTCAAAAGACCATAGCAGTGTAGGAATTACGCTGTTTTTTGATACTAAGGCCAATGAATATGCCTCAGATTTTACAATTAGATTTTATAATAGCTCAAATGTTTTGCTTTACACTGAGACTGTAACCGGCAACACTCTTAGTAAATATCTCTTGGAACATACATTTTCCAATTACCGCAAAATAGTAGTGACCATAACTAAATGGGCAACGGGATCACGGAGGGCCAGGGTAGCAGAAATCAGTTTTGGCATTGTTTATCAATATACCGGGCAGGAAATAATTAACGCAAGCATCCTGGAGGAATTAGACACTATAAGCAATCAAGTCACTGCTAACGAGTTAAAAATGACATTAGATAACCAAGACAAACGGTTTAATATACTTAATCTCTCCGGTGTATATCCAGCACTACAGAAAAAACAGAAAATCAATCCTTATTTGGGCGTCTTAAAGGCTTCCGGCGATACAGAATATATACCAATGGGTATTTTTTATTTAAGTGAATGGAAGTCAGATGAGGGGACCATGACGGCATCATTTACTGCTTATGATGTCATGGACCTTTTGGCTCAGGATAACTTTGCCGGAGGAACATACTCAGGAGCTACTCTTTACAATATAGCGCAGGCAGTGTTTACTTCTGCCGGAATTACTGACTATGAAATTGATACAGCCTTGCAAAGTATTACCTCCTCAGGCTCCCTTGAAAAGATGCCCCACAGAGAGGCATTGCAGCTTATTGCGATAGCCGGAATGGCAGCCGTTTACTCTGACAGGGTAACAGGAAAGCCGATTATAAAACAGCTATCAGATACAGCCTTAGATGAAACAATAGACTTTGACAATGTATTTAACTCGCCTAAGATCACCCTGGATGTCCTAATCAATACAATTTATATTGATAACGGCAATACAGTTTATACCTATGTCGATCCTTCCAAGGCAGCGGACGAGCAAACCTTATCAATCACAGTCAATAACGGCCTGATCACCGATGCAACCCATGCGGCCAATGTAGCAGCCTGGATTTTGGCTGAGTATAAGAAAAGATTCCTTTATGAAATAAACTGGCGCATGAACCCAGCTATAGCAGTGGGGGATATAGTTACGGTTGAAGACGAATTTAGTGAGAATAAACAAGTAAGAATCACGAAGCAAGAGTTTAATTTTCGGGGATATCTCGATGGAAAAACAAACGGAAAGGCGGGATCTTAATGGCTTGGGTAACGCCTAAAACCGATTGGACGGCAAATAATTATTATAATTACGGAGATTTAAACCGTGTTGAAGGTAATATAAATGCAATGGTTGATTTAATAAATACCTATGCCTCAATTACCGGGCTAACGTCAATTACAAACCGTGATATTACATCTTTTGAATTTTATGATAGCTTAAATCGAATTGAACAAAATGTTTTAGCATTGAAAAATGCTACTTTTGAACCTTTGGGATGGATAACACCTAAAACCGATTGGCATACGCTAGACCCGTTTGATTATACAGACGCTAATAGGTTGGAAAGCAACTTATTAGCTCTTTATATTATGGTCAATAAAATAAAAGCTTACCTAAAGTATTGTGGAACATATTATTGTGGCCAAGACCCTACTTATCTTTAAGAAAGGGATGAAAATATGGCATATACGCGAAGAACTTGGACTGATAGAGTAGTTGAGTTTATTAGAAGATATCGAGATCAAAACAATACCCAATATACATTTACACCGGATGAGGGAACAATTACAAACCCTGGCACTCCAACCAGCGCAGCATATATGAATAATATTGAGGACGGGATTGTCGAGGCTCTCACCGGCTCCACAATATATGCTGCTAGCTCTTCCGGATCTGATGCTTATGCGGTTACTCTGACTGGGGTAATTACATCTTATACTGCAGGGCTTACGGTACGAATTAAGGCTGATGTAGCCAACACGGGAGCATGTACACTTAATGTAAATAGCCTGGGTGCAAAAGCCATTAAGAAAAAAGTAAGCAGCGACTTGGAGGACGGCGATATAAAAGTTGGTCGAGTTATTACGGTTATTTATGACGGTACAAACTTCCAGATCAGCCCTGAAGTGCCGAGGTTTAGAAAACAGATCTTTACCGCGGATGGTACCTTTACCGCTCCACAAACTGGCGTTTATAAAGTCACTGTTGTTGGTGGCGGCGGTAGTAGCGCAAGAGATGCATCCAACGGTGTTGGCGGCGGCGGAGGGGGTGCTATAGTTATAAAAACATTATCCCTCACAAAAGATGATGCGGTTACTGTAACTATTGGTGCAGGTGGTGTTGCTCCTGCATATGGTACTACAACAAATGGGAATGCTGGCGGTACAAGCTCCTTTGGAACTCATTGTTCGGCAACGGGCGGAAGTGGCGGTTATTTATGGGTAACTGGCGTTGCTAGGGGTGGTTATGGGGGTTACGGTAGTAATGGCGATTTAAATTTAAAAGGTAATGAAGGCAGTTTTTTTGCGGGCTTTAATGGAGGTAATAGCGCAATAGAATTAACGAGTAGTATATATAATCCATATGGCAAAGGGGCAATTGCCGTTAGCAGTGTTAACAACGCTTATGGTGGTAATGCTGGGGTGGTAATTGTCGAATGGGTGGAGGTGTAAGCGGTGAAATGGGCAAGAATTGAAAACGGAATAGTGGTGGAAACGACCGGGGTTGATCCTGCCGGTCGTTTTGTTTTGGAGATCGAACAGCAATTTATATCTTGTCCGGATAATATTGAGCAGAATTGGACTTATGCTGGCGGAACTTTTTCTCAGCCTCAGGAACCGACGCCAACAAAGGAATCAATCAACGCTCAGGTAGTAGCAAAAATCAGGGAGCGGTACAGCATTGACAATGAATTTCAAATGCAACGGTTAGGTATGCTAGACCCCAATAATATGGAGTACCAAGCATACCTTTTGTATGTCCAGGAATGTGTTTCTTGGAGTGACGCTGAAAAAGCAAAATATAATTTATAAAGGGAGGAATGACAATGGCCTTTCAGTCAATTATAAAAGAATATTACCAGTGCTTATCTACCGATACAAAACTAACTACAGGAGTGAAACCTGGTGCCAAATGTGAAGAATTGGATACCGGGAAAAAATTTGTTTTTGACGGGAATACGTGGAATTTAGATTGGAGCATGTCTTTTATAGCAAGGAGTTTTGCGAACGTAATCAATGCCCCTCTAGTAGGAGCAAAGACTGTTGGAACTGTAGCAGCCTCACTATTTGCGGGAGCCTCCCGGCTTGCGTCTAGGGTATTTATGAAGGTTGTTAATGTAGGGACTCTACCCGTTTATTACGGTCCAGAAGGAGTTACAACCTTAACGGGAATCCCGATACAACCAGGAGAGGCAGAGTCGTTTGCTGTTGGAGATTTGCCTATATACTTTGTAGCTGCTGCTAACAACGAAGTGCGAGTGGAGGAGAGATGATCATGAGATATGATATTATTGTCGAAGTTAAAGAAAAATCTTGTGAAGCTACTACTAAAGTGTACGACGACAATGAAGTTCTGGTATCACAAGGAGTTATTGAGATTGGAACTACGGATGCAGTTGTAGCAAGACAGTATACTGAAGATATCTTCCTTCCTGATTTAAGAAAGAATTTCCCTGAGATTTCTGCATTAGTTCTTCCTATTGATTCTATGCCTGAACCTACACCGGAGGAAGGTGGTCAGTAATGATAACACCTAAAAGTAAAAGACCAGTTCCGAATATCTATCCTGCCTCACTAACTAGGGCAGGGTTTGGATTAAATCTCTCTGGTAAGATATTCCCTCAAAATACTCCACGTATGGAGTTTGGACAGTTAATTAAAAATGCTATATCCACAGGCGATTTTGAAACATCGACGACAGGTTGGGTATTAAATACTGGAGTAGTTTCTACTGATTATGCTTATAAGGGAACTAAAAGTTTAAAATTTGCCAATGTTGCATATAGTAGTGGCGCGAGGATAGACGTACCTTTTCCTGATGGTCATAAAATTTACTGTAGGACTATGTTATATCTTTCAGCTTATACGTCTGGAACTGCCTATTTGAATATTTATGATTATAATGATTGGACTAATCCGGTTGGCAAGAGCGCTTCTTCCATTACAGGAGTTTGGCAGACATTAAGTGTAATTAAAACTACTGTTGCTGGAAAGGGCGGCATACGTTTTGTTTTCGACCACAGTAATGTTACAGACACAGAATATTGGGACTGTGCCGTAATGGTAGACCTGACGGCTCTTGGGTTAGATAACCTTACACTTGCTCAGTGTGATGCTAAGTTTGCCAACGCCAACGGAGGTATTCTTATTCAGCCAGCAAATCCTGTGTGGGTGGAAGAGAGTACGACAAATTTACTATCTAAACCTTTGGATTTCAGTAATGCTATTTGGGCAAAAGTTACAAATACAATAGTACAGGGGGGGCAAATTGATCCTTTTGGCGGAGATAAGGCATGGCTTGTCACCGACCCCGATAATACTCGTAATTGTTACATTACTCAACAAATTTCTGTGCCAAATGATTCTGTGCAACGTGTAGGGTCTGTATATGTAAAGCAAGGCAGTTATGCAAAAACACAGTTATATCTTAGTTATACTGGTGGCACTGTGTTGACCACAGATATAGTAATAACCTGGGGAACGACACCAACAATATACGCAACCGCTGGTGTTACACCCACATTGACAGCAGTTGGAAATGGTTGGTATAAAGTTACTGCTGTTTTGGCAAACAATAACGCTGGAAACACATATTTAACATTAGGATTATATGGCGCGGAGTGGGTTTCTGGCGGTACTGCTATTGGCTCGTCTTACTTTGCTTTTCCTCAACTTGAAACTAAAGCCTATGCAACAAACTTTGTCGATGGTACACGCAATGCGGAAGTGTATTCTATAACTACTCCTGGGGGGTTAACGCCAGCAAGTGGTTGTATCAGGATGTGGGTGTATTTTAATCCCGCGTCAAGAAGAAATATTGCAAATAACCATACTCGTATTTTTAGCGTTAATAGGTTAATAGGTGGCACAGGACTTGCTATATCCCACGATCAGGCGTCTAATTGGTATATTGCCGGTAAGAATGACGCTGGAACAGACATGGCGTATGTGTCAGTACCAGATTCAAATACTCCAGAAGGTTGGCATTTAATATGTCTAAAATGGAGCACCGCTGAAGTTAAGTTTTTTATTGATGCAGTTTTAAAAGCGACTATTGTCAATCCTGCGTTACCTTCTGCTTTTGATTCCGTAATTACTTTTGCTGGTCATGCGTCGCAAGTAGCATATGCTTTAGGTTCAATGATCGACGAAATCCACATCTCAAATGACTACCCATCAGACGCTGCGCTCTTGAATGAGTACCTGAATAATTACCCTGCTGTGCCAGAGAGACAGAGTACAAATATTTGTCCTACTGATGTATCAGGATGGGAACAGGGAACTCTTGGTACTACTACCGGAGAACCCGCAACCTCAGCCAGTAGAATTAGAACAGTAGGATTTATAGAGGTATTACCGAATACACAATATACCTATTCGGTCACAAGCAATCTTCATGCCTCTAGTAGTTTTTTCTTTTATGCTTCTGATGGTAGTTATATCTCTTATACTTCTTCGCCAGAAGGAGCTATGAGTAAAACAATAACCACCCCAAGTAATTGTACAAAAGTAAAACTACTTTCAGCTAAATCTAATGGTTCTGATGCCATTGTTCCTAGCGAAGTACCAGTCATTAAAGCCCAACTAGAAACAGGAGCAACGCCGACAAGTTGGATGGCTGGAGGAACTACAAGACAGGTGGCGTTGATAAGACCGAAGGTGAGGTATATTAGTCAAGGAATAATTTAATCAGTTAAAGGTCCATTAACACCCGATGAGGTGTATTTTTTTATGTCCGAAAGGAGGTAGTTATCTTGGATATAAAAGAAATAAGTATTAGCTCATTTGTGGCCGCTGTTGGAACCTTCATAAGCTACTGGTTGGGAGGGTGGGATGTAGCGCTGCGTGTGCTTATTACATTTATGATTATCGATTATGTAACAGGGTTCCTGGGAGCTTGGAAAAAGAAAAAGGTAGATAGTGAGATTATGTTCTGGGGCGGGATCCGGAAGGGGATCATAATTGTTGTCATTGCAATCGCAGTCATGCTGGATCAGCTGCTTGGGAATAAAGAGCCAATATTCCGAATGTTGGCCCTTTATTTTTATATAGCCCGGGAAGGGTTATCCATCATTGAGAATCTAGGGATTCTGGGAGTTCCGATGCCTGGAGCAATTAAAAAGGTTCTAGTCCAATTGCAGGAGAAAGGAGAGTGATAACTATGTTGCCACTTAAAAACCCTCAAATAACAAAAGCCTATGGCACTCCTCCGCCGGCAGGGTTTACTTACGCAAAGGGTTATCATTCCGGCATAGATATGGTATCCAGTGATCCGACAATACTTGCTTCAGTTCCCGGCATTATCATTGCCAAGGGCTTTGATCCTCCGGGTTGGGGTAATTACATTATACTTAGATACCAAAATGAATACGACCTTATCCATGCTCATATGTCCTCTTTTAATGTCGCAAGAGGTCAGACGGTCAAGGAAGGTGATAGGCTCGGAATCATGGGGGCAACCGGCCAAGTAACAGGAGCCCATTTGCATTTTGAAGTTAGAAAAGGTCCTTGGGAACTCAGAAATGACATTGATCCGGCCGCTTGGCTGGGAATTAAAAACGCCGTAGGTACAGCTGTACGTATAAAGGAGGAAAAGGAATTGATTAAAAACTTAATCTTATGTAACCCTGGTCCGGATGAAAGAGCTGCCGGGTACCTAGCTGATCACTTAGCTGCTCCGGTAGATCATCTCAATACAGTTGCTACCGACACCCTGGCTGCAGCACAGAATGTTTATGTAGTTGGCAGCAGTGAAAAGCCGGCCGCAAATTGCGTAAATATCGTTGGCTCTGACCGATACGATACCTGTGCCCAGGTTATAAAAATTTGTCAGGGGAGGTAAATAAAATGCCTAAAATTCAGACTCGCAAAACGATTGCGCTGACCATGACGGCAGCGTATATTTTATTTACCGGCTATTGTCTAGTAACAGGAAAGAATATACCGGTTGAATTTACGGCCATTGTTGGGCCGGTGATTGGTTATTATTTTGGAAAGAGTACAGCTTTGGAACAGCCAGAGCAGAAGTAATAGTGAAGCCCCGGAGGAATAAGATCCTTCGGGGCTTTTTTGCGTTTATGGCTACATTTAGGGCTGTAATATTTTATTTTATGCTTTCAACATCTAATGAATAACCAATTACTTCTCCAACATCGGTAATAGTTCCAATCACGGTAACTTTTTGTTTGTTTGTAAATTTGGCTACTGTAGCTTTCTGTTCTTCAGTTATGTAACACATGACATTGAATAACGAGAAACTACCATCCAAAGGGCCAATGGAAAAATAGTTACCACTACTATCAATATTTGATAATTGACCGGTTATCTCAACATATTTATCTTTATAAGTATTACTGGCGTTAAGTGCATTGTTATCCAAGTCTTCAATTAGTTTGTCTACGGTTACGACCATTGGAGTGGTAGGTGGTGCAGGATCACTTTGTTTAGCTTGATTGTCCGTCGGTGCGGATGCGGTACTATTGTCATTAGACCCTAGATTACTTATGGCGGCAATAGCAATGATTACAATGAACATCCAGAACCACCAACGTTTTGTAATGGGTTTTTTAACTTTTACTTCATCCGACATTTAATTACCTCCATTTTTTTACTTCTAAGTATTTTACTAATTATATAAGGTCGAAGTAAGGTAAATTAAGTCGAAACAAAAAAATAATCCATCCTACACTGGGTAAGATGGATAGTATTTTTGGATTAAAGCAAATCTGAAAGTGTGTCTTGTAATATCGTATATTTCGCCTAAAAGCTATGAATTTTTACAAGTACTATTCGCGCAATATACAAAAATAGTCTGAAAGCCCTGAAAATAGCGGATTTTGATTTAATAGGAATATAAATTGTCTGATTGAATACAGTATTCTTTTTTAAATAAGCCCTTTTGCAGCAAAATTAAGCTTGACGAATAGAAGAAATAAAAAGTATACTAAAATAGCAGGGGACTATCGTAAAAAAATAGTTCCCTGTATTTGTAGCCTAATCCAGGTAGTTTACTCTTAATCGCATACTACTGGCCGAAGCAACATTTTCAATCCGTTAATGTTATTTTTTTAGTTTCTTTTATTTAGTTGGTCGGATAGGGGTTATCTCTACGAAAGAAAAACAAACAAGAAGATTGAGGAGGAGAAAACAAATGTCGAAAATGAAAACAATGTCAGGGAACGAAGCTGCTGCGCATGCTTCATATGCGTTTTCCGAAGTAGCTACTATTTTCCCGATTACCCCTTCATCCGACATGGCAGAGCTTGTTGATGAATGGGCTGCGTATGGCCGTAAGAATATTTTTGGCCAACCGATGAAGGTAGTTGAGATGCAATCGGAAGCCGGAGCCGCCGGTGCTTTTCATGGTTCGCTGCAGGCTGGAGCGCTTACTACGACGTATACGGCTTCTCAAGGTCTGCTTCTGATGATTCCGAATATGTATAAAGTCTCCGGTGAGCAGCTGCCCGGTGTCTTTCATGTCAGTGCCAGAGCACTTGCAGCACATGCCTTGTCCATCTTTGGCGATCATCAGGATGTCATGTCTGTCCGGATGACCGGCTTTGCGATGTTAAGTTCTGGAAGTGTGCAGGAAGCCATGGATCTTGCTTACATCGCTCACCTCTCTGCAATAAAAGCCAGAGTGCCGTTCCTTCATTTCTTTGACGGCTTCAGGACTTCTCATGAGATTTCCAAAATCAACGTGCCGGAGTATGAAGAAGTTGGAACGCTGCTTGATTGGGAAGCATTGAAACAGTTCAGAGACAATGCCTTGAATCCTGAACATCCCTGTCTCAGAGGGACCGCCCAGAATCCCGATATCTACTTTCAGGCTCGCGAAGCCAGTAATAGTTTTTATCAGGCGGTGCCTGGGATTGTCGAAGAATATATGCAAAAATATAAGGGTCTTACGGGACGTGAATATAAGCTCTTTCAGTATTATGGAGCTCCGGATGCTGAGCGGGTTATTATTGTTATGGGTTCTGTCGGGGATACAATCAGTGAAACGATTGATTATCTCGCAGCGCAGGGTGAAAAAGTAGGTGTATTAAGGGTTCGTTTGTTTCGGCCTTTCTCTGCGGAACACTTTATCGCAGCTTTGCCCAAGACAGTCAAGAAAATAGCTGTATTGGAACGTACCAAAGAGCCGGGTTCCCTTGGCGAACCTTTATACCTTGATGTTGTAGATGTTTTTTCCAAGCAGGCCGAAAAACCGGTAATTGTCGGCGGACGCTATGGTCTGGGTTCCAAGGATACCACACCTTCTCAGATCCTCGCGGTATATGAGAACCTGAAAGCGGAAAGTCCCAAGCACGGTTTCACGATCGGCATTATTGATGATGTTACGTTTACTTCTTTGGAAGAGAAGCAATTTATTGATACAACCCCTGAAGGAACCATCAGCTGCCAGTTCTGGGGACTTGGTGCGGATGGAACCGTCGGTGCCAATAAGCAGGCGATCAAGATTATCGGAGATTTCACAGAACTCTATGCTCAGGCTTATTTCGCCTATGACAGCAAGAAATCAGGAGGTACGACCGTATCGCATCTGAGATTTGGCAAAACCCCGATCAAAGCGCCTTATCTTGTCAATACCGCGAACTACATTGCTTGTCATAACCAGTCCTATGTGGATAAATATCATCTGCTGAAAGGACTGAAACCTGGAGGTACGTTCGTATTAAACTGTCAGTGGCCGGTGGAGGAACTGGACGAAAAGCTTCCTGATGCACTCAAAAAAGCCATTGCGGCTAAGAATGCCAAGTTCTATATTATTGACGCCGGCAAGATTGCCAGGGAAATTGGACTCGGCAGCAGGATCAATATGATTATGCAGTCGGCCTTCTTCAAGCTGGCCAAAGTCATTCCGCTGGAGGATGCGCTTCAGTACCTGAAGGATTCGGTTGTTAAGGCCTATGGCAAAAAGGGACAGGAAGTCGTTGACATGAACAATAAGGCGATCGATGCCGGATGTAATGCACTTGTGCAAGTTGAAGTTCCCGCATCCTGGGCTGAGGCCGATGCCAATAAGGGTATTTTCCTCGGGAATGAGAAAGACCCTGCCTTTATTAAAGATGTTGCGCGTGTTATGGCTGCCCAGGAAGGTGACAAACTTCCGGTAAGTGCATTTTTAGGCCGTGAGGACGGAACATTCCCTCTGGGGACCTCGGCTTACGAGAAACGCGGGATTGGTACTGCGATTCCTGAATGGATCAAAGATAACTGCACCCAATGCAACCAATGTTCTTATGTATGCCCGCATAGCGCGATCAGACCTTTCCTGATGGATGAGCAGGAAGCGGCTCAGGCTCCGGAAGCTTTTGCTGCTGTCAAGGCTGCCGGCAAAGATCTGGCCGGACTCCAATACCGCATGCAGGTCAGCCCGCTCGATTGCACAGGCTGCGGCAACTGCGCGGATATTTGTCCTGCGAAAGAAAAAGCGCTGGTTATGAGGGAAGTCGAAGAGATGACCGCGGTCCAGGCTCCTCTCTGGGAGTATGCGGTGGCTTTAAGCGGTAAAGAAGACAAAATTGCCAATAAATATTCCGTGAAGAACAGTCAGTTTGTTAAACCGCTGCTTGAATTCAGCGGCGCTTGCCCCGGCTGCGGAGAGACTGCCTATGTAAAACTCTTAACCCAGCTGTTTGGGGATCGGATGATGGTTGCAAATGCCACAGGTTGTACGTCGATCTGGGGCGGCAGTGCTCCTTCCATTCCATATACCACCAACAAAGAAGGTAAAGGACCTACCTGGGCCAACTCCTTGTTTGAAGACAATGCTGAATACGGGTATGGTATGTATCTTGGCGTTCAGCAGATGCGCAGCAGACTGGCTGACGAAATGAAGCAGGCCCTCAGTCTGGATATTCCTGCGGAAATGAAAGCAGCTTTCCAGGAATGGACAGAGAATATGAATGATGGAGATACCTCCAAGGCCGCTGCCAAAAAAGTGCTTGACGCTTTTGCTTCCGTCGATGTGAAGTCCAATGAACTTCTGCAAAAGATTTGGGAGAAGAAAGATCACTTGGTCAAAAAATCACAGTGGATCATCGGTGGAGACGGCTGGGCTTATGATATCGGCTACGGCGGACTGGACCATGTCCTGGCTTCAGGCGATGATGTCAATATTCTGGTTCTCGACACAGAAGTCTATTCGAATACAGGCGGTCAGGCTTCCAAGGCAACACCACGTGCTGCCATTGCTAAATTTGCTGCAGCCGGCAAGAAAATCCGCAAAAAGGATCTCGGCATGATGGCCATGAGCTACGGCTATGTTTACGTTGCCCAGGTTGCTCTGGGATCCAGCATGACTCAGACCTTAAAGGCCATTCAGGAAGCAGAGGCGTACAAAGGACCTTCTCTGGTTATTGCGTATGCACCCTGTATCAACCATGGCATTCATTCCGGTATGGCGACCAGTGTCACACAGGCTAAGAAAGCTGTTGAAGCCGGGTATTGGCATCTGTACCGTTACAATCCGGATCTTCTCGAAAAAGGAGAAAAACCGTTTACCCTCGATTCGAAAGAGCCATCAGCGTCCTTCAGAGATTTTATCATGTCTGAAGTAAGATACAGCTCCTTGCTTCGTACTTTCCCGGATACGGCGGAAGACCTTTTTAAAGGAGCCGAAAAATTTGCCGGAGAACGCTACAAATCATACAAGCGCCTGAATGATCAGGATTGGAACTAACACTGCAAAATTGGAGAACAAACGGAAGCTGCTGCAGGCAGATGATGAACATTTGCCGCAGCAGCCTCTTTTTTTAGTTTCCATATCCAGCAAAAGGGTACTAATAACTCTTTTTTAAGGGAAGAATATACTATAAGCATCAAGTACCATATCAACCCTAGATCTTATAATATCCTGGCGGCAGATTTCTTTTAATACTGCGTTGTCTTGCAGCTCCTTGCCTTAAAAAAATCTCATCCCATTATATAATAATTTTAGGGTTGACAAGGCACTAAATAAACAGTAAGCATTCTGGTTAACCGAAAGGAATGAGTCTCAATGCATAATATTTATCCACGTTGTTCACTGTGCCGGAATACTCCCTTAAATGGTCTGTATGACGGGTTTCGCCTTGCCGGAAAGTTTATTTGCTCAGCTTGTGAAGAACAAATTATGACAGCCGATGTCCGGACCCCAACGTATCAGGAGAATTTACTGCTTATACGGAAAGTCCTATACGGACAGTCTGCTGATTACATATGTGGACAGTCAAATCGCTAAAACAAAGGTGAAATACAAGTGAAAATATGCTAAAATAAAATGATACCTATTGTGGGGAGGAACCCGGTGGATTCACTGAGAAAAGGACTTGATGACTACTGTGGGCAGGGTATGGTTTCGTTTCATACGCCTGGTCATAAAGGCAGTAAGGAACTACTGTCCGGAATGATGTTTCCGGATTATGATTTAACGGAACTTCCAGGGTTGGATATGCTCCACCATCCACATGGGATTATCGCTGAAGCACAGAAAAAAGCTGCGGAAGCTTATGGATCGGAAGAGACCTTTTTTCTGATTAACGGAGGTACTGCGGGTAACCAGTCTATGTTTGCCGCGCTGATGGCCGGTATGCGGCTGACAGACAGAAAAGTCCGAATTGACCGCAGGGCGCACCGGTCAGTTTTTGGTGCCTTGATCCTGTCGGGAGTTGTTCCCGAATATATTGCTCCGATTATTCATCCGGATTTTCATTTGGCGCTAGGAATGGATGCGGTAGAATATTCCGACGATCTGGCAGGAATTGGGGCGCTGCATCTGACGAGTCCAAGTTATTACGGAACAGTCACAGATCTCAAAACAATCATCAAGCAAAGGGACGGGAATGCTCCGTTTATTCCGATTCTGGTGGATCAGGCCCATGGCTCCCATTTGCAGGGAGGGCTGTTCCCTGCCGGTGCCGTAGCCGAAGGAGCAGACTTGGTGCTCCATAGTTCCCATAAGACCCTCGCGGCGCTTACTCAGGCCGGAATGCTCCATGTACAGGGCAGCAGAGTTGACCGTACGGCCCTGAAAAAATCATTGGAATTTCTGCAGACTTCCAGTCCGAGCTATCTTCTGATGGCTTCTCTGGAAACGGCGCTTGAAGGATTAACACAGACACAGATCTGGCAGGATCTTTACGTGGAAGTATGTCTGCTGCACCAAAAACTGGAGGGACCTTTTCGGATACTTACAGGTAAGGACTCCGGGAAATATGGTATTTATGATGTTGATTGGTCCAAAATTCTGATCAATGTTTCGGGTTTGGGCTTGACTGCGTTTGAAGCTGTAGATTTTTTAAGAAAGGTATTCCAGATTGAGCCTGAATTATGGGACAAAGAAAATATTCTTTTTATGCTCGGCGCAGGCAGCAGGCCCGAGGACGTACGTCATTTGACGAAGGCGCTGGAATACCTGGCGGGCAAGTACCGTGGGCTGGCAGGACAGCAAAAGGAGCGAAGAACGGATCAATCTCAGAATTCTGCCGGATCAGGCTCCACTCTGCTTATCCCTCCGATGCATTTGACGCCGAGGGAAGCATGGCTGGCAGCCAAGAAACCGGTGAAACTAAAGGATGCCCTTGGTTTAATTTCCGGAGAAACTATTTCGATTTATCCCCCCGGCATCCCGCTTATTGCAGGAGGAGAAGAGATCACCTCTTATGTGCTGGAATATCTGAACAGGGCCAGGGAGTATAATTGGCAGGGGTGGGATGGTTCGGAACGCGGAGAAATTCTCGCAGTGAATATTTAAGGTGGATAGGATCATGGGGATTAATTATACATTATTAACAAAAGCAGCGCTTGAAGGAAAACTGGCCCATTTTCTCTTATTTCACGGCAGCGGGATGATCGAAAGAGAAAGGGCTGTTCGAGATCTTGCTCTCATGTTAAACTGTAGAAAAGAAAATAAACCCTGCAGGGAGTGTCCGGATTGCAAAAAAATGTTATCCGGCAATCACCCTGATTTTCATATGATCAGGCCGCAAAAGACATCGATTGGCATCGAACAGATTATTCAGATTCAGGGGAAACTATATCGTAAGACCTATGAAGGGAAATTCCGGATATGTTTGATTGACCAGGCAGACAAGCTTACACTCCCTGCTGCGAATGCGCTGCTTAAATTGGCCGAGGAGCCACCGGATCATACGTTAATTGTCTTAAGTGCAGGAAATGCCGAGGGAATTATAAATACCTTAAGGAGCCGTGCTCAGGAAGTCTATTTCTCTTCACCGGCAGAAAGCGATTGGCTGGAGGAGACGGATGCTTTCAGGCTTAGCGGCGGAGATCCAGATCTGGCAAGGAAAATCCAGGAGGTTGGTCTAAGCCGGATCAAGAGCCTGTCGGGAAACTATCTGGAGGCCATCGAAAAAAAAGATTTCCTGAAAATGTTTGCGCTTTTTCCGATGGAAAGAGAAGAAGGCCAGCTTCTTCTGCAGGTCCTGGCTGTTGTCCTGAAAGAAATGGTGATTAAAGGGCAGCAGTCACCTCAGGTTCTCAAAGAAATTACACAAATGACAGAAGCCGTCCGCAGACAGGTTAATCACAGGCTGGCGCTGGAAGTACTGGCCCTAAAACATTTGAAATTGGGAGGAACCGATATTGGCTAAAGTTGTTGGTATTCGTTTCAAAAAAGCCGGCAAGATCTATTATTTTCTTCCCGGCAGCCTCGATATAAAGCCGAACGACGGTGTTATTGTGGAGACGGTACGGGGAATGGAATACGGTAAAGCGGTCATTTCGTTAAAAGAGATTTCCGAAGAGGAAGTGGTATCGCCGCTCAAAGAGGTGCTGCGCTTAGCAACACCCGAAGATGAGGAAATCTATCAAAACAATGAGAAGAAAGAAAAAGAGGCTTTTCAGATATGCCTCAAAAAAATTCATGCCCATCAGCTTCCGATGAAACTGATTGATGTGGAATATACTTTTGATGGCAATAAGATTATTTTTTCTTTTACAGCCGAAGGCCGGGTGGATTTCAGGGAACTGGTGAAAGATCTGGCCTCCGTATTCCGTACCCGCATAGAACTTCGACAGATCGGGGTGCGGGATGAGGCGAAGATGCTCGGAGGACTCGGTTCCTGTGGCAGGGAACTGTGCTGCAGCTCTTTCCTGGGAGATTTCGAACCGGTATCGATCCGGATGGCCAAAGATCAGAATCTTTCGCTTAACCCGACAAAAATTTCCGGCATCTGCGGAAGGCTGATGTGCTGTCTTAAATATGAGAATAGCTGCTATGAATGCCACAACACATTAAATAAGGGACCCAAAGAGAATCGAATTTTCTCTGAGGTATATGATAAGGAGAGCCAAGAAGAATTGCGCAAACTTGTTGCCGAAGAAGCGGAGGAATAGAGTTGGGCCAGCTATATCAGGCAATTACGGAAGTTGAAGAAAATATCTCAACGCTTTTAAGTGAAGTAAAAAGCCTTAGGCAATATGTTGAGTATCTGGAAGAAGAAAACGTCAAACTAAAAAGGCAGCTTTGTGCCGTCTCAGAGGCAGATACGGTCAGGGTACAGAAAAATGCAGCCAAAATCCAAAAGGAAGCACAGGAAAATCTCGAAAAGCTCTATCAGGAAGGTTTTCATGTCTGCCATATTTATTTCGGCGAACCCGTTGAAGGAAGCTGCCTTTTCTGCAATGCTTTTCTTCGTAAAGACTGACGACCGGAGGATATCATGCCGCAAACAGGGATTTTGTATGTCTGTGCCACCCCAATCGGCAATTTAGGAGATATTACGCTTCGGGTGCTCGAAACACTGAAAGCAGTCGATTTTATAGCCGCGGAAGATACGAGGCATTCGAGAAAACTTCTTGATCATTATCAGATTAAGACCCCTCTTTTAAGTTACCATGACCATAATGAAAAATCGCGTGCCGAGGAGATTGTTCGCTTCTTAAAAGAAGGAAAAAGCGGTGCGTTGGTCTCTGATGCGGGAATGCCCGGGATATCTGATCCCGGTCATATACTTATTGCCCGCTGTCAGGAAGAAAAAATCTGTGTTGACGTTTTGCCTGGCGCCAATGCTGCTTTAACAGCACTTGTTCTGTCGGGAATGCCGGCGGAGAATTTTCTCTTTCTGGGATTTTTGCCTTCAACAAAAACAGAGCGCAAGAAAATCCTTAGAGAAATGACCGAGATTCCTTACACCATTATTCTCTATGAGGCACCTCACCGGATCAAAGCAACGCTGGAAGACATTCTGGAGATTCTTGGGGACCGTCAGACCGCAGTAGCCAGGGAGCTGACTAAACTGCACCAAACGGTACACAGGGGTCTCGCAAATGAACTTCTGCAGGAATTCCGGCTTGCACCAGTAAAAGGTGAATGCTGTATTATTCTGGCACCTGCAGAAAAAAACATTGATCCCGGGGACCCTTCCCTTTGGATGGAGGACCTCCGAAAATTTGAAAAAGACGGCAAAGATCGCAAGGATGCAATGAAAATGGTTGCTAAAAAATATGGTATGAGTAAAAGTATGATTTATAAGGCTTTTCTGGATCAGAAGTGACAAAATGGACAAAAAAACAGGAAGTAACTATTTACCTCCTGTCTGGAAAGCCAGATGTTCAACCGGCCTTATTTTCTGAAGCAGCAGCTTCCCCCATTGCCGCGGCACATTCACGACAGACATTCTTTCCGCGGAATACTTGAACATTGGAAGCATTGCCACAGAAGACGCAAGCTGGCTCATACTTTTTAAGTATGATTTTTTCTTCGTCAACATATATTTCCAAAGCGTCTCTTTCATCAATTCCTAATGTTCTGCGAAGTTCGATTGGTAATACGACCCGACCCAATTCATCAACTTTTCTCACAATTCCTGTGGATTTCATAATTTTCATCCCCTTTCTCAACAAGTTTCGACATATATCATCCTAATGTTACCAATCATGCCTGAAAAAGTCAATAGGCGAAAAGTTTTAAAAACGCTTTTTTATCACAAAAAATATATAGTATATTCATGATATCCAAAATTATAATATTTAGTTTGTCGAAATAATCTCATTGGCCTTGACAGTATTTGCTGAAGTTTCTTATATTTATTAAGAAAATGCAAACAAAGCAAACCTTGAAACTGCTGATGATAACGAATTGTCTACCGAAAATAAAAGGAGGTCTATTCCTGTGAAATATTATATTACCACACCTATTTATTATCCCAATTCCAGTCCTCATATCGGGACTGCGTACACGACTATTGCTGCGGATGCGATGGCCCGTCTGCGAAGAATGAAGGGCGATGATGTCTATTTTTTGACCGGGACGGATGAGAATGCGCAAAAAATTGTACGGACTGCTGAAAATGCCGGGATGGATCCGCTTACATATGTTGACGGAATCGTCGATAAATTTAAGGAATTCTGGAGACTGCTTGACATTTCCAATGATGATTTTATCCGAACAACAGAAGAACGGCATGCCAAAGTCGTACAGCAAATATTTACAAGGCTTTATGAAAAGGGCGATATTTACAAATCCGAATACGAAGGTTGGTACTGTACACCTTGTGAAACTTTCTGGACAGAGAACAAACTTGTTGACGGAAAATGTCCGAATCCGGATTGTGGAAGAAATGTGGAACTTCTGAAAGAAGAAAGTTACTTTTTCAGGATGTCCAAATACAGTGGCAGACTGCTGCAATATATTCAGGACCATCCCGATTTTATTCAGCCTGCTTCGAGAAGAAATGAAATGATCCGGTTTATTGAAGGCGGGCTTGAAGATCTCTGTGTATCGCGTACGACCTTCCAGTGGGGCATCAAGGTCCCTTTTGATCCGAAACATGTGGTCTATGTCTGGCTCGATGCCCTGATCAACTATATCTCTGCGCTGGGCTATCCTGACGGCGAAAAATACAAAACTTACTGGCCGGCCAATGTTCATCTTGTTGGCAAAGATATTGTCCGTTTCCATACCATTATCTGGCCAATTATTTTGATGGCGCTTGATCTTCCTTTGCCCGAGAAGGTTTTTGGCCACGGATGGTTCTTAAGTAAAGAAGGTGGAAAAATATCCAAGTCAAGAGGAAACGTTCAGGATTCGTTTCAGTTGATTCAGAGATATGGTGCTGATCCCATTCGGTATTTCCTGTTAAGAGAACTACAGTATGGGTTGGACGGTACTTTCTCCGAGGACGATCTGGTCGAAAAATTAAACAGTGATCTGGCGAATGATCTCGGAAATTTTGTGTCTCGCGCCTTGGCCATGGTCGTAAAATACCGGAATGGAATTGTCCCAGAACCCGGAGAAGATACCGATCTGGAGAGGGAGATCAGAGATTTAAGTAGCAGGGTAAAACAAGGGACAGAAGAGAAAATGCTGGCCTGTGATACGGCGGCTGCGCTTGAGGTCATCTGGCAGTTTGTCAGCAGGTGCAATAAATATGTCGATGAGACAGCTCCCTGGAATCTGGCAAAAAGTGAGGATAATCAGGACAGGCTGGATACGGTGCTTTATACATTTATGGAGTGCATTAGGATCCTAGGTATTTTATGCGCCCCCTTTATGCCGGGAGTACCGAGAAAAATCAAACCCCTCCTGGGAGATACAGATTTCTTCAAGGACTGGGAACAGGCAGACAGCTGGAATGTTATTCAGCCGGGCACAGCCATCCGAAAGGGAGAAGCCATTTTCCCGAGAATCGATGTCTCCGCATATCTTGAGCAGGTCAATTCTGAAATAGAAAGGTGTGTCACACAGGTGCAGGGGAATACAGACCATCAACAAGAAGTAAATCTAGAAGTCAGTCCTTCGCAGCTGGGAAATTTGCAGCAAATGGCGGAGATGGTTCCGCTCAAGGAAGAAATCAGCATTGAAGAGTTTGCCAAAATGGATTTTAGGGTTGTTAAAGTGCTGCAGGCAGAAAAAGTAGAAAAAGCTGACAAACTGTTAAAACTGGAAGTTGAAATGGGTGGGGAGCGTAGAACAATTGTATCCGGTATTGCCCAGCATTACAGCCCAGAAGCGCTTGTCGGCAAAAAGGTCATTCTGGTTGCGAATCTTAAGCCTGCCAAGCTCCGCGGAATCATGTCCCAGGGGATGATTCTGGCAGCTTCGCAGGACGGAGAGCTGGAAGTACTTACAGTTCAGAAAGATCTTCCGACAGGGGCTCAGGTCAAATGATTTGGGATACGCATGCGCATCTGGAAGACAGCCAGTTTAGCCCGGACAGGGGTGAGACCATAGCCCGAGCTACCGCAGCTGGCGTAACGACGATTGTAAACGTCGGATCTACCGAAGCGACAAGTCAGAATTCGGTGAGGCTGGCTGAAGAATACCCGTTTATTTATGCAGCAGTAGGCATTCATCCGCACGATGTTGAAGCTTGTACGGATAAAACCTGGGAGACGCTGCTCAGATTGGCGCAGAACCCGAAAGTTGTTGCCTGGGGAGAAATTGGCCTGGATTATTTCAGGGACATTTCTCCCCGGGATGACCAGCGCAAGTGGTTTATTCATCAATTAAAACTGGCCAATGAAGTTGGTTTGCCGGTGATCATCCATAACCGGGATGCACACGGGGATATTCTCCAAATTATAAAAAATCATCCTCCTGAGGCAGGCGGCGTTTTTCATTCTTATTCGGGTTCCTGGGAAATGGCAAAAGAACTTTTGGCCATGGGTTTTTATTTGTCTTTTTCGGGGCCGCTTACTTTCAAAAATGCCCGCCATGCCCCTGAAGTTGCGGAGAAAGTGCCGGAAGACAGGTTCTTAATTGAGACGGACTGTCCGTATCTTACCCCGGAGCCCTACCGCGGTAAACGAAATGAGCCTGCTTATATATGTGAAGTATTGGCGAAAATTGCGGCAATCAGGGGAATGGAGGTCAGGGAAGCAGCCCGTCTGAGCAGTGAAAATGCTCGCAGATTGTTCAGAATTGATCAGTTTCAGTGTGAGATAGGAAGTAATCTTCAGTGATCTGCTGCAAACCAAACGGAGAGACGGAGAGACGTATTATTATTCTGAAAATTTTGGCGGTTTCTTGTCAAAATGGTCATTTTTTCTATTGTGAATACTCCCGGTCTAATGGTAAAATGTACAGTGTATAGGAAAAATGTAAATGCCAAATCAGATTAGACTCGTTCAAGTTTCGAAAGGGCTAATAATTTTTTTCACTATCTTGTAGATACAGTTATACACTTCTAGCGGCAAAATGTGTTTTGGAACTGGAGCCTTCGATTAAGAAAACACATACCAGACAGGAGGAGTGCAATATTTCTCAGTTACCTGAGGATATTATTTCAGTTGTAGAAACAA
Organism: Dehalobacter sp.; assembly: GCF_030063005.1. Classification (NCBI taxonomy): domain Bacteria; kingdom Bacillati; phylum Bacillota; class Clostridia; order Eubacteriales; family Desulfitobacteriaceae; genus Dehalobacter; species Dehalobacter sp. The sequence goes on from NZ_JAPDHR010000015.1 coordinate 261,212, forward strand.
GATATTAGCATTAAGCAGATGCGAACTTTTAACAATTGCTTTGCATTATTAATTTTAAGGAGGAAATAAAATGATTGATCTGAAAGTGTTAACAGATGCCGTAGGTGACCTGGACGAAGATAAACTGATGGGGATGCTGAATGACTTTGTTGCATCGAAGCCTACCGAAAACCAAGGGCTAAAGCCAGATTGGCATCAGGATCGGCATCAACTGCCAGGACCCGGTAGCCTTCCGCTGCATACAACCTGCTTAGAATTGCTGCAAAAGTTGTTTTTCCGACGCCACCTTTACCTGTAATTGCTATCTTCATTTAAATCACCCCGACGCATCATTTATCTTTTGTTATCTGTTGCCTGAAGAAATTCTTCTGGCAAAAAAACGACCATGGCCGCGTTTTTTAAAAGCCGGCAGGAGCTAAGTCGTCATAGTCGGTAACATTCATTCTCTGAACGTTAAGCGCTTCGATTTTGGCTCTCTTTTCTTCAATTCTGGCCAGCATTTTTTCTGCGGCTACAGCCGGATCTGTTTCAAAGTAGAATTTTGCCCCTACCCAGTCTTCCAGTCTGTTTGTCAGGATATCCGTAACTTCCGGGCTTCCAGTTACCGGAGGAACAACGCCTAGAAAGGTATCGATTCCGGAGCTTACCACGTAGGTACCGATTGCGACAGCTTTTTCGGACATCCATTCCGGAGCTGCACCGACAACCGGCAGTTCGCTCATATCGAGTCCCAGAATCTTGGCTACTTCACCAACCAGCTCAAGGATACGGCTGTTGTCAACACAGGAACCCATATGCAGAACAGGAGGAATATCGGCCAGTTCGCATACTTTTTGTAATCCTACTCCGCAATACTTGACGGCATCTTTGCTTAAGAGACCAGCTTTGGCAGCAGCCTGAGCCGCACAGCCGGTAACAACAACAATTACGTCATTGGCGAGCATCTTTTTAATAATTTCGATATGGCTGTGGTCACCTTTCACCTTCGGGTTGTTGCAGCCGACGACACCGGCTGCGCCTCTTAATACACCAGAGACCAAGCATTGCGCCAATGGTTCAAACGTGCCTGGCTTATGCGTATAAGAATTGACAACGCGGTCCAACTGGCCAATAATAGCCTGGTTGCTGTAACCGATCATGCCGGTTGATTTATGTGTTGGGATGGAAACTTTTTCGTGCTTTCTGTTTGTATAGTTCTCTACTGCTTTCCGAATTATTCCCTTTGCGCATTCATAGGCGTTGTTCTCATCAAATTCAATATGAACGGCGTCTTTAATTTTGGCAAGTTTTGAGGTGGTGATAAATTTGGTATGGTAACATTGAGCCAGGTTGGCCAGGGAAGGGAAGATACATTGAACGTCCACAATCATGGCTTCAACGGCACCGGTAACAATCGCGAGCTCCTGCTGATTAAAATTCCCGGCAATTTTAATGCCGTGACGCATCGCGACTTCATTGCCGGTACAGCAAATGCCGACCAGGTTGATTCCCTCTGCACCGACACCCCTGGCAAGAGCTTTTAGCTCAGGGTCATCAGCGGCAACAACGATCATTTCCGATAAACTGGGTTCATGACCATGCAAGACAATGTTCACCATGTTTTTCTCAATAACACCCATGTTGGCTTCAATTTCTCTCGGCATCGGGGTTCCAAAGATAATATCGCTGAATTCGGTACCGATATAGGAACCGCCCCAACCGTCGGTCAAAGATGTCCGCATGGAAAGATTGATCATGCTTTCAGCATCAGCGGTACAGCCCATATGTGTAGCATGCATAATCGATACAACTTCTTTGTCAATAGCATCGGGGAGGATATCATTATCTTCCCAGACTTTTAATCTTTGTTTAGTAATACTTGGCGGAATAACCATCGAACCAAAAGGCTTGCCAAAGTCATTCAGAGCTGCTTCAGCAACGTCATGGGCAACCTGGTAGATATCTTTGCCTTCTGTAGCCACACCCCATCTGGCTGCAACATTCAGCAGTTTTTTCTCGTCACGGATTTGATAATCTCCGTCCCGACTTGCCATATGAAGTACATGGGCAATATGTCTGCCGTGATCGGAGTGTGCAGATGAACCGCCTGCTACCATTCGGGCATAATGCCTGGAAGCAATAACATCCGCAGTGGCGCCGCAAATACCTTTTTGAACGCCTTTTCCTGGAATCGGGCTGACGCGGCAAGGACCCATGGTACAAATCCGGCAGCATACACCTTGCTCACCAAAACCACATTGGTTTTTGAGAGCGGCTTTTCTGTCCCAGAGTGTTTCAGAACCGTCATTTCGGGCCTTGACGTAAAGTTCTTGAGTAGCTAAATCTACTGACAGTGTTGTTTCGTCCAGTAATTTTTCGTCCATTGCGTTTCCTCCTTCAATAACCATACGTTGTCTTTAAATCGTTTAGCTGCTACAGATGGCTAATACTTAAAGTAAAAAGTGTCGTGTACTGAGGTTTTAACTCAAATCGGGCCATTTATGAGTAAATTCACAAACTTTTTTAAAGGATCAAAGCTTTATCTCTGGCAGTAAAAATGGTATAAAAATGACATTATATATTTAAGATTATTATAGTACGAAATTTTTTGGGAATATATTGATCCGTTGTTAATGAACGAAATGGGGGGCTGAATAGCAATAATTCAATTCTTAACAGCATAATTTATATATACTTGTATATAAATAAAAATTAAAAAAGTTATCTGTATAGGCCTGTATATTTTTGTATATACAAGGATAATTGCACTAAAAGAATTTTTTCACAAGATCTTACTTATCGATCTCACTTAGTAACTTAGCACGTATGGTTAGGATCTCGGGATGTTATGATATTCTGAGGAGATCTAGACGACAGGATAGTGTATGCCAGTTTTCCGATGATGGCAGAAAGCTCGTTTTTCAACATTTTACAGCAAATCACTACTGTCTTCATCATAATTCCTCAACTCAATCGATTTTTTTGCTTGGAATATATAATCTAATTCTTTATTGTTGAGATTTAAAGCGCCGATTCCGTTTGCAGTGGCCAGCTCCAAAACGGCGTGTTTACTTATTCCTGTCATAACCATGTGATCGACTTCATCATAAAAACCTTTTCCATGGGATACCCCGTATGAACCCGCATCGCTGCCAACGGCGATTTTTACGCCCAATTCAAAGGCTTTTTTGACTTGAGCTTTCTGAGCATCATAAATCCGGGCAATATTCGGCAATTGGTCTGTAAAGCGGCTGTCTTTTGAAGTAATCAGGTTTCCCAAAGGTGCTAACGTAGGAATCCAGATGGTATCGTGTTCCAGCATCAGCTGCAATTCATTTTCTGTCAGAAAATAACCATGCTCAACTGTATTTGCACCGGCTTTCACAGCGATACCAACTGCTTCTGCCGAATTAGTGTGGACCATTACGGGAAGGTCTTGATCCTTTGCCGTCTGTATCATGTAGTACATTTCATCATAACTGAAATGTGAGCCGTCAACTTTCCCGAATTGATTAAAATCTACAAGTCCGGTCAGTAGTATCTTAAGATGATCAGGATTTGACGCAAGCAGCTTTTTAAAAACATTTTTGAAATCAGCCATATCGGCGACCGGCTTGCCTAAGAAACTGCCGTAGCATCCTTGTTTGTAGATCGCAAAACCAGGGGTCCGGAGAATCATTCCTTCTTCAAGGGCCAGTTCTCTGGCCAGAAGAGATACATTTAAGTTATCTCCTCCGTCGCGCAGTGCACAAATCCCCATTTTTTTATATTTTCTAAGGAAATTGGTAATTATAGTTGGATTGGGGTTATCTTTGTGCTGCAGACGTGCCTCTTGAAAAGCTATTCCATCTAAAGCCAAATGAACATGGGCGTCAACCAATATGTTTTTAATCATTTTATTCACCTGGCTTTAAAAGGTTTTGCAGACCACCAGAAGGGGACCGCCTTTCTAGTGGTCACAACATTTCATTTTTCTCGTCGATCTTTATTTCACAGGACCAATTTTACCTTGTCTGAAAGCGGTGCTGAACTTTCTGCAGTTCTTGTCTTTACCCATTAATGCTTCAGTTGCAAGCAGGGTTGCAATCATATCTCTGCTGCAGGGATCCATAATCGCGGAATCCATACCAAAGAAAGTAGCCAGGGCCAGGAAGTTCTGGTTGACAACTTTTCTTAAAGGCATTCCAAAAGAGATGTTGCTCAAACCGGAAGTGATTTTGATTGTCGGGTACATTTCTTTGATTCTTGTCATGCTTTCATTAAAGGAGTACATAGAATTGTTATCAGTAGACAAAGCAATGACCAAGGGGTCGACATGCATCCTGTCAGGAGTAATATCATATTTAGCAGCTTCCTCAACCATTTGCTTAGCAATTCTGACTCTGGTGTCAACGTCTTTGGGAATTCCGTCATTGTCGCAAGTCAGCGCAATGACTTCCCAGGTCGTTCCCTTGATAAGCGGGAAAATGACATCGCATTTGTCGCCTTCCATGGAAACGGAATTGATAAGCCCCGGTCTCTTGGCATATTTAAAAACAGCTTCAATTGCACGCGGATTCGGGCTGTCAATACAGAGCGGAGTGTCAACGGCATCCTGAACAATATCCATTAACCATTTCAGTGTTTCCACTTCAACATCAGGTGATGTACTGGCACTGACATCTAGGTAGTGGGCGCCGTCATTGGTCTGGTCAATCGCACGCTGGCGGATAAAGTTAGCATCTCTCTCTTCAATCGCTTTTTTCACGATAGGGATTGTACCATTGATTTTTTCACCAATAATAATCATTTATCAAATTCACTCCTTTATGAAATTTGTATATACAGGTATGCGCTTAGAGTTTAACATTGTTTCTACATACGGTCAATATCTTTTTCGACAAAGTATACCTATATTCTAAAAAGATTTAGATTTAAAAAATAAAAGTATCCTACATATTCTATCTTTCATAGACTATTTAAATTGCTGGGTCAACAAGGTTTACCAGTGTTTTTTTCTGGCTGCCCGCAGACAGTTTTTCATCAAAATCGCGGTGGTAATCGAACCTACGCCGCCCGGTACAGGGGTGATCGCACTGACTTTGTTCACGACTGCATCATAATCGACATCCCCGCACATCTTGCCGTCACCGGCATCGTTGATGCCAACGTCGATGACGACAGTGTTTTCGGATACGTATTTGTCATCGATCATTTTGGCTCTGCCCATTGCAGCAATGATGATGTCCGCTTTCTTCGCAATTCCAGCCATGTCTTTGGTCTTGGAATGGCACATCGTTACGGTCGCATTCTCTTTTAAGAGCATCATGGCCAGTGGTTTTCCTACAACGAGGCTTCTTCCCATGACCACTACATTCGCGCCGCTAAGATTGTAGCCGTAATGGCTCAAGGTTTCCATACATGCTGCGGGCGTGCAGGGCAGGAGTCCGCTCATATCGCCTTCAAATACCTTGGCCAGGTTCAGTGGATTCATGCAGTCAATGTCTTTATCTGCCGAGATCAGGTGCTTGATGACTTCTTCGTCCAGCTGTTTCGGTAGTGGACGGAACAGCATGATGCCATGAACGGTACTGTCATTGTTGACCCCCGTCATGACTTTTGTGAATTCTTCCATGCTGATATTTAAGTCCAAAGGATAGGTCTTGGTTGCAATGCCAAGATTATCGCAGTTTTTAATAATACTGTTTTCATAGTAAACGTCGTCCGGACGGCTGCCGACGCGAATGATGCCTAAGGTCGGGTTGATGCCTTCAGCTTTTAAAGCCGCAACTTCCTGCTGGAGGTTTTCTTTCATGGCCTGGACAACGGGTTTAGCGTTAAGAATCTGAGTCATGCTGCTTATTTACCTCCCGTAATTGCATTCTGAACTTCCGCAAAGATGCGGTCGGCTTTGGCGGTATATGTGGTGACAAGTTCGCTCAGTTCGGTCTCGATTTTTTGTTTTAGAACCTGATCTTTCATGATTTGGGTGTTGATTAAGACATTCAGCTTGGCGCCTTCGAGCGCAGCTTTCAGGAAGGTTACGCCGACACCAACGTCGCTGATCGCAATACGGGTGCCTTTCTGAGCAAATTCTTCCTGAAGATTGATGCCGTCAGTGCAGCATCTAACAATATCAAGCGGTACAAGTGTTGCTTTAACCAAAGCAGCCTGCAGGGTTTCTTCTTTGATCCGGATTTCTTCTTCAGTATTTTTGGGCAGTCCGTAAGCCTGGGAAAGCGGATAGAAAGCATCAGCATCTTCCTTGACCAGAACCTGCAGTTTTTCAATGATCTTCTGGCCTTTTTCCATCAGGACGAGTACATCGGCTTCAACATCAGCATATTTCTTCTTGCCGACAGTTAAACTTCCTACCATGACACCCAGCGCCATGCCGATGGAGCCAACATATGCAGAAGCACCGCCGCCGCCAGGAACCGGCTCTTTGGAAGACAGAGCATCTACAAATTCGATACAGCTCTTTTTCAACATAATATCCATCTCCTGTTCTTCATTTTTTTCTAAATTTTTAGCTACTGATTATTGCATGAGCAACCAATATATAGCGATCCCATAGTTATGTTATCTTAAGACAAGTATTCTACAAAATACTCAAAGCTTAAATTCTGGCATCTTGCTCTAGAAACTAGTCTGTGTAATACATAGACAACGTCAGTGAATAAAGATTAAGAGCATTTATAGAATGAGATGGTAGTACAAAGCTGCCATCTCATTCTTATTGGAAACAATATCAAACTTTATCTTAGAATAAGCCGGAAATCTTACCGGTGCTGTCTACGTCAATGTTTTCAGCGGACGGTACTTTCGGCAGGCCGGGCATGGTCATGATGTCCCCGGTAAGTGCAACGGCAAAGCCCGCACCAGCAGAAATCTTCACGCCACGGATCGAGATTCTGAAGCCTGATGGACGTCCCAGTTTCTTCTGGTCATCAGACAAGGAATACTGGGTCTTCGCCATACAGACCGGAACATCACGATAGCCGATCTTTTCGATGTTCTCGATATCTGCGGAGCTGCTGCCAATGAAGTCAACACCGTCTGCACCATAGATCTTGGTGGCAATTGCGGTAATCTTGTCTTTGAGGCCCATGTTGATGTCATAAGCAAAGTTAAAGCTTTTCGGGCTGTCAATGATGCGAAGGACTTCTTCAGCCAGTTTCGCGCCGCCAGGGCCGCCTTTTTCCCAAACTTCGGAAAGGGCTACATTAACGCCCAGTTTCTTGCACTCGTCTTCAATCATTGCCAGTTCAGCTTCGCTGTCGGTCGGGAATTTATTGATCGCAACAACGGCAGGCAGACCAAAGTTGACGGTGACGTTTTCAACGTGTTTTAAGAGGTTCGGCAAGCCTTTTTTGAGGGCCTCCAGGTTTTCTTTGTTGAGATCAGCTTTAGCTACGCCGCCATGGGATTTGAGCGCACGAACGGTTGCAACGATAACAACGGCTTCCGGACGCAGGCCACTTAAACGACATTTGATATCAATAAATTTCTCAGCGCCGAGGTCAGCACCGAATCCAGCTTCAGTTACAACATAGTCGCCAAGTTTTAAAGCCATCTTGGTCGCCATAACACTATTGCAGCCGTGAGCAATGTTCGCGAACGGTCCGCCGTGGATGAAAGCTGGTGTATGTTCAAGAGTTTGTACAAGGTTCGGTTTTAAAGCATCTTTCATCAGGGCACCAACAGCACCTTGACATTTCAGTTGACCGGCAGTTATGGGTTCACCGCTTCTGTTGTAGGCGACAATGATTCTCTCAACTCTCGCTTTGAAGTCGTCAATATCGCTGGACAGGCACATGATCGCCATGATTTCAGAAGCAACCGTGATGTCAAAGCCGTCTTCTCTCGGAGTACCATTGGCTTTGCCACCAAGTCCGTTGACAATGGAGCGGAGCTGACGGTCATTCATGTCCATGCATCTTTTCCAAGTAATTCTGCGAACATCGATATCCAGCGCGTTGCCTTGTTGGATATGGTTGTCGAGCATCGCTGCAATCAGGTTGTTAGCAGCACCAATGGCATGAAAATCACCTGTGAAGTGAAGGTTGATATCTTCCATTGGTACGACCTGAGCATAACCGCCGCCAGCGGCGCCACCTTTGACACCAAATACAGGGCCTAAGGATGGTTCGCGTAGTGCAATAACAGTTTTTTTGCCGAGATAATGGAGAGCATCTCCTAACCCGACAGATGTCGTAGTTTTACCTTCTCCGGCAGGAGTCGGGTTGATGGCAGTAACCAGAATCAGTTTGCCATTCGGTGTGTCCGCTTTTTGATTCAATAAGTTGTAGTCGACTTTGGCTTTGTATTTGCCATAGGATTCCAGATAATCCTCGGGGATTCCGAGTTCTTTTGCTACATCTAATACAGGCAGCATGGTTGATTCCTGGGCAATTTCAATATCACTTTTGAAAGCCATTAATTGTTTTCCCCCTTTTTTTAATTATGGACATCTTTGCTTAACTTTATTTAGATTTTACGTAAGCACTATCAAATTTTTTCTGGACAAGATGGTCTATATCCATAACAGCAGTAGGTTTTTTTTTGTACATGAAACTCATCCAGTAAATAATCCCGACAAACAGGCTGCCGCCGACAATATTTCCGAGCGTAACAGGAATAAGGTTATTCACAACAAACGTTCCCCAGTTAAGGTGAGCAAGTTTTTCAGGTGTTACACCGAGCGTTGCAGCCTGGGCCACCCAGGTTGGGTTGGCTTTGGCGAGAATGCCGGCAGGAATGTAATACATATTGGCTACACAGTGTTCAAAACCGGAAGTAATAAACAGCCAGATCGGGAAAAAGATAGCGAGGAGTTTACCGGTAATATCCTTGGCTGCATTCGCCATCCAAACGGCCATACAAACCAGCCAGTTGCACAAGATCCCCATGAAGAAAGCTTTCGGGAAAGTCAGGCCCGTCTTGTATGCGGCGACTTTGATTGTAAACCCTCCGAGCAAACCTGCGGAAAAGTCAAACTGGCCGGAGTAAAGGATAAACAGGACGATAAGCATGGAACCAATAAAGTTCCCGACATAGACAATCGTCCAATTCCGCAGCATCTTTAGCCATCTTGATTCTTTTTCCATACAAGATACCACAATCAGGGTGTTTCCGGTGAATAATTCAGCTCCGGTGATAACCACCATCATCAGTCCTGTGGCAAATAAAGCACCAGCGAGTGCTTTGCCTAAGCCAACAGAAGTGATGGTGTGAATGGCAGTATTAGAGCCTTCCGCCGCGAAGGCAATAAAGGCTCCTGCTAGGATTGCCAACAGCAGCAATTTCAATATAGAAGAATTCGTTTTATTCTTTCCATATTCTACAAATCCCTCAGTAATCTCTGAAGGAGTCTTAAACATTTTTTCCATTTCTCCTACCCCTATTATAAGTGTATTTAGGCTGATTTAAAAGGTCATAAAGTTTAAAGGACGGTTACAAAGACTGAATGGCCTTTAAACCTTATGACCTTTATTCTTTTTCTTCGAAATTTGTTCTAGGTTTAATGCCAAGTCTTTCCGCAGAGTGGTCCTGGCCTTCAAAAAAGTTTATCCAGCCTGAAGTATGCTGTTTTTCCCAATTGTAAGGGCTCACATGATAGGAATTCAGCTTTTCTTCCTCAGAATAGCCTTTTAAGCGGTAATAGGCTTTGACCCAGATGCACTTCTGCTTGTCCGGATACACTTCACACCAGCCGTTGTAGCTTCCTTCACATGGGCCGTTCCGTTGGTTCTTGGGACAGTTGCCCATTGGACAGACGTAGGCTACATCAATCAGCGCACAGTCACCACAGTCCTGGCAATTGTACATGCAGGATTTGGCAAAGTGCTCAATGCCGTGAAAAGGTTTTTCCAACGCAGAATCTTTTATGGCATGACAAAATCCACGCATAAAGCCGAACATTCCTTTGTTGGGTTCAAACATCATTTTGTGAACAACTCTGGACATCTTATAATTTAAATCAAAGCTCTTCTCATAATTGTTGTAGTCATTGGATTTTTGAGCAGTATTCAGGCCGGTCTTTTCATCTTTGGCGTAAACATAGAAACCGTTTTTCTGAGGATAGTCAAACTCCCGGACATAATCCTGCCAGTTGGCGGCCAGTTCGTTTCCGCGGTCAATAATATATTCAACTTGTTCGTACGTCGTATTATGCCCGCCGAGATGAACGCCTTTGTATCCCATACCTTTCAAGATAGCAAAGAGTTTCGCTGCCCTATCGAGCATGGCGGCGGCACCCTTGTCACTGCTTTGTTTTTCCTGTTCCAGTTCAGCAACGAGCTTGTCCGTAATAACACATCCGGGGACTTTATTCATACTCATCGCTTTGGCAGCACCATAAGTCAGCAGGTAAATATTTCCCATTAAGCATCCGCGCAGGTTATTGTGCTTCACAAATTGATAGAGTTCGTGGTACTTCCTGACATCGTAGCCAACTTGGGGTATAATGAATTGAGCACCGTTCTCGATCTTCTTTCTGAGCTTGGTGTACTGGAGCATCTGTTCGGCTTCGGTGGCTTTAAAAGGTGAAACAGCAGCACCCGCAAAAAGATGGGTTGGCTGAAGTTTATTGACACCTTTAGCTGTGGGGAGTTCCAATCCGTCATTCATCTTGGCGATAAAGGCCAAGAGCTGAGTGGAATCAAGGTCAAAAACCGGTTTGGGCCGTCCGAAAAAATTACCCGGATCATGGTCGCCGGTCAGTACCAACAAGTTATGGAGCCCCGAACGTTCCAGGGAAAAAAGCTGGCTTTCCAGTTGCGTGCGGTTTTTGTCCTTGCAGGCAACGTGAATAATTGCATCGATGCCTAAACTTTTGATTTCCCTGCCAATGCCCTCAGGATTAATGCCGACACTTCCACCCGGGTTGTCAGTCAGACTAACAGCATGGATCTTTTTCCCTTTAGCAGCTTGTTCCGCCAATTGAAGCGCTTTTTCCTGAGAAACTTCTTTAGAGCCGCGGCCGGGTACGAGTTCCCATGTTACAATAAACTCATTGTTGTCCTGTATTGCTTTACGAAAAGTGTTCTCCATAAGTATCCCCCTTTCCAATTATTCTCGAAAATCTAACATGAAAATAAAAAATAAAGAAAATAAAAAGAGATAATTGCGTCCAAACAATGTATACTATTGTATATACAGGGGTTTTGCTTACTTTAATATATCATCCGAATTTTCAATAGTCAATATATTTAAAAGACAAAAAATAAGAGATTTTTTAGAAAATAATTTCTATTTCGACAATAGCCTGAAACTACCGACTTGTAATGAAGGAAAGTTACGTTTTATAATATGATATGTTAGAATGATTTTTTGGAAAAAGACGGTTGTCCTTCGCTGAAAATGGCAGGTTTCATTATAACAGAAAGGAAAACAATATGATGAAAAAAGTTCTATTTCCAAACCAGAATAAAGAAATCTTATGCCAGGAGAATGATACGGTTGCTGTTGCCTGTTCAGGTCTTGGATATCCGCTTGATCTTGTATGCGGAGGAAAAGGTACATGTAAAAAATGCACAATTGAAATAGAAAGGGACGGCATACGGCAGGAAGTATTGGCGTGTCAGGAACCAGTAAGCGACGGCTTGATCGTTTATCTTAAATATGGAGACTACAAACATGAAGCCTCGATTTTAACGGACCGCATTGAAACAGAGCTGAACATCGATCCGCCGGTTAAAAAGATTTTTATTGATAAGAAGTTTCTAAAAACACCGTTCTATTACGGGGACTGGGAACATATTCAAGCCAAGGTTCCGGTCCGGATTAATACGCCAGCTTTATGCCTTCTGCAAAAATTATCACAGCTGATGCAGAAACTGGAAATGGACGGCATTACTTTGGTCTTAAGAGACGAACAGCTGCTTGATATTGAGCAGGGCGACACCTCAGCCAGCAATTATGGATTTGCCGTTGACCTTGGGAGTACCTCTGTTGTGGCCTACTTATATGACCTTAATAGTGGCAAAAAAGTAGGGGTATATTCCGCCTTGAACGGTCAGATTACGGAAGGCGCGGATGTTATATCCCGTATCATGGCGGCGATGAAGAATTCTGAAGGGCTAAAAATTCTTCAGCGTAAAGTGGCAGAGACCATTAACGCTCTGATTCTGGAAGCGATACAGCAAAACCAGATCAGCGCCGAAAATATCTATACGATGGTGATTTGCGGCAACAGTGCCATGCAGCACCTCTTTTTAGGGTTGCATCCTGGATCGCTTGGCAGGACGCCTTACACCAATACGATTTTAAGTGAAGTGTTAACAACAGCACGGGAGTTGAGCCTTAACATTCATCCCAATGCCATTATTGATTTTTTACCTTTGATCGGGGGCTTCGTCGGAGCGGACACTTTGGCTGTCCTGCTGGCTTTGCCTGAAGGGGAACGTCAAGGGAACAGATTGATTATTGACCTTGGAACAAACGGCGAAATTTTATTGGGGAACGAGAAGAAATGGCTGGCCACATCAACTGCTGCCGGACCGGCCCTTGAAGGAGCAACGATCCGCTTTGGAATGCGTGGAACAAACGGAGCCATCGAACGGGTAAAACTGTCGGAAGGTAAAATTGAATTAAAAGTCATTGGCGGAGAACAGCCCAGAGGGATTTGTGGCTCCGGTATTGTTGATGCAGTTGCAGAAATGCTGAAAGCCGAGCTGATCAGTAAAGAAGGCAGATTGCTGTCTCCCGGCAAATATTTAAAAGTTTGTCGGCCGGAAAATCAAAGATTTGCCAATTATCTGGCAAATCTTGACGGGGTCAGCGTTTTCTACCTGATGGATGAGGGACAGTCCGGTGATAACGACCGAATTTACATCAGCCAAAAGGATATTCGTGCTGTACAGCTTGCCAAAAGCGCCATTTATACAGGATGCATGCTATTAATGAAAGAATATGGGCTGGAAGGAGAAGATCTTGAGGAAATTCTGATTGCCGGGGCCTTCGGCAACTATATTGACGCTCCAAGTGCTCAGGTACTCGGTTTGTTTCCCAATTTTTCGAATGTACCCATCCGGTCCATAGGCAATGCGGCAGGAGCCGGAGCATCGAATTTTCTACTGTCCAGAAATATACGGATAAATACTTTGATATTATTGGCAAAGATAACGCATTTTGACCTGGCGGCAAATCCTGCTTTTCAACAGGAATATCTGCAGAATACAGGTTTTTAAAGAAAGTAAATAAATTAGTTGCTTAAAAAATATTGATGGATTTATTAATCTGTTCCTATGTATAATATATGATAACTAAATAATTGCCGAGGAGTAAGAAGATGGAATTACCAATCTATCAACATATTATTGAAGAGATAAAGAAAAAAATTAAAGAGGGTGTTTTGAAACCGGGAGATGCGATCCCTTCAGAAAATTCATTATGCGATACCTATGGCGTGAGCCGGATGACGGTCCGTAAGGGTCTGGCAATCTTAGTGAATGAGGGATATATCACCTCTATCCCTGGCAAGGGTAGCTTTGTGAATGAGCCGGATTCCAAGAAATACATCTTATATTACAACGAGATGGCAAATCTGATTAACACCATCGATACAACCAAGCTGATTGAAGTTAAAATTATCCTGCCGACACCAAGACTCATTGACAGTCTGAATATACCCCAAAGCAAAAAAATAATTATGGTTAAACGGATCCATTACAGCAATGGAGAAGCAGTCGCATATGATGAAAAATACCTGATTTACTACAAGGGAATGCCTATCGTTGAAAAAGAAATCAAATACAGTACTTTCCCGGAAATTGTTTCTCGGTATACTTCTCTGTTTGCGATTAAGAAAGAATTAACAATTTCTGCCCAAATGCCTGATGAAAAAATATCAAAATACCTGTCCCTGTACAATGCCCTCCCACTTTTGGTTGTTGAGCAAAGACTGTTTAATACACAGGATAAGCCAATCGGGCTGGGTATTACTTATTATCGAGGAGACAGCTGCAAGCTATCCGCATCCTGGCCGTTTACCGATATGGAATAGACCATTTAACATAATAAGACAGTTCGTCATCCATCCTGTCTCTAAACAAAACTAGGGAAGCTATCGTCTGGTAGTTTTAGGGCAGTTACATGCCCTTTTTATTTTAACATCCATGGACGGCAAGGGGTGGCACACTTTTGGATCATTATTTATTATTAGGAGAAAAATAATGTTGCTTATTCTTTATTTAGCTGCCATCATTATTGCGAATATCATTACTGCAGCGCTGGCACCTTTGCAGGTAGGACCGTTTTTAATTCCTTACGGAAGCTGGCTGATAGGGGTGACGCTGGTACTTAGGGACATTATCCAGCGCAAGTACGGGCGAAAAACTGCTTATCTGGCGATTACCACGGCTCTTGTCCTATCGGCTGTTTCCTCCAAACTTCTTGGAGATACTTTGACCATTACTTTGGCTTCAGCCATTTCCTTTTTGATCTCGGAATCGGCAGACACGGAAATTTATACGAGGCTTAAAGGCTCTTTCCTGCGTAAAGTGTTTGCGAGCGGGATTGTCAGCAGTTTTCTCGATAGTGTAGTCTTTATATTAATTGGTCTGTCCCCGCTTATTTCAGGCATTCTGACCTGGGATTTTGTGCCGAATGCAGTACTGGGGCAGTTTGCTGTTAAGAGTCTGATGCAAGTGCTCGGAATAAGCATTCTGTTTATGATTAAGAACCACTGGGAGGTTACCGTAAATGAAAAACAAGGAAACTGAGGGCCTGTCACTTCTGGGATCGGGACAAACACGCTATGTTTTTGATTATGATTCGGACATACTGGAGAGTTTTGCAAACAAGTATCCCGATAATAATTATTTTGTCCGCTTAAATTGCCCTGAATTTACCAGCTTGTGTCCGATTACCGGCCAACCGGATTTTGGAACGATGATTATCAATTATATCCCGGATCAGAAATTGGTAGAAAGCAAATCGTTGAAGCTATATCTTTTTAGTTTCCGCAACCATGGAGGTTTTCACGAAGATGTTGTCAACATCATCATGAAAGACCTGATCCGGCTGCTTGAACCCAGATACATCGAGGTTATAGGAGAATTCAGCCCCAGAGGAGGGATTTCCATTCATCCTTACAGCAATTATGGACAGCCGGACAGCAAATGGGTAGAATTTGCCGTGAAGAGGCTGCTTAAGTACGGGAAATAGACGAGTGAGGACATGGGAGCGCTTCTTTTGTCCCCGCTGCTGTCCCAGAGAGCAGCGGTACAAAGCGGCAGTAGTCATCCCAGCTGTCAATATAGCCTTCCAGATTTGTACTGGTCTTTTGTCTGACCAGCAAACGCTGACAGGCTAGCCCTTCGCCGGCTTCAAGTGGGACAACGATTCTTCCGCCGACATCGAGTTGCTCAAGCCAGCAAGGTTCAATGACCGGTGCCGCTGCCGTTACGATGATTCCCCGGTATGGTGCATTTGGTTCATAACCGTTTCGGCCGTCAGCAATGATACTGCAGATCGGATAGTTCAGCTCGGAAGCGGTTCATCATCATAACTGTAGGACCATAAATCTTCAGGGATAAACAAATGCCTGGGGATTTTTTTAATGGCGTCCAGGATGCGTTTGCCATGAACTCCTTGAGGAGCTACATACTCATCAACAAGTATAGCTGCTTTTTCCTGCCAGTTTTGCATAGTCTGATCACTTCTTTCCTCTGATAATTTCGGTGGCCGTGTTCATCTATTCAGCTTAATCGGGTACTGATTGGAATTATTTTGGCCTGTTTTCTCATAATTATAGTATAATAAAATTATTTACGGAAAGTATTCGGGCTTTGGCTCATTGAACTGGTTAATGGAGGAACATAGATGGTCCAAAAATATATTATTGCGCTCGATCAGGGGACGACAAGCTCACGGGCTGTCATTTTTAACCATGAAGGAATGATCGTAGGCAAAGCCCAAAAAGAGTTTGCTCAGATCTATCCGTTCCCGGGGTGGGTTGAACATGATCCTTTGGAAATCTGGGACACCCAGCTGGCTGCTATCAGAGAGGTTCTGGATCAGACGGACATAAATCCGGATGATATTGTTGGGCTAGGGATAGCAAATCAAAGGGAGACGACTGTGGTTTGGAACCGTTTTACCGGCAAACCTGTCTATCATGCGATTGTCTGGCAATGCCGCAGAACGACGGAACTTTGCGAGCAGATATTGAACAGTACCTTAAACGAGTATATTTCAGATGCGACCGGCCTTGTTGCGGATGCTTATTTTTCCGGAACGAAAATCCGCTGGATCCTCGATCATATTCCGGATGGACAGGCGATGGCTGAAAAAGGGGATTTGCTTTTTGGCACAATTGACAGCTGGCTCGTCTGGAATCTTACCAAAGGCCGGCTGCATATCACGGATTATAGCAATGCCTCCCGGACCATGCTCTATAATATCAGGGAACTAGCGTGGGATGACAAAATATTATCTTATCTGAATATCCCCAGATCACTGCTGCCGGAAGTCTGTCCGAGCAGCCTCTGCTGCGGGGTAACAGATTCTTCGATATTTGGCGCTGAAATACCGATAGCTGGTATAGCCGGTGATCAGCAGGCCGCACTTTTTGGGCAGGCCTGCTTTACAGAAGGAATGGTTAAAAATACCTATGGTACGGGTTGTTTTATCCTAATGAATACCGGTAAAAATATGATCCGGTCTCAAAATAAATTGCTGACAACAATTGCCTGGGGAATTGACAACGGGGTGGAATATGCGCTGGAAGGCAGTGTATTTATTGGTGGAGCAGTCATTCAGTGGCTTCGTGATGAACTTGGATTGCTGAAAACTTCTGCCGAAAGCGAGTATTATGCAACTCAGGTCAAAGATACGAACGGTGTCTATATTGTTCCGGCCTTCGTCGGACTCGGCGCACCATACTGGGATATGCATGCCCGCGGCATAGTGACCGGACTTACCCGGGGAGCAAACCGCTTCCACCTTGTAAGAGCCGCGCTGGAAAGCATTGCTTATCAGACGAATGATGTTCTTGCGTTAATGGCTAAGGATACCGGTATCCGTCTTAAGGCCTTGAAAGTAGACGGCGGTGCAGCCGATAATAATTTCCTGCTGCAGTTTCAGGCGGATCTCAGCGGTATTCCGGTTGAACGGTCAGAAATTTGTGAGGTTACGGCTTTGGGAGCAGCATATCTGGCAGGTTTGGCAGCCGGATACTGGAAGGACAAAGAAGAGCTGAAATGCCTCAGTAAAGGGCGTTTTATTTCTGATTCGAACATCACCGAATCTGAGCGTCAGCAATACCTCAGTGGGTGGAAAGCGGCAGTCAGTCAGGCAACCTATCGGACCGTATGATGGGATTATGAACGGAAAATACAAATAACAGATATGTTCAGATAATATTTATTGGCGTAAAGGTTTCTTTTTTCCCCTTAGTCGTAGTAAAATAGTCTTGCTTGATTTTTTGCACAGGGCAATATCATTATTTTCGGGAGTAAAGTGGAAGGCAAAATGGAATACCTTCGTATAGGCAAAAGGCAAATTGAATATGAGCTTCGAAAAAGCAGCAAAGCAAAAAGATTGATTGTTACCATCAAACATCAGAAGTTAAAGGTTTCTGTTCCTGCCGAAATTACTTTTACCCAGGCCAGACGATATCTGGAAAACAATAAAGACCTGATATTAAAGCACATCGAAAAACAAAATTCAGCAGCAGGTGAAACTGCTGCGAAGGAATATGTTTCAGGTGAAAAACTACTGTACAGGGGCAGGCATTATCCTCTGCTGATCGAGGAAAAGGCCGGACCCGGAAGCTCCTCAGCATCGTTTATTGGAAGCAGGATCGTTGTAACCATTCCACCGGGGTTATCAAAAGAGAAGAAAAGTCAATCAACCAAAAAGATACTGGAAGAATGGTATATCCGGCAGGCCCAAAAGCTTCTTCCTGAACAGGTCGAATATTATGCCAGACAGCTGGATATTACCTACCAAAAACTTAGAATTAAGGATCAAAAAACAAAATGGGGAAGCTGTTCAAGCAAAGGATACATCAACTTAAATTGGCGCATTATCATGGCACCGAACCAGGTTGCGGCTTATGTGATTATTCATGAATTGGCCCATCTTAAGTACATGAACCATTCCAAGGAATTTTGGGCATTCGTGGAACAAATTCTGCCGGACTATAAGAAGTGGAAAAGCTGGCTGAAAGAACATTGTAATGAATTGATGGACGGATGAGATTAAAGCAGCTCCGATTTTCGAAATTCCACCAGGTTATGACGATAGCGCTGGGGGATAAAATGGGATTGGAGCTTTTTATTTTTGCGGTTTTCAATGCTGATACGGGTAAAATATTTAGCCCAGAGCTCCTGGTATAATTGTTCTGTCTCTGAATCAGGAATGGCTGCTTCCTCGGAAAAATCGGAAAGGTACCAGTCTTTTTTATTGCAGATGATCGCAAGGCTTCTTTTTTTGTCATGAATAATGAAACGTTCGCCTGCTAGCCTGTCGGCAAAATGGTCGGCCAGAAGAATTAATATATTATGATCCGGCTCCAGGGCCGAATAAAGATAACTGCGGGTATCCGTAAAGCGAAGTAGCCCCAAAAAGCGCTCTGCTTCAAAAGATACTTTCTTGGCTGTTTGCCGGATCGGCAATACCTCGGGATGAGAATGAATGCTGTCAATTTTCGGACCTAACTGAAAGCCCAGCTGAAGGTATTTTAAGATAAGGTTTTCTTTAGCGGTATTGTTCGAGAGGTATACATAATAGATCTGCATTAAGGAGTAGACAGAAATTTTTCTGTCTATCGCATCATAAACCCTGGCAGCAAGCACAGGATCACTTTGGATAACGGTAGATGGCGTGAACATATTGAACTGATACGAAGCCTCAGGATAGATTCCCTGGGCTCTTTGTTCATAATAGCTGTAATATATTGAAGTCAGCAGACCGTCAAAGCTTCCGTCATATAAATAATCCATTTTCAACAGTCCCTCATTCTTCGGAAGATTCCTAGAACCTTGTCAACCCTAAAATGATCATCTATGTTTACAGGATAAATCAGAACAAACATAGCTGAACGGGTTTGGCTACAGGTGCCAGGGCCTGGCGCACCAAGGCACTTTCTGCAGGGATGCCTCCGTAATAACAGCCCTGACACGTAATAAAATATTTAGCGCGCTTAAGAACCACACCCATTTTTTTAAGATGATTATAAGAAATATTACCCAGCCTGCGCTGCAGGATGATTCTCTGGGCGGAAGTCACGCCTACGCCAGGAATTCGAAGCAGCTCTTCATAAGAGGCTTGGTTGATTTCTAGAGGAAATAACTGCATGTTTCGAAGCGCCCAGGAAATTTTGGGATCAAAATCGGTATCCAAAAACGGACTTTGTTCATTGACGATTTCATCCGCTTTAAAGCTGTAAAATCTCAGCAGCCAGTCCGCCTGATAGAGCCGGTGTTCTCTAAGCAAAGGCGGAGAAGTGGAAAGAGCAGGAAGATTTGGGCCCTCATTAACGGGAACATAGGCCGAGTAATAGACTCTTTTCAACTGAAAACGGTTGTAAAGGGTTTCTGTGGCTTTAATAATGGAAAGGTCACTGTCTTTGCTTGCCCCGACAATCATCTGGGTCGACTGTCCTGCCGGAACAAATTTTTGGACGTGTCGGAAGATCTTTCTTTCGGAAGCGTTTTGCGTCATTTGATTATTAATTTGATTCATCGGCGCAAATAGGACGGGCAGTGTCTTTTGCGGCGCCAGGAGTTTGAGGCTCTGCTCTGTAGGCTGTTCAATATTAATGCTCATCCTGTCGGCGAGTAATCCGGTCTTGTTGACCAGCGCCGGATCGGCGCCGGGAATCACTTTGACGTGTATATATCCGTAAAAGTGATATTCATGCCTCAGAATGTCAAGAACCTGATAAATCCTTTCCATGGTATGATTTGGACTGCGCTCAATCCCCGAGCTCAAAAAAAGACCTTCAATATAATTTCGCCTGTAGAATTGAATCGTCAGGTCGGCAACTTCCCTTGGCGTGAAACTGGCTCGCGGGATATCATTTTGATTACGGTTAATGCAATAATGACAGTTATAAATACAGTAGTTGGTCAGAAGAAGTTTTAAGAGTGAAACACAGCGGCCGTCGGCAGACCAGGTATGGCAGATGCCAAATGATTTGGAATTGCCGATACCGCCTTTATTTTGTTTATTTACCCCGCTTGAAGCACAGGAAACATCATACTTGGCTCCATCGGCGAGGACTGCAAGTCTTTCCAGGGTACTCATGCTCATCACCCCAATAAATTTTAGCAGAAACAGAACAGAAATGCAAACATATGTTCGATAATTCTGCATAATACGGGTTCGGAGATAGATAAGACAAAAATAAGAACAAAAAATAAAAAAAAAGATCGACTTGAAATCTATTTCAGAAAATACTATACTAGGTTCAATTATTCTAATCTTACCAGCTCAAAATTAAATAACTTAATTTCAGGGGTGCCGGATCGAGGCCGGCTGAGATAAAGACCCAATGATGTCTTTGACTCCTATAACCTGATCCAGGTAATGCTGGCGGAGGGAAGAAGTTTTGGAATACATGAGATGTTAGACGTACGTATAGTACGTACTGCAATGTTTTTAAGCAGACAAAACACAAATCTTTTTCCGATTTGTGTTTTTCGTTTTTCTGCTCAGAAATCGAGAAAGAAGGTATCCTATGAAAAAAGTATTAACAATTGCAGGCAGTGACACTTGTGGTGGAGCAGGAATTCAGGCTGATTTGAAGACTTTTGCTGCACATGGGGTTTATGGAATGAGTGTGATAACTGCTGTGACAGCACAGAATACCCAAGGGGTTATTGCTGTGCAGGATATTAAGCCGGAGATTATCGGGAAACAAATCGATGCAATTTTTGAAGACATTGAAGTAGATGCATTGAAAATCGGGATGGTATCGGTAAGCGAGACTATAGAAACGATTCGGGATAGATTAATTGAGCATAACGTCAAAAGGATTGTACTTGATCCGGTGATGATTTCGAAAAGCGGATATCCTTTACTGAAGGAAGATGCCAGAAAGGCTTTGATTACAAACCTACTGCCGCTTGCGACCATCGTTACTCCGAATATTCCTGAGGCTGAGACAATTACAGGAAGGCCGATCCTAAATCTTCGGGATGTGAAGGAAGCAGCAAAAATAATTTTATCCTTGGGACCCGCCTGTGTCTTGCTAAAAGGTGGACACTTGGAGGGAACGGCGACGGATATTCTGTTTGATGGAAAAGTATTTTCTGAATTTAAAGCGCCAAGGCTGAATACGAAAAATACCCATGGCACCGGTTGTACCCTTTCGGCTTCTATTGCTGCAAACCTGGCCAAGGACATGGAAATGACCAGGGCCGTAGAAGCAAGTAAAAAATATATTACGATGGCGATAGAGCATTCGTTGGAAATAGGTAAAGGGGTAGGCCCAACGCACCATTTTTACGAAATTTATAAGAAAGCGGGAATGATGGATGAGTGATTCTAAAATACCTGATAATAAAACACAAGGGGTTCCTTCTTTCAGCCATTTTATCCTCTGGTTTGGGGCAGCAGTTTCTATTGCTGAAATCTATACCGGGGCATTAATTGCTCCCCTTGGTTTCAGCAAAGGTGTTCAGGCTATTCTGCTGGGGCATTTGCTTGGCGTTGTTATTCTAGGTCTCACCGGAATAATCGGTGCAGAAAAAAGAATTTCGGCCATAGAATCTACCCGAATTTCTTTTGGAAAATACGGGTCTTATGGTTTTTCAGTTCTAAATATTTTGCAGCTTCTTGGCTGGACGGCTGTGATGATTATTGTGGGCGCTCGTTCAGTCAATGAAATCAGCAAGATTCTCTGGGGCTTTAATAACCAGCTATTATGGAGCATTTTTATCGGTTTACTAATTTGTCTCTGGATTGGGGTCGGGATAAAAAAGCTTAACAAAGTGAATGCTCTGGCCGTAGGACTGCTATTCATTCTGACAATTGTCTTAAGCACGATTGTCTTCAAAAATCCTGGTTTAGCTGTCCAGATTCCAGATGGAGAGCTTTCCTTTGGTGCAGCAGTAGAACTTAGCGTAATTATGCCGCTATCCTGGTTACCACTGATTTCAGATTATACCCGTTATTCAAAGAGCCGCAAGGGAGCTTTTTGGGGGAGTGCCGGCGGCTATTTTGTCGGGAGCAGCTGGATGTATGTCATCGGACTGGGAGCGGCTATTGTTGCCGGGAATTCTGATATTTCGGCAATTCTCCTATCTGCCAATCTTGGAATTGCAGCAATGGGAATTGTGGTTTTATCTACGGTGACGACGACCTTTCTTGATGCTTATTCAGCGGGAGTCAGTTATCTGAATATCTGGCCGAAAGCAAATGATAAAATAGCTGGTCTGGTCATGACATTTATCGGAACTGTACTTGCCGTCATTGTGCCCATGGAACAGTATGAGAACTTTCTTTATGCCATAGGTTCCGTTTTTGCTCCGCTTTTCGCAATTCTTTTAACGGAGTATTATATCTTCAGAAAAAAGGAGATCAAGGAAGATCAGGCTATCAATTGGCTAAACATGCTGATCTGGGTTATAGGCGTTGTACTTTATCAGCAGTTTGCGGCGAGCGGTTTTTTCTTAGGAAGTACCCTGCCTGTAATGGTGATAACAGCAATATTTTGTATTTTAGGTAAAGGGGTTGTCGGAAAATGGATATCATCAAAGAATGTGTAGAAGCTCTGAAAGAATTAAAAGAGCGAAGACCGCTGGTTCACAACATCACCAATTATGTTACGGTCAATGATTGCGCGAATATCATTCTCGCGCTCGGGGGCTCACCGGTGATGGCTGACGATATCAGTGAAGTTGAAGATATGGTGGCGATCGCTTCAAGCCTTGTGATTAATATGGGCACTTTGAGTGAAAGAACGGTTGGTTCCATGATCAAGGCAGGAAAGAGAGCCAACCAATTACACATACCTGTTATTTTTGATCCTGTAGGTGTAGGCGCTACGCCCTATCGCAATAAGGTTGCCCAAACACTGCTAAATGAAATTCATTTTGCCGTAATCAGAGGAAATATGTCCGAAATCAAGTGTTTAAACGGCTTGAACGTTCAAACCAAGGGAGTCGATTCCGTAACGGACGAAACGGGCGGGGTAGAAGTTGCCAAAGACTTAGCGGCTAGAATGAACTGTGTAGCAGCTGTTACCGGTAAAACGGATATTATTACAAATGGAAAAGCAGTATGCAGTATCGCAAATGGTCATCCGATCCTGGCGCATGTTACAGGTACCGGCTGTATGGCGACAGCGCTGGTCGGAACCTACTGCGGCGTGGTTGCAGATTCCTTTATAGCGGCCGCAGCGGGAGTAATGACGATGGGGCTTGCCGGAGAGCTAGCCCAAAGAACATTGCAAGATAAGGAAGGAATAGGCACTTTTAGGGTGAGACTTTTCGATAGTGTCTATAATCTGGGTGAAGATACGATAAGGAAAGAAGGGAGGATAAAATTGCTTGCCTAGCTTAAAATGGGACTACTCTCTTTATCTTGTTACTGATAGAAGCTATATCGGAGTTCGGGATTTGATCGTTTGTGTTCGGGAAGCAATTGAAGGTGGTGTCTCTCTTGTTCAGCTTCGGGAGAAAATCGCCCCGTCCCGGGAATTTTATGAAATGGCCGAGAAATTGAAAAGCCTGACTTCCCGTTACAATGTTCCGTTGATTATTAACGATCGTCTGGATATTGCCTTAGCCATCGATGCTGATGGTCTGCATCTGGGACAGGAAGATCTGCCGATTGCGGTAGCCAGAAAACACATTGGACAAGATAAAATCATTGGGATATCAGTCAGTAATGTTGCAGAAGCCATTCAAGCGGAAAAAGAGGGAGCGGACTATCTTGGAGTAGGGGCAATGTATGCAACAGGAACGAAGATCGATGCCAAACTTGTTTCGCTGGCAGTGCTGGAGAAGATAAAAAAAGCCGTCTCAATCCCTGTCGTAGCGATTGGCGGGATTAAGAAGGAAAATGCTGTGCGTACGATGGAAACCGGGATTGACGGAATATCCGTAGTTTCTGCTATCCTAGCGGCGCAAGACATTGAACAGGCAGCACGGGAATTAAAAAAATCATATCAAAAACAGACTAATTATACGAAAGGGGCTGTGCTGAAACTTAAATAGTTTCACACAGCTTCTTTGCTATTTTGATATAATATTGACCATTTATGCCGCATTGCAGTAACAGCAAAGCAGAAGAATAAAAAAAGGGGCATATTACCCCTTACATACCACCATTTTTCGCATATTATGTGCTATGCAATGTAATCCCCATTCCAGTTTGACCTGAGATGCACATCAGCTTGATGACTTTTTACGTCGCGTTTCAATCAGTACTAAAGCCACCAACAAAAGTAGTATTCAATTAGAGAAGAATCCCGCTGTTCGGTCGTGACAACGGGATTCTTCACAACAGGATTTTTATTTACAGTTCCGGAATATCCTTTGCCCATATCTCATCCCGCGCCCGCTGAATCAGAAACTCATAGACTTTATCCTTATAGGCAACGAAGGTGTCCGGGTCGCTTTGTTTGATCTTATCGAGCTGGAACCACAGTTCTTTGATCACCCGGTCCAGTTCCCCGTAGAGAAAGGCGATATTGTTGGCGCGTACCTTGGTCGACGCACTGCTCAAGTTCTTGCGCAGGGAGTTCAGGGATTTATAAGCGGTTGTTTTTTTGATGGAGGTTACCTCGTTCTGCAGGTTTTCGGCTTTTCGTTCTAGCCGGCTCTTGGCCGTAAACAATTCCTGGGCGTTTTTATCTAATACGGCGTTCGCTTGGGCCAGCCGGGCGGACTTTTCCTTTTCCTCCTCCAGGGCTTGCTGCAGGACCGCTTTTTCCTGTTCGGCCTGTTCCTTCTTCCGCCGGGCCTGATTCCAGTCGTCAATCGCCTTTTGCAGCTCGCGGGTAGACGTTCTCGCGACATCCGTGTCCGTGATGAAAGCGGCTCTTTCCTCTTCCGGTACGCCTAAGAGGATGTAGGCCTGTGAAAAGCTCAGTTCGGGTATTTCCTGGTCCGGTTCGCCGTCGGTGAAGATAGAAAGCTGTTTGACGCCGTACTCCTGGTAGAGGCGCATCATTTTTTCGGCCGTATCCTGGGAGTAGCTGACCTCCTCTTTCAGCCAACGGCCCCATTCCCCATACTTGACCTGTTCCTTGATCTCCGTCAGCCGCCGCCCGATCTCGATGGCGCTGCTGAGCACGATCCGATGGGTCTGTCTTTTGATCAGGTTAATTTCCGACGCGATTAACTGCGGCGACTCCGGATATTTTTAAGGACAACCTGTAACCCCCGGGACAAAATATTCATAAAGTAGTTAATGAGGACAGGCGAGACAAGTCAGCCTGTCAAAGAGAAAGGAGGTGCACAGCCATGCCTGTCACCATGATCCCGTTAAGTTCGGTTCTGGCCGGACGCTATCAGATCGGTACGACGCCGGCCGGCGGTCCGATCCTCAGGAAAAAAGGACTGAATTATGTTAAGCCTGACGCCACGGAGCAAGCCCTTTATGATGTCATTTCAGCCTTATACAGTTTGAGTCAACATGAACTGCAGGATATCCTGTTGCAGAAGAATTACCGGCTTGAGTTCGAAGAGGGATAAGGTTTCTGCCGGTTTGGGCGGGAAAGGAGGTGATCATATGGCAAATACCAGATATGTTCGCCTGACGTTTGCCACCACAGGTGGCAAAACTTTCGGCATTAACGTGCCGGATCCGATCGAAGGCCTGACGAAGGCTCAGTGCGAAGCCGTCATGGATACGGTTATCGAGCGGAATATTTTCCTCACTTCCAGTGGGGAGTTACAATTAATGCGGGACGTTAAGGTCTACGACAACAACGTGGAGGATCTCTATGATCCTCCCGAAGGATAAGCGTGCCTAGCGCTCTGGAGCTGTTGTTTTGGCAACAGCTTCAGCCCTTTTCCCTCCAGTACATTTAAGTAAGAATGTAAGCGTCAGAGATGATCACCGTGGTTGTGCAGTGTTGTTTTGCTATATCCTGAACCCTTTTCTGTGTTTCAGGGTACATCCATAATGGAAATCTTTTTTTGTTTCCCTCTGACATTCTGTTTAACCTCCTATCGTCGAAGTAAAAGTTCGGAGAAAAAATCGCGTGAAAAGATGCCCCGAACTCTCCCACAAAAAGACAAAAGGAGCGATAGCTTCTTCCTGCTATTGCTCCCATAAAATATTCGCCTAATTTTACATCAATTTTGAGTTTATATAGAGTTCGGGATACACCCCATACACCCGTGCCATTCCTTGAAGTTTACAAATCACCTAAGACGTCATTAATAGTTTCAAATTTTCCACTTTCGTTATTCTTTACTTTTATCGTTGACATTTCGTCTTTAATTAATTTTTTAGATTCTGATTTTGCCATTGTGCTTTTATCAATTTCTCTCAAACCATCCTGCAAAAATACAATGCCGTATCTATCATAATCAGGATCATATTTTAAATACATTAAATATGTTTTACCTTGTTCTATATTTATGTTGCCCATTGTATAGGATGAAACATACTTTGTCTTTTTCTCTTCATTTGTAAGCGTCTTGGTTAATTCTACTTTTGTTTTTTGACTTTCAGTTAGTCCTTTTTCATATTCACTAAAACTAATTACTCCGCCAAGTCTTATAAATGGAATAATATTATCCTCAACATTTCCTTTGATAACTTTTTCAACTTTTATTTTGCCAATAGTTTGAATATCTGTATATAATTCTTCTTTAGGATTATAGTTTATACTTCCATCTACTGATTGGACTGTCCCGATAATTATAAAATCCGAATTTTCATTTCTAACTTTTTTATCAGTAGTATTGATTAAATAATCTAATTCAGATCTTAAGTCTAATACTACATCTTTATTCTCCGTAGTTGAACTTAAGCTATTTACATTTTTATCTATTGTGTTTTTAATGTTTGCAGATGCTAATACGGAATTGTTGCTTGTCTTAGATAATATAGTAATTCCACTCAATAATAGTATAAAAAATATACTACTAAAAATTATAACGGTTTTCTTTTTCATGAAAATCCCTCCTTGTATTATTAATATTTTGCATTTATTGCATCATTATCTTCTTGTTGTACAGTTTGTACTGTCCTACCATAGGCAGTTTGGCACATAATACTACCTGTGGGGTTACTATTATAATGTGCCAACCCGAATGCGTGTCCCATTTCATGTGCCGTTACTCCTTGCCTTAATGAAGAAGACAAAGTTGATAGTGCAGTATTATTTAAATAAATTTCTGAATACAACCAATTACTTAAATTTGGGTCTATTTCATAACCAGACGCATTCATTGGGCGAGTTTGTCCTCCTATATTATCTCCATCTGGACCCCAATAGGAGCTAGTCTTAGCATAGAAATCAATTGCGGTTCCACTATTTGTACTTTTAATATATAAATATATTGGATTAGATCCATAGCCTGTATGTTCCCAGTTATATGCGGCATCTCTAATCGGAGTATATAGAGGATTACTTGAACCATTCTCTATATAATAATATACATTAACTCCTCTAGAGCATGAATAAGTAAATGTAGGTGTTATTGCAAATACGGGTGTCGCCAAAAGAATAGTAAATAATGTTGATAAAATTATAGAACACAGATATTTTTTTGGTTTCATGTTCATGAATAAACATCCCTTCATCAGATATTTTTTACCAATAATTCTTGATAGGTTTTCAATTCCAACGTTCATTTTTCATGAGAACTGCCTCTTCAATTTAATTTAGTTAAATTAAACCAGACCTGAACTTTATTAAGCAAAGTTATGGACGTCGCCCTTGATAAACAGTACCCTTGGAAGTCCTGTTTATTGGGGGTTTCTTTATTGTAATATTTCTATTGCCTCACTCTTAAATGTCCTAATAATAAATCACCTCACTTTGGATATTTTTTTGCTACTTTCAATAAAAGCGTAAATTTCCAATATTGCTTTCTCATTACATAAAGACAATCACAATGACTTTTCGCAACACATTTTTATAGAATTCAAATAAAAAATAAAGGTCCATTGTCCAAGCTACGGACAGAGATAGAAAAAACGCTTGTTCTATTTTTGGTAAAATTGACTTATAAAGAGAGAAATAAACCCCTAAAGGTGGTTTTCGTCAGACAATAATAAATATAGAAGGGGCTGTGTGAAAACTAGCCCGAAGAAGCCGTCTAGAACGCAAGTTTTAGGCGGCTTTTCATACCATATAGAAAGCAAAAAATGGTAAAATATAAACATAGATATATAGTAAAAGCAGGTGAAAAAAGTTGTCAAAACCCGAGCAAAAGGTACATAACAAAGTCATTTTTAAAGAATATAACCAAAATCAGCTGAGTCTGCCCATCGACCTAGAGAGCCTGATTCCCCCGAATCATATGGTTAGAGTAATCAACACGGCCATAAAAAAAATGAACCTGGAACCACTCTATGCCCAGTATCCCGGCAAAGGAAGATCCAGTTTTCATCCGATAATGATGACAAAACTCGTTGTTTATGCCTATTTCGATAAAACATATTCCAGCCGCAGGATCGAAAAAGCTGCCAGAGAAAATATTATGTATATGTGGATCTGCGGAGGCAATGTCCCTGATTACAAGACTATCAATACCTTTCGCGGGGAAGGGATGAAGGATGTGATTCTCGACGTTTTCAGTGAAGTTGTAGAACTGCTTATAGAAGAAGGATATATCAAACTCGAAAACTACTTTATGGATGGCACAAAAATCGAAGCCAATGCCAACAAATACAGCTGGGTATGGGGGAAATCATCCAAACGCTACAAAGAAAACCTGCGTCAAAAGTGTCAGGAACTTATTCAATATGCCGAACAAGAAAATGACGAAGAGAACGCAGAATACGGGGAGCGAAACCTGGAAGAACTTGAAACCGACAAACCTATCGATTCTACAGCAATCGAAGCAGCAGTAAAACGTATCGATGAAAGGCTGTCCCAAATCCCGAAAGATAAAAAACTCAAAAAAGCCAAACGAATAATAGAAAAAGAATTGAGCAAGGTCAAACTGAAATGGGGATTACATTGCATAGCACATAATATGCGAAAAATGGTGGTCTGTAAGGGGTAATATGCCCCTTTTTTTATTCTTCTGCTTTGCTGTTACTGCAATGCGGCATAAATGGTCAATATTATATCAAAATAGCAAAGAAGCTGTGTGAAACTATTTAAGTTTCAGCACAGCCTCTTTCGTAATCAGTTATGTTGTAATCATCATAAATGCTTAACTTAGGTAACCGTTCCAACCAGCTTCAAAAGCTTTCAGATTAACTGCCAGTAGTTTAGACGGGACTGTTTCCCGGATAACATCAAGCCAAATCTGCTTGTCGATCTTCAGGCATCTGGCCAGCAATCCCAGCAAAACAACGTTGACTGCTTTGGCGTTGCCAGCTTCGACAGCCTTTTCGAGCCCGTTGATGATAAAAACTTCTTTACGTTCTTTTTCAATAATATCCAACACATCGGAAGGATATTGCGCAGCTCCGACGACTACCGGCATAGGATCGATTCTTTGGTCATTAATTAAGATGCTGCCATCCTTTTTCAGATAGGGCAGCCAGCGGAGAGCCTCCAGCTTCTCAAAAGCGAGTATAATATCCGCTTCACCTTCAGGAATGATCGGGGAGGCGACTTCTTTGCCGTATCTTACCTGGGTAACCACACTCCCGCCCCGCTGAGCCATCCCGTGAATCTCCGAGACCTTAACGTCCTGGCCGGTCATTTGGACGGCGCCCGCCATCACTCGGCTCGCAAGGATTGTCCCTTGTCCACCTACACCAACAATAAGAATATTCGTGATATCAATCATTGGCGCCACCTTCTTTCTTGATTGCTTCGCTGGGGCAGACAGTTGCACATAGCCCGCAACCTACACACTGAGCAAGGTTGATCCTGACTTCTTTTCCTTCCTTGGCGATACAGGGACAGCCTAATTTAAGACAGCGTAGACAGCCGGTACAAGCTTCTGTGGATATGCGATAAGGGTTATTCTTGCTTTTATCGATTAAGGCGCAAATCCGCTGGGTAATAATTACGGAAGGCTCTTCAGCAGCCAGCTCTTCTTTGATGATTTTCTCCAGTTCGTCCAGCTTAAACGGGTCAACAGCCCGGACCCTTTCTACGCCGACGGCCTTGGCCAGAAGGACGAGATCAATTTCTTTGGTAGGTTCTCCTTTAACAGTAAAACCGGTCGTCGGATTATGCTGGTGGCCGGTCATTGCCGTGATGCGGTTATCCAGAATAATGGTCGTTGTTGTTGCTTTATTGTATACGACGTCAACAAGTGCAGTTATCCCGGAATGAATGAAAGTGGAATCCCCAATCACCGCTACCAGATTGCGGGCGAAATCCTTACCTCTGGCTTTCTCCATGCCCATGGCAGTACCGATACTTGCTCCCATACAGATGGTCGTGTCAATGGCTTTAAGCGGAGCAAGGCAGCCAAGCGTATAACAACCAATATCACCGGCGACGGTGACTTTAAGCTTATTAAGTACATAGAAAAGACCTCTGTGCGGACAGCCGGGACATAGGACAGGAGGACGCGGAGGAATTTCATATTGCAGTTGATCTGGTTCGGTCGTCTCACGGGGAGAACAGTCCCCAAGCGTCTGCATGATTTTGGCGGCAATCGTTTCCGGCAGTAGTTCCCCGATCAGCGGAAAAGTATCCTTGCCATGAACATCAAGACCCCAGGACCTCACATACTCTTCGATAAAAGGTTCCAACTCTTCGACAATATATAACTGATCTACTTTGTTCGCAAAGTCCATAATCATTTTTTGGGGCAGCGGGAAGGTCATGCCAAGTTTTAAGATTGAAACTTCCGGTAAAACTTCTTTGACATACTGGTAGGTTACGCCGCTGGTAATTACTCCAATCTTCGTATCGTTCCATTCAACGCGGTTTAGATCGGTACTTTCAGCGTAGTCTTTTAGTTTTATTAGCCTATCCTCAACAACCACATGGCGGTGACGGGCATTTGCGGGAATCATCACATATTTGGAAGGATTTTTCTGATATTCCTTAATTCCTTTCTCTTTGCGGTCAGCAAGTTCGACCAGGGACTGGGAATGTGCCACCCGTGTTGTCGTTCTAAGCATAACCGGCGTATCAAACATCTCGCTGATGTCAAAAGCCAATTTGGTAAAAACTTTGGCCTCCTGGCTGTTGGCCGGCTCTAGTACCGGAATTTTTGCTGCCCGTCCAAAATGACGGTTATCCTGTTCATTTTGAGAACTATGCATGCCCGGATCGTCAGCAGATACAAGTACCAGTCCACCGTTAACACCGGTATACGAAAGTGTAAACAAGGGATCTGCTGCTACGTTTACCCCGACATGTTTCATGGAGACAAGCGCTCTTCCGCCGGCGATCGCAGCACCCAAACCAACTTCGAGTGCTACTTTTTCGTTCGGGGACCATTCCGCATACATCTCATCATATTTTGCTGCGTTTTCTGTAATTTCCGTACTGGGGGTTCCTGGATAAGCCGTGCATACTACAACTCCGGCTTCCCAGGCACCTCTTGCAATCGCTTCGTTGCCTGTCAGAAGCTTTTTCATTGTCCCCATCCTCTCAAATTTTAGATCTGCATTTATAAGATATCATCAAATGTTATAGGTTGTTTTCGGTGATATAAGATTCATTATAGTATGAATAAAGAAAACAGTTCAAGCAAAATCCAAGCTATTTTTTGAAAATATCTGGATGATTGCCAAACTGTTATAATTTATATAACTGTTCAATTTATATATAGGAATCAATTTAGTGGTTCGTCATTTAGTCATTTGATTCGCTTTCAAGGTCCAGGCCTTCGGGGTCTTCACTTTCAAGGAAAATATTGATTTCATCGTCAGAAAGAACATTATTTGTTTTCAGGGAGGCATAATTATCCTGGAAATGGGGCGAATAGAGCGGAGAACTGATATTCTGACCAGAGGCGACCATATCTCGGATGCGCATTAGTTCCGAATATTCATGGATGGAGATGATGACAGCCTGGGGTTTGTTATTTTTGACGATGATATAGGGATTGCCTTCATCTTCAACGGCCTGAATAACTTTTGAAGCTTGTCCACGGCCTAACTCCGAAACGGAAATCATACAGTCAAATACCCGGCGCAAATCCATGCGAGAAACTCCCCTCCCTCAGCAGATCACAAATGTCATGCTCAGACAAACGTCCAAAGACATTTTGATTATAAGCTGGAAACTGGAATAATGCAACAAGCGGCTGAATGATTTTAGTGGTAATTAACATGCATATCTGCATGAAAATAGTCGAAGAAACGACAATCCTTATTAATAAGAGAAATAAATCAATGAGATTTGTCAAAACTTTTTTCCTGAACTGCCCTGAACCATCAATTGAACCTTTTAAGGCAACAGGCAATAAAATGAAGCGTGAACATATTATTCATTGAGGAGTGTCGGTAAAATGAAAGGAAACATGAAACATGTATTTCCGGGCGGAAATACCTCAGAGGGATTTTTTTCGTACTATTCGTTTCTGCTGGAAAAAGGTACGAAACGAATTTTTGTGGTCAAAGGGGGACCTGGCGTCGGAAAATCAACGTTGATGAAAAAAATTGGGAACAGAATGGTAGAAATGGGTTATGATGTGGAATTCCACCACTGCTCTTCCGATCATCATTCCCTCGACGGAATAGCGGTTGTGGATGCCGGGATTGTGATGGTTGATGGAACTGCACCGCATATTGTGGATCCGAAGTATCCTGGAGGTCTGGATGAGATCATAAATCTGGGAGAATTCTGGGATACGGATGCCATACAGCACAATGTAAAACATATTATCGCGTCAACGAATGAAGTCAGCCGTCTGTTTGCCAGGGCTTACCGTTTGTTAAGTGCAGCCAGAGCGGTCGCGGAGAATATGATGGCAATAACCAGGCAGTCTATGGATTTTTCCGCGTTGAATATGGAAACATCGCGTTTGGCAAAGAAAATATTTGAGGGTGTGTACATGGTGGAAAGCTCCGGTAGGACCGGCGTGGCCAGACATCTGTTTTCCTGTGCGTATACACCGGAAGGTTTTGTTGATTTTACAGATTCTATTCTTCAGGAAATCCGGGAAATCGTTTATCTGGAAGGCGAGATGGGCACAGGAAGATCCGTTTTTATGGAGAAAATTGCCACCAAGGCCATGGAAAAAGGTTTTGATGTAGAAATCTATCACTTACCGCTGATCCCTTCCAAGATCGGAACGATTGTGATCAAAGAACTGCAGGTTGCCCTGACGTCGAGCGAATCTTTCCGAAACAATCATCAAGAGTCCGTTAACCTGAACAGGCATGTCCATACAGAGCTTTCTTCATCACTGACACAGGAACTGAACAGTGACCTGGATTTGTTTGGTCATCTTATGCACAGCGGAATGGACTGCATTCACCAGGCCAAACAGGAGCACGATGCTCTGGAGCAATATTATGTCCCGTATATGAATTTCAAGGCTGTCGAAGAAAAATACGAGGAGATCTTGAGCAGGATTTTGGATATTGCGGGCAGTGAGGCCTGCGCAGCAGAAAAACAACTGCATTAAGACATACCGCGGAGGGGGGGACAAAAGATGTGTCCCTCCCTCCCTTGGTTTTCTATCTCCCTGAGCGATCCTTTGAAGTGATTTTTTGTTTGATGATTGGTTATGATAGAATAGGAAAATATCCTATCATGAGGTTTTTATGGAAAAAGATCTATATATGACAATTTCCAGCAAAACAAAACAGCTGCTGGTCAAACAGGAAGGTTTCGATGCGGATTTCAAGATGACAGTTAAAGGCATTCAAGCCACAGATTTAGTAGCATTTGCGAATTCAGAAAATGGAGGAACCATTTTAGCTGGCGTGGGTGAAGTTGAAGATAAAAACAGCATGCAGAAAGGTAGAATCATCGGCTGTCCTGTTGGTGACAAGGAGAGACTCTTTATTTTAAGTAAAGCTGAGAGTTGTGTTCCGCCTGTTGAAGTCGCTATAATAATAGAAAACTATGCCAGAAAACCAATCTACCGAATTGAGATTCCCTCCGGTAAAGAAAAGCCGTACTGTACGGCCGGGGGCACATACAAGATCAGAGGGGACGGCCGGACCAACACCCTGCTTCCCGGAAGGCTGCTGACCCTTTACATCGAAAAACAAAGCGAAACATTTTTTAACCGCTTTCGCGAAGCAACGAAAGAACTGGGGAAAGATATTCTGGCTTCGGATACACTGCTTCAAAATGCCTTAAACGAGCTCAGACGCAAAGTGCTGCAGATTGAATCTGCCATTGGGAGCAATCAAAACAGCCTGGAAAAAATAGAGGCTATTGATAAAAAAATAGATAAGCTTTTGTCGCTGCAAGCTAAAGGAGAATGAAATGAATTTCAACACAAATACGGATCTTGATTATGAACCGCTGATCGTGGTCGAAGGGAAAAACGATGCGCATGCGGTCAGACGCGCCCTGGGCAAAGTTGACGTCATCTGGACGGAGGGGTTTGGATTGACCGAGCAAAAGCTGGAGTATATTGCGGAGATGGCAGAGAGACGTGGCGTTATTGTCTGTACGGATCCTGATTTTGCTGGAAAACAGATTCGGGAGCGAATCAATAAACGGATCCCGAAAGCCAGGCACGTTTATCTTTCCGTCGAGGTAGCGCGCAATCCGAAAGATTATGATATTGGCCTGGAAAACGTTTCTTCGGAGGAGATCAGGAAAGCGTTTTCCAAAATACTCGAAGTAAAGATTTCGAATATGGACAGCAACGACGGAGTGAAAATTGCTGAGAAGATAAATGCTGAGGCGGTAGTAATGGCTGATTTGCGGCAAAGCGGCCTGGTTGGGCAATGCTGTTCGGCTGCAAAACGGGTCCGGCTCGGGAAAATTTTGGGGATTGGGGATACCAACGCCAAGCAATTTTTATTTCGCGTCAACCGTTTTGGGATAACTAAAGACGAATTTTATTCCGCAGTAAAGCAGATGGAAGGGAATGGGAAGTAAGTGACGAAAGCAGGATGGGAAGATACGGCGTCCTATGTCCGCAGAGTTGTACGCCATGGGGTCCGGGCCAAAAAATCTTTGGGTCAAAATTTTTTAGTTAATGACAGTATTATCGAAAGGATCGTTCGGGAGGGTATGCCCTTAAATGATCTGCCGCTGGTTGAGATTGGACCGGGGCCGGGTGCTCTAACGAGGATGCTTGCCCCCAAATTCCCCAGATTGTGGGCGGTAGAACT
Source organism: Dehalobacter sp. (assembly GCF_030063005.1). Taxonomy (NCBI): domain Bacteria; kingdom Bacillati; phylum Bacillota; class Clostridia; order Eubacteriales; family Desulfitobacteriaceae; genus Dehalobacter; species Dehalobacter sp. The sequence goes on from NZ_JAPDHR010000015.1 coordinate 296,486, forward strand.
TGATAAGGAAAAAGTTGAGTTACTCCAAAGAGAATTAAACGCCTACCCGTTTGTTCTGTTGCATATGGATGCCCTAAAGCTTAAACTAGCCAATCTTTGGGGACAGGAAAAAGGCTGGCTGATTGGCAATCTCCCGTACTACATCACAAATCCGCTACTAATGCATTTCCTTAACCAAGCGGAATCGCTGCTGGGCATGACCGTAATGGTTCAGAAAGAAGTTGCCGACCGAATGTGTGCCCTGCCCGGGGGAAGGGATTATGGGATATTATCGATTGCCGTTCAGTTATCAGCCGAGGTTAAAAGGCTGTTCGATGTTCCACCTTCGGCCTTCTGGCCTCAGCCGAAGGTCACATCGACGGTGCTAAGACTGGATATCCGGCCATATCCAGGATTCTCATTGGAAAAGAGAGACGTCTTTTTCAAGGTTGTGCGGGCGGCTTTTGCGCAGCGAAGGAAGATGCTGCTGAATACGCTTTCCAGCGGACTCTCTTTACCCAAAGAGCTAACTGCGGAGATACTCAAGGCTGCGGGAGTAGACCCGAAGCTCAGGGCTGAAGATGTCGGGATACTTGATTATCAGAAGATTGTAGCCGTCTGGGAGGCGCAAAGAAATTGATTCTAAGGATACCGGTTTGGGAACCGGTATTTTTTTATGTCATAAAATAGAGTAAATCAGAAAATATAGATGCAGCTATTTTTAAAGGAGTTTGCGAAGAGCAGGAGGGTTAGACATGTTTAAGACAGGAGATATTGTGGCCCGCCTTTCTTATAACCAGGATTTATTTCTAAAAATACTGGCCCTGAATAAAAGGCGCAAGAAAGTAACGGCAGTACTCGGTGGGCTCAATTACCGATTAATCGCCGACGCCGATGTCGATGACCTTATTTTCAAGGATGATAAGCAAATTGTCCATTATCAGCTGGCCGATTCTCAGGAAGTTTATAAAAAATTCCGTAAGGTTGTCTACGATCGCAAATTCAAGGTTGAAGAAGAGTACTTTGAAATACCGGGCAAAATTCTTCATTTGGACGGAGATCAGGAATATTTGGATCATTGTCTAAAAACGTATAGACAATTGGGACTTCAGGCCAAAGGAATTTGCAAATCGGAAGCGGAACAGCCCAAGGCAATTGCCGGGTCTTTGCGAGATTATCCGGCGGATATTCTGGTTTTGACAGGCCATGATTCTTTGCTTAAAGGGAAAAGCAATTTGAAAAGTCTGGACAGCTACCGGAGCTCGGGTCATTTTGTGCAGTCCGTTACGGAAGCAAGGAGAATTCAGCCGAATAAAGATCAGTTGGTTATCTTTGCAGGCGGATGCCAGTCTAATTTCGAAGCAATCATTGAAGCCGGTGCAAACTTTGCCTCTTCGCCAAGACGAATGATGATTCATGCCTTAGACCCTGTGTTTCTGGTGGAGAGCATTGCCTATACGCCAATTGACCGTACCGTTTCTCTCAAAGATATTATTCGGCATACAGTTACGGGCGTAGACGGTGTAGGCGGAATTGAAACAAGAGGACAGCTCAGAAGAGGTTACCCCAAAGTAGAGCATTAATTCATGAATAAAATACAAGTTTAGGAATAATTTACGCAGATTTCCACAAATTAAGCTCGGAGGGATGCTATGACCGAGCATATTATGGGAAATCTGCTTATTATCGGCGGAGCAGAAGACAAGGAAAAAGACTGTAAAATTTTAAAATATTATTATCGCGAGGCAGGAGAAAAAAGATCCAGGATATGTGTTATTACTGCAGCTTCAGAGGACGGGGAGCAGGCGGGGATCATTTATAGAGACCTTTTTATGAAGTTTGGCTGCTCAAATATAGACGTGATTGCCATTCAAGACAGAGCGTCTGCCAATGTAGGTGAAAATATTGAAAAGATCGTTCAAGCCAGCGGTATTTTCTTTACAGGGGGGGACCAGCTCAGGATCACAGCGATGATCGGCGGAACTGCAATGGGTATGGCCTTGCAGCATCTGTATGAGCAAGGGGTTATTATCGGAGGGACCAGTGCCGGAGCATCCGTAATGTCTGATACAATGATCATCGGCGGACAGGGAGATACGCCTGGTGAAGACTTAATTCAGATGGCCCCCGGACTAGGACTTTTGAAGGGTATCATTATTGACCAACATTTTGCCCAAAGAGGAAGGATTGGACGGCTAATGACGGCTGTCTCCTTAAATCCGTACTTCTTAGGAATCGGAATTGATGAAGATACATCTGTCCATATCAGAAATGACGGGAACTTTCGGGTGATCGGGCGCGGAACAGTACTTATTACCGATGCTTCATGTGCAGTAATCAGTAATGTGGATGACTTAAATAATGGAAAGCCTCTGGCCCTTGCCCCGGTCAAAGTACACATTTTGAGTGAAGGCTGGAGATTTAATATTACTGAACGGACCAGCTTTCTGAGTGAGGCTGAAGGATTCAGTATGAATCATTCGGAGCTGTCTAAAAAGGAAATGAAACAGGAGGCTACATCTTCATGAGGATACATCAGGTGAAAGCAATTGAAGGTGCAAACTTTTTCAGTTACAGGCCCGTGATCCGTGGAATCGTCAGTATTGCCGAATGGCAGGGGAAAATGACCCATGAGCTTGGCGATTTCAATCAAAGATTGTTAAAGGCGCTACCTTCACTTGCCGACCATACCTGTTCCCGTGGAAAACCCGGAGGGTTTGTTGAAAGACTGGAAGAAGGAACATTGCCTGGACATGTACTGGAGCATGTCAGTATAGAATTGCTGACGTTAGCCGGAGAAAAAAGCCGTTACGGCAAAACGCGTGTTCTGGTTGAAGAAATGGAAGAATATGAGGTGATCTATGAATATGAATGCAAGGAAGCAGCGATTGAGGCACTTTATGCTGCAGCCGGTTTTCTCAACCAGCTGCGCTATGGGGAAGAGCCGAATGCTGAGCCGTTGGTTGCTCAATTAAAAAAACTTCGTTCAGCGTATATGCCCGGGCCGTCCACGCAAGCCATTCTTCAGGCTTGCCTTGACAGAGGTATTCCTTACGATAAGCTCGGGGATGGAAATCTTTATCAGCTTGGCTATGGCCGTCTGCAAAAAAGAATACAGGCGGCGATGACAAGTGGAACGAGCTGCATCGGAACAGATATTGCATCAGACAAACAGCTTACGCGGCTAATACTCAGTGAGTCTGCCATACCGGTTCCACGCGGAAAGATTGCTTCTTCGGAAGAGGAGATTCTGAAGCTGTTCCGACAATTTGCCAGCAGTGTGGTTATAAAGCCATGTCTGGGAAATCAAGGGAAAGGTGTATCTCTCAATTTAACGAAGGAAAGTGAGATTGTTAAAGCCTGCCGCCTGGCGCAGGTCTACAGCACAAAGGTGATTATCGAAGAATACATCAAAGGAAACAACTACCGGCTTCTTGTTGTTGGGGGCAAATTGGTGGCGGCGGCCAGGAGAAGACCGCCGATGGTTGCCGGAAACGGCAAATCGAGCATTGAAGAACTGATCGAACAGGAAAATAACAATCCTCTAAGGGGAACGGGGCATGAAAAGTATTTATCAAAAATTGCGGTTGATCCCATTCTTATTTTGGATCTCAGCCGGCAGGGATTTTCGCTGAAATCTGTTCCACATCTTGGAGAAAAAGTCGTACTCCGGCAAAGTGCGAACCTCAGTACCGGATCAACGGCAGTGGACGTGACGGGTTTGGTGCACAGGGATAATGCTGAGCTGGCTGTTTACGCAGCAAGCGTACTGGGACTTGATATTGCCGGGATAGACTTTATTCTGGGAGATATCAGGCATTCTTACCGGGAGCAGGATGGCAGAATTATTGAGGTCAATGCAGCTCCGGGTTTAAGAATGCATTTGCTGCCCAGTGCCGGCCAAAGCAGGAATATCGGCAGGGATATTGTCAATATGCTCCTTCCGCATGGAAACGGCAGAATCCCTATTGTCTCGGTGACAGGAACCAATGGCAAGACAACTGTCGTCCGTCTTTTAAGTAAGATGCTCCGGAAACAGCAGTTAACGGTAGGGATGACATCCACGGAAGGAATCTATATTAATGACAGGCTGCTCAGCAAGGGTGATCACAGCGGACCTGCCAGCGCCCGGACTGTTCTGAGACACCCCGATGTCCAAGTTGCAGTCCTGGAAACAGCCAGAGGGGGGATTTTACGGGCAGGTCTCGGTTATGATTATGCGGATGTTGCGATTATCACAAATATTTCTGAGGATCATCTCGGTCAATACGGTATTGACAATATTGAGGATTTGAGCAAGGTGAAGAGTCTGGTTGCTGAAAGAGTACAAAAGCATGGTTTTGCCATTCTGAATGCGGATGATCCTCAGGTTGTGAACCTGGACCAAAAAACCAGTGGACATGTTATTTATTTTAGTACCGAAATCCAGAACAGAAGAATCTGTAAACACCTGGCGTTTGGAGGGGTTGCCGTGGTCGCAGATCAGAAGAAGATATGGATTTATCAGGGGACCTGCGGCTCAACTGTTTGTAACCTGAACAAAATCCCGATTACCTGGGGAGGAAAAGCGAGGCATAATGTTCAAAATGTCCTGGCAGCTGTTGCAGCTTGCTATGCGTTGGGATATAATGCTCAGCAAATCAGGAGGGCGGTAAGCGGCTTCGGGCAAAATCCTGAAGATAATCAGGGAAGGCTCGAATATTATGAAATGGATGGCTTTAAGGTAGTTCTGGATTACGGTCATAACCCTGCCGGTATTAAAGAGGTTGTCCAAACACTTCAGATGATTGGGCACAAGAGGATTGTGGGGTGTATCGGCTTGCCCGGTGACAGAAGCGACGCCACAGTAAAACAATTTGCCAGGGAAGCTGCCGCAGGATTTGATCTGCTGTATATTAAGGAAGATGCAGATCTGCGAGGCAGAAAATCAGGAGAAATTGCGCATATGATCTATGAAGAGGCTTTAAGTGAAGGGAAAAAGGCAAGTTCAATGAAGATCATTCTTAAGGAAGAGGAAGCACTGCGCGAAGCTCTGGCAAAAGCCAGAGAAGGAGATATTGTTGTGATCTTTTATGAAAAAGCAGAGCCGTTAAGAAAAATCATTAATGACCACCTCAATTTAATCCTGCCGGAAATAAGAAATTTGGCGGATTAGAATATTTTTCTGGCAGGATGAGGGTGTAATACGCTATAATATTAGGAAAATAATTCTATCGTATCAAAGGTAAAAGAACTTGGTAAATATGAAAGAAAATTCTGTGGTTGTTTTGGCACCGGCCAAGATAAACCTCGCGCTGGCTGTCAATGATATCAGGACTGACGGATATCATAGTCTTGAAACGGTCTTCCAATCTGTGTCTCTATTTGACCGGGTTGAAATCACACTTCAAGGTGACGGGATATCTTGCCTTTGCGGCGAATTAAGCGGCGAAAAAAATCTCGCTTATCAGGCTGCCGGGCTTTTTCTGGATGAATATAAGGCCAGGACATCAGGTGTAACTCCCGGAGCTGAGATTAATATCGAAAAGCATATTCCGTTGCAGGCGGGGCTTGCCGGGGGAAGCAGTGATGCCGCAGCTGTTCTTATAGGACTGAACAGGCTACTGTCAAATCCTTTCTCTTATGAACATTTAGTGGGACTGGCTAAACAGTGTGGTTCGGATACGGCATTTTGTCTGCTTGGAGGAACAGCATGGGGGGAAGGGACCGGTTCTGAACTCAAAGAACTTCCCCGGGCGCCCGAGATGGATATCATCCTGGTTAAACCGGAACAGGGAGTAAGCACTGCAGATGCATATCGATTGTTTGATAAACGCGCTGAATTTTCGAAGCTCAATCAAAAAAAATGGGTGAGTGTTCTAAGTGCTGCCAGGATTGATATGATTGGCAGAATGCTTTCCAATGATCTGGAGAATGTTGTTTTTGATCTTGTCCCTGAGATTTCTGTCTTAAAACGGTGGCTGCTGGAAGGAGGCTGCCTTGGAGCTCTGATGTCCGGAAGCGGGTCTACACTGTTCGGAGTCGTAAAGGATCATGGTCAGGGAGAAAAGATGCGCAAGGTTCTGGCTGAGAAGGGTTATCATCAAACCTGGTTAGTAAAAACGATCGGTTCTCGAAATATTAAATCTGGAGAAAAGGAGTGATTTTTGGTGGAAAGACGTTTAGTACCGGTAAAACTTGACAGTTATAAACCTCTGAGGGAAATTGTGCTTGAGGCTCTACGGGAGGCTATCGTCAGTGGAGTCCTGGAGCCGGGAGAACGCTTGATGGAAATCCAGCTGGCGGAAGAAATGGGCGTAAGCCGTACACCTGTAAGAGAAGCGATCCGTAAACTTGAACTGGAGGGCTTTGTGGTCATGGTTCCGCGAAGGGGCGCTTATGTGGCAGGAGTCTCTCATAAGGATGTTAAAGACGTATTTGAAATCCGCGCAGCCCTGGAAGGACTGGCAGCAGGACTCGCCGCCGAGAAGATTACAGAAGAAGAAATTGACGAGATGGAGCGGATTTTATATTATGAAAAAATGCCTGATTCTCTGGATGTTATTGTCCAGTCCGATATAGACTTCCACGCTCTTTTGTATAAGGCAAGCCGGAATGAAAGGCTGATTCAAATTCTTGCAAACCTGAAAGAGCAGACACAGCGGTTCCGGACAACATCTTTGGCAGTTCCGGGAAGGGTTAAAAATACGATTCAGGAACACCGGGCGATCATTGATGCTGTGGCAAGGCATGATGTGGAAGAAGCGCAAAAGCTTGCAGCGGCGCATATTGAAAATGCCGGGAATGTCATGTTTGAAGCTTTAAGGGGCATGTCATCGAGCCGTAAAAGCGAATAACAGTTCCTGCATAGTGTTTTATGAGATAAAATAAAAGAGATGATTGCATGAAAAGAATTGAAAGAATGATTGCGTTAACAGAAATCCTGATTTCCCACCCGAATGAGCTTTTGACTTTAGGTTTTTTTGCCGACCGTTTTGATACTGCGAGATCGACCATCAGTGAAGACCTGGTCGCGATTAAAGAAAGTTTAACGCTCACGGACAAGGGAAATTTGGATACAATCTCAGGAGCGGCCGGAGGTGTCAAGTATTTGCCCGGAATCGGCAGAGAAGAAGCAAAAGACTTCCTGACATCTCTTGCCGGAAACTTAAATGCGGGCGACAGAACGCTTCCTGGCGGATTTCTTTATATGTCTGATATTCTCTATAATCCTATCATTGCCAGGAAATTAGGGCTTATTTTTGCGAGCGTTTTTCGGAAAAGAAGTCCTGAAGCCGTGATAACGATTGAAACAAAAGGGATTCCGCTGGCCCTGATGACTGCTGATGCGCTGGGTGTACCTGCTGTTGTGGTGCAGCATGGCAATAAAGTGACGGAAGGTTCTTCGGTTAGTATCAATTACATATCCGGTTCCTCCAAAAGAATTCAGACCATGTCTTTAACCCGCAAGGCTTTGGGTACCGGGAAAAAAGTACTGATCATTGATGATTTCATTAAAGCCGGGGGCACAGCCAAAGGGCTGATCGACCTTATGCAGGAATTTGATGCCAAAGTCGTAGGCCTTGGCATTTTGATGGAAGACACACTCTGGAATAACTCAAGGCTAGTCGAAGACTACCTTGCTCTTCTGCAGCTGGAAATCGATTCTTCAAAAGGCAGGACGTTTGTCAAGGCAAATGACCCAAAAATGATGTAGAATATTTTGAATTGGAAATTTTTTTTGTTAAAAAGAAGGAGTTTTTTGCCAAATAGAGAATAAAAAAAGAAGATTTTTCTGGAGGCGAAAGAGAAGGGTGGTGATTCTCAGCATGGAGATTACTGACGTCAGAGTCCGAAAGGTAAATGCCGAAGGCAAGATGAAAGCAGTCGTATCGGTTACATTTGACAACGAATTTGTTGTTCACGATGTAAAAGTGGTTGAAGGGACGAATGGTTTATTTGTGGCGATGCCCAGTCGAAAGACCCCGGAAGGCGATTTTCGCGATATTGCCCACCCGATTTCATCTGCGGCAAGAGAAAAAATCCAGACTAAGGTACTGGAAGAATACGGAAAGGGCATTGAATAATATTTGATTCAGCTGAGGAGAGACCATCATTTGAGAGGTCTCTTTTTTATCATATTAAATAAATCTGCAATAATATAGGCGGAATACAAAAAAATATCTGTAATTTCTTTTTATTCTTGGCAATAATTCGTTATAATAATGAAGTACAACTATGCGAGTATCTGCTCATCAATCATAGGATATTTTAAGGTTGATAAGGTACTTGATCACTTTGGAGGGTAAATAAGGAAATGTCTCATTTTACAGCAGTCATTTTGGCTGCGGGAAAAGGTACCCGTATGAAATCGGAATTACCAAAAGTGATGCACACGTTGGCTGGCCGTCCGCTGATCGACCACGTTCTGGAGAAGGTTGCAAAACCGGGAATTAATGATGTTATTACGATTGTCGGTCATGGCCGCGAAATGTTGTGGGAACACCTTGGGGAACGAACCAGGGTGGTTGTTCAAGAAGAACAATTGGGCACAGGTCACGCCGTGATGCAGGTATTGCCATTGATCGATGAAGACAGTAGCATTCTGGTCTTAAGCGGGGATCAGCCGCTTTTAGCCGGGCATACGCTTCAGTCATTAATGGAGATTCACCAAAAGACGGGCTCTTCAGCTACAGTACTCACGGCGGTCATGGAGAATCCTTCTGGTTATGGAAGGATATTGAAAGAGGACAATGTTTTTCAAGGCATTATCGAAGAAAAAGATGCAGATGTTTTGCAAAAAGGGATTAAGGAGATCAATACAGGCACCTATTGTTTCAACGGAGCAGCCTTAAAATTTGCGCTTCAGAAGATTACACCTAAAAATGCCCAGGGCGAGTATTATCTCACTGATGTCTTTGATATCCTACTTTCGTACGGTCAAAAAATTGAGATCTTTTGTACGGACGACCCGTCAGAAGCTTTAGGCATTAATAATCGGGTTCAGCTGGCTGAAGCTGAGGATATCTTGTATGATCGAATCAGAAAATACTGGATGATGGAGGGAGTAACGATCATCAATCCTCCATCGGTTTTTATAGATGCGGAAGTTGTTCTTGGGAAGGACGTCATCCTTAATCCTTTTACAATGATTAAAGGAAATACCAGGATTGAAGAAGGCGCAAACATTGGCCCCTCGACAACACTGATCAACTGTGTTTGTCAGAAGGGATGTCAGATCGAACACTCTGTTGCGCGAGACGCGGTGATCGGAGAGAATTGCCTTGTGGGACCGTATGCTTACCTGAGACCCGGAACGGTTTTGGGTAAAGAGGTTAAAGTTGGTGATTTCGTAGAAATTAAAAACAGCATCATTGAAGAGGGAACCAAAGTCCCTCACCTGAGCTATATTGGCGATTCCAGGTTGGGCAAAAATGTGAACATAGGTGCAGGAACGATTACCTGCAACTATGATGGCGAGAATAAGCATCAGACCATTATTGAAGACCGTGTTTTTGTCGGCAGCAATACAAACTTTGTTGCTCCGGTATCTATCGGCAAAGAAGCAGTCATCGGCGCCGGGTCAACAATTACGAAAGATGTTCCTGATCAGGCTCTGGCGATCGAAAGATCACAACAGCGAATTATTGAAAATTGGCACTTGTCCAAGAAAAAGTAGGGGGAAAATTATGGCTACGAAAGAACTTAAAATTTTTTGCGGAAACGCAAATAGGGAACTCGCGCAGGAGATTGCCGATTATCTTGGCATTTCCATGGGGGTTGCCAATGTCAAAACATTTATGGACGGCGAAATCAACATCGGAATTGATGAAAGCGTAAGGGGTGCCGATGTGTTTGTTGTTCAGCCGACCTGCGCGCCAACCAACGATAGTATTATGGAGCTGTTAATCCTTATTGATGCCTTGCGGAGAGCGTCAGCCTATCGGATTACGGCAGTGGTTCCCTATTACGGCTATGCCAGACAGGAAAGGAAGACAAAGGCCAGAGAACCGATTACGGCGAAACTCATGGCCAATCTCATAACGACTGCTGGAGCGGATCGTCTGGTGGCCATGGATCTTCATGCACCTGCAATTCAGGGATTTTTCGACATTCCAGTTGATCATCTCCCCGGAGTACCGATCCTCGCGGAATATTTTATGGAGAAGAAACTCGAAGATATTTGCGTTGTATCACCTGATATCGGAGGAGTCGGCAGGGCCAGGAATTTTGCGGAACGAATCGGGGCATCGCTCGCAATTGTGGATAAACGTCGGCCTGAACCGAATGTATCAAAAATAATGCATGTCATCGGTGACCTGCAGGGAAAAATAGCAGTACTTATTGACGATATCACAGATACCGGTGGTACGATTACCCAGGCTGCAGCTGTACTGATGGAAAAAGGAGCCAAAGAGGTCTATGCCTGTTGTACGCACCCGGTATTATCTGGCCCTGCTATCGGCATTCTCGAAAAATCCGTTATTAAAGAATTTGTCGTAACAAATACCATTCCTTTAACCCCGGAAAAGAAGATTGATAAGATTAAAGTGCTTTCTGTTGCTCCTTTATTGGGCGAAGCTATCGTTAGAATCCATGAGGATTTATCCGTCAGTAAATTATTCAGTTAGTTCTTCGGAGCACTTAGATAAGGCCGTCTTTGGGACCTTTGTCTGCATTGGTGGTGGCTTCTTCATCTTGCCCCTCGCAGAAATTATCCGTAACAGACGTGCTGATTTCTGCTGAGACAGGCTGGATTGGTTTGTCTGTATCATCCGGGAAATCTTCGCTTGTTTCAGCGTCCTTGTTCTTTTTCCAGAATCTGTTCAGATCCTGACTTTTTCGGCTTGCCTTTTGGGAAGCAACCTGGATCATGGATTTGACATTATCATTGATGCCTTTCGTAAAAAGTTCAAGTCTCTCTTCACAGTCTTTAACCACAACGACGACATCGGAACCGATGGTAAGAATATCGTCGGCTTTCAGGCTGGCTTTTCCCTTGAAAAGCCCCTCTATTTTACCTCCGGAGATATCAAGACTTGATATCATGCCATTTTCGGTATCGATATAGAACTCTTCAATGATACCGAGGGTTTTGCCGCTGGCAGTAATGACTTTTGTTCCAATGATCGCCGTTTTTTCTTTGAGAAGTTCTAAAATATCAGGTAAATTTGTCGCTTTTTCCGCCTGATTCTCAGTGCTGACGGTGATGACGTTTTCACCAATGCTGACAACCCTGTTATAAGGAATAATACGCTGTTCTTTGAAGAACCCCTTGGGGTCGACCATCAATGCGGCAACAGCTTTGGCTTTCGGGTCAATGACGATATTGCGCACAAGCCCGATTTGTTGGCCTTCTTTTAGAGAAATAATCGGCAGGGATAAAATTTTTTTACTGGGCAGCATAGGATTCCCTCCTTTTTTAAGTCTATCAAGAAAACGCTAACAGCTTTCCGACAGATCAAAGTGCAACTAAGGCTACCGCCAAAGCTTGGCGCCAGCCAAGTTTTCTAAAAAATAATCTTTATAAAATTAATCCTTGATTAATGCTGTTCTGTCTATTCAATTTATGCTTAGGACTTAAACGATATGCCGATAAGGAGAATTTATGAGGGCTGTAATCGGTCTCGGGAATCCGGGAGTTAAATATAGCGAGACAAAACATAATGCAGGATTCATGCTACTGGACAGAATTGCGGCTCAGGAAGGATTGTCTTTTCGTAATGATTTTCGCGGTAAAGTGGTTGAAATGAGAAACAAAGATGAGCGGATATTCTTTCTGAAGCCAATTACTTATATGAATCTAAGCGGTTTAGCCGTTGGGGAACTGATAAGCTATTATAAAATAAATACGCAGAATATATTGGTGGTCCATGATGATATGGATCTCCCCCTCGGCAGGATACGATTGAGGGCCAAAGGGAGTGCCGGGGGACATAACGGACTGAAATCCATAATTTCGGAATTGGGGTCACAGGATTTCTGGCGTCTTAAAATCGGCGTTGGAAGACCAAAGACAGAATTTGATGTGGTTAATCATGTACTCTCAACGTTTCCCAAAGAGGAAAAAGCAGTGTTGGATGGTACTCTGGACAGGGCACAGCGCGCTGTAGGATTGTGGATAGAGGGCCGTGGGGACGAGGCCATGAATCTATTTAACCAGGAAAAACAGTCACTTTAAATGAAGCTGAAGCGTATAACCTTAGATTGGATAGGCAAGCATATTACTTAGGAGGTGTTTTATCCTATGTATATGCTTAAAATATGCCGTTGCTGTGATACCATCGTTGGTGAACTGGAGATGGATGACGCCAGGCCACTCAGGATGGATTTTTCTGTTGAAATTAAAGGTAATGTTGCCTATACACTTTGCTCAAAATGCATGAGGGAACTGGATATCAGCCGAGTGACGTACTATCAGTAAATATGGTTTGCTCAACCCGAATACTCGGAGAACAGGTATTTTCTATCCTGACCAGAGATATGATAAGGAATGAGCCACTTTTTGCAGGAGGGCAGCACATGCCTACGATTAATGATTTTTTGTACAAAGGTTTGGATATTGGGGAAATAAGCGCTGCCTTAAGCAGAAAAGAGTCCCCACAAATGATTTACCAAATGACCGGCAGCGAAAAAGCTGCGTTTGCAGCCCAGGTCTCCTTGCTGAAGCAGCAGGCTCTGATCATCACCTATACAGATGAACAAGCCCAAAAATGGGCAAGAGATCTGGAGGCATGGCTTCCCGGAAAAAATATTATGCTTTTCCCGACAACAGAGTGGCTTCCGTTTGAAGTTTTCAGCAGAAGTCACGAAATTACGGCAGAGAGAATCCGGGTCCTGAGCAGCCTGCTCCCATTCAACCGGGAAACAGACAGCGAAACAATTGTCGTTGCGCCCGTCCAGGCGATCATGAAGAAACTAATTCGCCCGGAAAAGTGGCTGATACATTGTATCCTTTTTAAGGTCGGGGAACAGTATGCAGTTTCTGACCTTATGCGCTTATTGGTAGAGGCCGGTTATGAACGTGAAGAAACCATTGAGGGCAGAGGACAGTTTGCTTTGCGCGGTGGGATTCTCGATATTGCACCACATGACAGAGATCCTGTCAGGATAGAATTTTTTGATGAGGAAGTAGATTCTATCCGGATATTTGATTTGGAGACCCAAAAATCACTGGAAAGTATTTCTGAGGTCCTTATTGTTCCTGTTCAGGAGTATGTTATTGATACCAAAAGGCAGCAGGATCTGAAAGGGGAAATCAAAGCCAGGGCCCGCAAAGCCGTCGGTCGTTTACAGCGGCTGGATCGGGTAGAAGCGGTTAAGAGACTTCATAAAAAAGTAGAATATCTTGAAAACCGGCTGAACACGGGAATTCTTGATGAAAGCATTTATCCTTACCTTAGTCTGCTGTCCGAAGAGTATGTTCCTTTCTTTGAATGGCTCGATCAGGATTGTCTTGTATTTCTCGATGAACCGCTCCGGCTTAAGGAGCAGCTGGATTTTCAGTCCAATCAGCGTCTTACTGAATTTACGGACAACCTAGAAAAGGGAGAAGAGTTTGTTAATCCCGATCATTTATTTATCAGCTTTGAAGATTTGCTCGCTAGCGGAAAGCGTCCTTTGCTGGGCCTGTCGAATTTATTGCGGGAAATACCCGGGTTTGACCCTAAAAGAGTGACGAACATGATTGCCCGCCCTTTAGCCGGGTATGGTAAGACTTCAATCCTGGTGGAAGAGATTCAGCGGTGGAAGTCCATCGGATACATGATTGCACTTTTTGCAGGGAACGAGGAACAATCTCAGCGACTTGGGCAAGGGTTAAAGGACAGAAGCATTAATGCCAGTCTGGTCAGGATGGAAGATCCAATCATACAGGGCGGCGTTTATATTTATCCGCTTTCGATCAACCAAGGCTTTGAACTGCCTGTAAGCAAAATGGTTATTTTTTCAGAATCGGAAATATACCGAAGAGAACGAAAACACCAGGCAAAGCCCAAAAAAGGCCCAAAAGAAACAGATATTCTTTCTTTCAGCGACCTTAAACCAGGTGATTACGTTGTGCACTTTTACCATGGAATCGGCAAGTTTACCGGAATTGAAACCATTGAGGTCGATGGTATTGAAAAGGATTATTTTGCGATTCGTTATGCCGGTGAAGATAAGCTGTATGTGCCGCTTGATCAGCTGCAGCTGCTGCAGAAATACCTCGGGACAGAAGAATCAAGCACGCCCAAGCTGAACAAACTGAACGGCAATGAATGGAACAAGGCGAAAGCCAGGGCACAGAGTGCTGTTAAAGAGATGGCCATCAATTTACTTGAGCTTTATGCGAAAAGGGAAGGGGCTGTGGGATTTGCTTATCCGGAAGACAGCCATTGGCAGAAAGAGTTTGAAGACCGCTTCCCATATGAAGAAACACCAGACCAGTTGCAGAGTATTATGGAAGTCAAGAAAGATATGATGAAGTCCCGGCCGATGGACCGGCTTCTTTGTGGGGATGTGGGGTACGGTAAAACTGAAGTTGCCCTGAGAGCCGCATTTAAGGCGATAATCAGCGGCAAGCAGGTTGCAGTCATGGTACCGACGACCATCCTCGCCCAGCAGCATTATAATACGTTTAGAGAACGCTTTATGGATTATCCTGTAAAAATCGAAATGCTAAGCCGTTTTCGCACAGCCAAGGAACAGAAGCAGATCATTCAGAGTCTGAAGGACGGGTCGCTTGATATCGTGGTCGGTACCCACCGTCTCCTATCGGAAGGTGTTAGCTTCAAGGACCTGGGTCTGCTTGTTGTCGATGAAGAGCAGCGTTTTGGTGTTGCTCACAAAGAGAAGCTCAAAACCCTGAAGACCAATGTCGATGTTTTAACCCTTTCAGCTACGCCGATTCCCAGAACCCTGCATATGTCTCTAGTTGGCTTAAGAGATATGAGCGTTATCATGACGCCTCCGGAAGATAGGTTCCCTGTTCAGACATTTGTTGCCGAATTTAATGCGGATCTAGTAAGAGATGCAATACGCAGGGAATTATACAGAGGGGGCCAGGTGTTTTTTGTCCATAACCGGGTCGAGACACTGGATAGAGTGGTCAGACTGCTGAATTTGATTATCCCGGAAGCCCGTTGTGGGGTTGTACATGGGCAGATGAGCGAAAGCCAGCTTGAGAAAGAAATGATTTCCTTTTTGGAAAAAGAGAAAGATATTCTAATTTGCACTACCATCATCGAAACAGGTTTGGATATGCCGAACGTCAATACACTTATTGTCGATGGAGCGGATAAATTTGGCCTGAGCCAGCTTTATCAGCTCAGGGGCAGGGTGGGCAGGTCAAACCGGAAAGCGTATGCCTACTTTTTATACCAACCGCAAAAAATTCTGACAGAAGAGGCAGAAAAGAGGCTGACTACAATCAGGGAATTCACTGAATTTGGTTCCGGTTTCAAGATTGCCATGCGTGATTTGGAAATAAGAGGAGCAGGTAATTTTATCGGGGGGGAGCAGCATGGGCATCTTGCAAGCATTGGCTTCAGCCTTTATGTCAAGATGCTGAAAGAGGCAGTTCAGCAATTACGTGGTGAAACAGTGGAAGAAGTCGCTGAGCCAGTCATAGATATTCAGGTCAAGGCGCTCCTTCCTGATGAATATATCGTGGATAAGCAGATTAAGGCTACGCTTTACCAGAGAATGCTCGGCATTTCTAGTGAAGAACACTTAAGTGACTTTCTGGATGAACTGGTGGACAGATTTGGAAACCCGCCCGATGAAGTTGAAAACCTGGCTAAAATTATCAGGATAAGAATGAAAGCCAAACAACTGGGTCTCGAACAGGTTGCTCAGCATAAACAGAATATCTCCCTGCGGTTTGCCGCTGATCCCGGAATATCCGGAGAACAGCTGATGAGTATTGCCGCAAAATTTCCTTACCCGTTGTCATTTGCAGCTGGGGAACAAGGTAATCTTGAATTGAATCTGCGGCTTAGGGTTTCGAGTATAGAAGATATCTTTAAAGCCATATTCAAATTATTTGATATTTTAGAGGAATATGTGATGCATCCGGCAGCAGCTGCCAGGACCGTATCCGGTACAGTTTAAATTGCTTAATAAATCGTAACTTGGTATAATGACTTCATCCAGCGAAAGGGAGATAGGATTAATGAAAAAAATAACAATAACAATGATCATCATGCTGCTTGCTTCGCTGCTTATGCTCAATGGCTGCGCCAAACAGGAATTTGCAGTTAAAGTGAATAAGCAAAGTATCCCCATGACGACTTATGAAGAAAAGTTAAATGCCAGCAAAACCTATTATGAGAAGCAGGGTATGGACTTTAGCACGGATGAGGGCAAGGCCAGTCTGGAAAGCATCAAGAGTTCCGTCCTCGAAAATATTATTATGACAGAATTAATTCGACAGGAAGTTGAGAAGAATAAATGGGATACAACCAATCCAGATGTTACAAAGAAAATAGATGAGCTCAAAAGTACGCTGACCAATCAGGATTATGCAAGTTTTCTGAAAGAACAGGCGATGACCGAAGAAGAAGTGGCCAATTTTTATGCTTTTTCGTATTACGTTGGTAAAGATGTGACAGTTTCGGATCAGGAAGTCCAGCAGTATTTTGAATCGCATTACTCGGATTTTGGCGGACAGGATGAACAGGTCAAGGCCAGCCACGTTTTGGTTGCAACTGAAGCGGAAGCCAATAAAGTAATCCAGGAGTATAAGGCTGGTAAAGATTTTTCCGAACTGGCCAAGGAATATTCTACAGACACCGGCAGTAAGGATTCAGGCGGGAATCTCGATTATTTTTCCCACGGAGAAATGGTGACTGAATTTGAAGAGGCTGCTTTCAGCCAGAAGGTAGGAACCATCTCGGAAAAACCGGTGAAGACGGAATATGGCTACCATGTCATTTTGGTTGAAGACCATAAAGAGGCTGTTGTGCCTGACTTTGAAAAGGTTAAAACAAGCGTTCAGGAAGCTGCTTTGGCAAATGCCAAAAATCTGAAAGTATCAAGCTATTATTCGGAACTCAGACAAGCAGCTGAAGTCGAATACGCCGAAGAATTAAAACCGGCAGATACAACTGCTAAATAAGCAATAGGATTGTTTAATCTGATCAAACCATAAGAGGAGTAACAAAACTTCAGTTTTTGTTACTCCTCTATTTATTTATTCGTGAGTCTGCAATAGACCAAGAATATTTTGGTACAAGACAGATCGGTCATCTTGGATTATTCTTTTTTGCGTGTATGGAAAAATATGAATAATAAAGCAGTTCAAGATATATACTAAGATTGAATTAGTCGCTTTGGAAAAAGGAGGGAGAACTTAATGAAAGCAACCGGAATTGTCAGAAGAATAGATGATCTTGGCCGAGTAGTTATTCCCAAGGAAATCCGGCGGACTTTACGGATAAGAGAAGGAGATCCACTGGAGATTTTTGTGGACAGAGAAGGGGAAGTGATACTAAAGAAGTATTCGCCCATTGGTGAGTTGGGAGACTTCGCCAAAGAATATGCGGATTCTTTATTTGAATCAACAGGACATATTGCCTGTATCGGAGATAGAGATGTCATCATCGCGGTGTCAGGGGCTTCCAAGAAAGACTACCTAAACAAATCTCTTGGCGCTGTAGCCGAGCAGGCCATGGAAGAAAGGAGGACCATTTACAATACGGGAGAATCTTCTGTTTTGAAAGAAACAGAAGGAGAGGAGAAAGTCAAAGCAACAAATCAGGTCATTGCACCGATTATTGCTGAAGGCGATCCCATTGGGGTAGTCGTACTCATGTCCAAAGAACCGAACATCAAGATGGGAGATTTGGAAATCAAACTTGCTGAAACTGCAGCGGGCTTTTTAGCCAAACAAATGGAACAGTAATGTTTAAATGCAAAGAATAAAAATCAAAAAGGACTGTTAACAGCATGTTGACAGTCCTTTTCTTAATGGTGCGTGCTCAGATAAGCGCGTATTACCTAATTGGTGAAAGTCCAGTTGGGGTAAGTACCAAGGCGTCCCGAGATGCTTGCCAAAGATCTTCCTACCATTTATAGTATTATTGGACAAGCAACGAGTGCCTTATCAACCTTAATATCAAACAGGAGGAAAGCAAGTGAACCCGATATTAAATATTCTGGGCCTCGGAGACCAAGGACTTGATTCTTTGTCTCTTGCCGCCTATAAATTATTGAAAGGTTCAGATCTGATATTCCTGTGGAATGCCGAACATCCGGCAGCTTCAGATCTGATTCGGGAGGGTTTTCCGTGCCAGGAAATATTCGCAGCAGCGGAAAAAACGGAAAATATTCTTTTAGACCTAGACACAGGACTCGATTTGATTGCAGAAAAGGTTATGACGGTGTCCGGTAAGAAGCAAATAACGCTCGCTTTGCCGGGTTTCCCAATCGCGGAAGGCAGGATCACAGCCGGACTTTACCGAAGGCTTGGAACCTCTTTTACTCTGAAGGCGACAATGATCAGGGAAAATAGTGACCCGCTGGAAAGGCTCACTGCAATTATGGCCGAATTGCGTTCTGCTCGGGGGTGTCCTTGGGATAAGGAGCAGGACCATGAGTCGCTGAAGAAATATCTGATTGAAGAGACCTATGAAGTGTTGGATGCAATTGATTCCAAAAATATGAATAATTTATGTGAGGAATTGGGAGACTTATTATTACAAGTCGTGTTCCATTCCCGCATTGCAGAGGAATCCGGGCGATTCAGCCTGAACGATGTCATAAAGGGCATTTCGGATAAACTGATACGCCGGCATCCTCATGTTTTTGGGTCAGTTGAAGTAGCATCAAGCCAGGAGGTTCTGGTAAACTGGGATGAAATTAAAAAAATGGAAAAGCTGACATCCCAAAGTCCGGAAAAAGAAACGGAAAGGAATTTCTTTGATATTCCAGGAGGGCTTCCAGCGCTGCAATTCGCTGAAAAGACTCAAAAAAAGGCTTCCAAAGCCGGTTTTGACTGGGAGGATCACCGGGGCCCCCTTTCTAAAATCTATGAAGAGCTCGCTGAGCTTGAAAAGGAAGTGGGAAAAAGTCCAAGAATAGAAGAAGAACTAGGCGATTTGCTCTTTTCTATTGTTAATCTGTCGCGTTTTCTCGGAATAAACGCTGAAGAAGCCCTGCGGCAGGGGACGAAGAAATTTCAACAAAGATTTTATAAAATGGTGCACAAAATAGATTTGGAAGGACCTAACAGAGGAGGAATGAGCATGGAAAACATGAATTTTTTCTGGGAAGTGGTAAAAAGTGAAGAAAAAACTGGGGTTTGAGGTTTATTTTAGCATTTCCAAGAAGGAGAATGCAGTTTCATAGCGAATATAGAGGCTATTAGTTTATTATTATTGGGAGGGAGACTTTTGAATAAAGCGGAACTCGTTGCTGCAGTAGCAGAAAAGACCGAATTCACCAAGAAGGATGCCGAAAAAGCGGTAGCCGCAGTCTTTGACACAATCAGTCAAGCAATGGCAAGTGGTGAGAAAGTCCAATTAGTTGGTTTTGGTACATTTGAGGTTAAGAAAAGAGAAGAGCGTGTTGGTAGAAATCCTCAGACCAAAGAGGAAATTGTCATTCCCGCATGCAAAGTACCTGGCTTTAAGGCAGGAAAAGCTTTAAAAGAGTCAGTACAGTAAGTTCTTGAATTTTTTAAGTTCATAGCTTGATTGCGAAAAACCAGGTTCTTTTTGAGCCTGGTTTTTTAAGATGCATTTCAAAATAAGGAGTTGTTTTGTTTGAGACTGGACAAATATCTTAAGGTATCAAGGCTTATCAAAAGGAGAACTGTGGCCAAGGATGTCTGTGGAGGCGAAAAAGTCAGTGTAAATGGCAGAGTTGCCAAACCTTCGGCAGAAGTAAAGCCTGGAGACATTATTTGCATTGATATGCGGAATCATATCCTTGAGGTCAAGGTGCTGTCGACGCCACCAAGTGCCAAGGCGGAAGAAGCTGAGACACTCTATCAGTTGATTAAAGATGAAAAAAAATAATGATGTCTAAACCCCCGACTTTCTGAATAAGTATTTATTCAGAAAGGGCTTTGGGGGGGATGGAAATGACAGGCCAACAGGAAATTGAGCATAAGATTGTTATCAAAGACAGAAGACTACTTACGGTTTCAGGGGTAAAAAAGGTAAAATCGTTCGACCCCAAAGAGATTACGCTGGATACCACAAAAGGTAGGGTGACGATTAAGGGGCGGGACCTGGGTGTAAACAATCTCAACCTCGAACAATCAGAGCTGGAGATTGAAGGCCAAATTGACATGCTGACTTATGCTGCGAGTGGATCTGGAGAAACCTCCAAAGGAGTATGGGAAAAAATTTTCAAATAGCTTTTTGAAGGGGGCGAAATCGGGATTAGCGAGTTTGCTGTTTTGATTAGCATTGTCCTAAGTGGATTACTTGTTGGGATATGTTTTGATTTTTACCGAATGTTACGCTGGCATTTGGGCCTGACAAAGATACAGACGTTTTTGGGGGATTTACTTTTCTCTATTGCTGCGCTTGGAATTATTTTTTGCTTAGCGCAAAAAGCAAATTACCTTGAATTTCGTTTTTATCTTTTTTTGGGAAGTTTGTTAGGTCTTTTGCTCTATATTGCGATTTTTAGCCGATATGTTA
The DNA here is from genome assembly GCF_030063005.1 of Dehalobacter sp. Classification (NCBI taxonomy): domain Bacteria; kingdom Bacillati; phylum Bacillota; class Clostridia; order Eubacteriales; family Desulfitobacteriaceae; genus Dehalobacter; species Dehalobacter sp. The sequence goes on from NZ_JAPDHR010000015.1 coordinate 317,077, forward strand.
AAAAAATTTTTGATGTATTATTTCGCTTGATCCGTTACGTTAGCCAATTCATCAGAAAGCTTATCCAGGCGTTTTTGCGGGGCGTTTACATCGGAATTGCCGGAATGATGCGGATTCCCTATGGCATTCTGCGCTGGCTGGGGATGCTTCTGTATCGGATCGGTGAAGCGATAAGCCGGAATACTTTGATCAAAAAAAGCAAATAGTATTGATTTTGACTAGCTTTAATTATATAATAACTATACTTATAATATTTTTGTAGTTGATTTGTACGGAATATGTAGCTGGTATGTAGACGGATTTTTGTCTTTGTTGGTAAATTGACAATAAGGAAAAGAAGATTTTGCACTGGGAAATACGAGGGTTGGAAAAACTAAGTTTCCGGGAGAGACAAGCTGTCATGCTTAAAGAAAGCGGGCGTTCCAGCGAGGATATCGCCAAGGTTTTGGGGATAAGCGGCAGTTCTGTTTCAACCATGCTCGCAAGGGCCAAGACCAAAGGATATCAGATCATCGGAATCATCCAGGATCATGAATTAGGGCTGAATTATCCACTGGAGGATGATGAGGAAAATGAGAAATAGCAAAAAGCATACAAAAAAGAGAATAAAAAAGATAAACCCAATATTCGTAATTGTTTTGGGGATTGCTTTGATGTTAGGCGGAAGCTGGTCCTATCAGCTGCTTCAGTTGGATCGTTCCATTGAGCAGCAAAAAGCAGAGCTCGAGAGTAAAAAGCTTCAGATTATTGCTCAAAATGGTCAATTGCATGAGGAAATAGAGAAATTAAATACCCCGAGTTATGTGGAACAATTAGCCAGAGAAAAACTTGGACTGGTTCGTAAAGGAGAAATTTTAATAGCTCCCAAAGAGTCGGAAAATTAATCTATAAATGATAAGTGTATTTGATAAGCGCTGCCGCACAACGAATTATTTTTAATTTGTTAACGGCAGCGCTTTTTGATCAGGTAATATCATGTCAATTGGGCGGTGATATTCGTATATGATACAATGCCAATAGTTTTTTTGCTGAAGCAAGAAAAATGATTGCCGACGGAGATTCCCGAATTAGACAAGCTTCGCGGCAGCCATCAGCTATAATAATTCCATTAAGTGGAAGAGGTGGCATTATGGCTGAATGGGCAACACTCAAAGCGGAAAAAATCATTAACCGATTTTCTGACTCGCTGGGAATACAATGTCTGATTGTTATCGGAGGTTTTTTAACAGCCCGGGCAAACCTATTGGGTATTTATCCATTTGCTATTGCCTATCTTGCAGTTCTCGGCATGAATATGAAAAAATGGATTCTGCCGGGTCTTACCGGAATTACGGTCGGTCTGGTATCTGTCCAGGATTTTTCAGTGTTTCTGGAAGTTATGCCGAGCGCGGTTCTAGGTGTTCTGGCAGTTCAGATGATCAAAGAGAGCAAGGGAAAAATACTTCTTCTCGCTGGGCTTACGGCACTTGGAACCTTACTGCCCGGATTAGGCGTATCATGGTTTACCAATGGCTTCGGAGTGGAGTCTATCTTGCTGGTAATGGTCCAAAGCATTATTGCGGCAGGCTTTTCAATTATTTTTTTCTTTGCGTTTCTTCATAAGGAAAGCCTTATGAAGGGCAATTTCAAGGGCGAACAAGGTATGGTATGGATTTTAGTTCTGGCAGTCTGCTTAAGCGGCTTACAAGGGCTCGCTTTTGGGAAAATCAATTTACAGATCACATTTCTGGGGTTCTTTCTGCTTTTTGTGGCCTATAAATACGGAGCTGGTTCAGCTGCAGGTGTCGGAGCAATTTTAGGCTTTTTGTTAAAATGGAATCTTGGAATCGATAACCTGATTGATGCGGGACTCTACAGCTTACTCGGGTTTATGTGCGGAGGGTTTACCCGTTTTGGCAAGATGGGAGTTGCGGCTGCCTACAGCGCTTCTATTTTGATGGCCTCTTTTTTTGTCAATGAGACATTTTTGACTTCTCATCTTTATTCGTCCGCGCTTGCGCTTCTTATGTTTTTCTTATTACCCGGAAAACATGAAAAATTTTTTCTGAAGAATAAAGTAATGCCAGAAATCGAAACAACAGTAAGCAAAGTCAAAACTGTTGGTGACCTATTTGATCAGCTTGCTTATGGTTTCCAGGCGGCAGGACTTGAATCCAGGCTGCAGCCGGAAGTACCGGAAATGATGAATACCCTGGTCGATAAGATATGTCGGCATTGCCCGGATTCGAATTATTGCTGGCAGCAGGATTTTCACCAAACCTATCATTTTATGTATGACTTGTTTGCCTATGAAGAGAAAAGAATTCAAAGAAACCAAACCGGTGAAGCTTCAGACCAAATCAATCAGGAGAAAGTGCCTGTCGAATGGGGAAAATGCAGTAAACTTGAAGAAGTCATGCTGGCGGCTCAATTTATTCTGGAGCAGGAAAAAGACAAAGAGGTTTGGCAAAAACGTCTGGCCATAAACAGAGAAGCCTTAGCCGGCCAGTACAGAAGTGTATCTCAGGTGATCGGGCACCTCGCCCAGGAGCTTCATTCTCAGCATAATCACGAAGACGGAAAACCACTGGTCTGGTCCCGCAAGCATAAACTGGTTTTAGATCTGGGTATCGGCTCTTTTATTAAAACCGGTAATGGCATAAGCGGCGATAACTTTAGTTCGGTTTCGTTATCTTCATCCAAAAACGCGCTGATTATCTGTGACGGTATGGGCGCAGGGGAAGAGGCGGCCAGGATGAGCTCAGCGGCACTTACAATACTGGAACAGCTTCTGAGTACTGGATTTGAACCGGAGAGTGCCATCAAAGCGCTTAATTCAATCCTGGTTTTACGTTCTCCGGAAGAGAGCTTTGTCACCGTCGATATGGCCGTGTTGAATATCGAGGCAGATCAAGCCAGGCTGATTAAAATTGGAGCAGCACCGACCTATATCATCAGCAGAAACAAAGTAGATGCAGTAAAAACATCAAGTCTGCCGGCTGGTATACTGAACGATATTGATATCCCGGCGATTGATATTCCTTTTAAAGACGAGACGCTTGTCATCGTAACAGACGGAATCTTGGATGTGGCTAAAAGAAAGGACGATTGGCTCAAAGAATATCTGAAGAACAACAGAAGTTTGTCTTCGCAGGATCTGGCCGACAGTATTGTCAAAGAAGCACGAAGACTGTCCGGGGCCTGCCTGGAGGATGACGGGGTTGTCCTGGTTGTCAAGAGGAAGGACTTGGCTGGAAACGATGCCAGAAATTAAACCCAGTTTTAAGCTGTTGTTAAGATTTAACCTTTATATTAAAAATAAAAATATTTGTTTTAAATGCTTTGACAAATCGGCAAAATCTGGAGAGAATAGTATTAATACGATTTTAGGAAGGCTGCGGAGAAAATAATGTATGAAAGCTTGAGCTCGGAGGTATTGCCGCAACAAATTCCGTCTCAGTCCAAGGTGCTTGTAGCTGTTTCGGGAGGACCGGACTCGGTGGCCCTGGCTCATGTCATTTACCGCTATTCGTGCGAAAATCAAGATAAGAATATTTCTTTTGTTATTACGCATGTCAATCATAAGGTCAGGAGAGAAGCCGACAAGGAAGCGGAGCTTGTTAAGAATCTTGCTGGGGAATGGAAAGCAGGATTTATTTTGCATGAATTTGATGCGAAACGTAACGCTTCAGCTTGCCGCCAAAGTTTTCAGGAAGCATCAAGGGAATGGCGCTATGCCCGCTGGAAGGAAGACATGGAAGCGTGGGGCTGTGATTTACTGGCCACTGCCCACCATTTGGGAGATCAGGCGGAAACTGTTCTCTACCGTCTCTTAAGAGGGAGCGGAACAACAGGACTTGCAGGCATTTATCCTGTTAAAGACAAAATCATCCGTCCGCTCCTTTCGGTAACAAAAGAAGAAATCCTGGAATACTGCAAAGTTCAAAGTCTTCCCTATTCAATTGACAAGAGCAATCTGGAAACGGACTATTACAGGAATAAGATCAGACTCGAGCTAATTCCTGGACTGGAAAGCAAATATAATCAGAGGATTACGGATGCTTTGGGACGAACAGCGGAACTGCTGCGCTGGGACGAAGAATATATTTGTGCCCAGACGGAAGCTTTGTGGCCCAGGTACTGTCTCCGGGCAGATCATACCAGAGTCCTGCTTTCGCACGAAGCCTGGAAAGAACCGGAGGCAATCCTTTCCCGCCTGCTCCGGAAAGCGGCTTCGCAGGTATCGGGAGAAACAAGAGGGCCAGCGTTTAAATTTGTTAAGCTTTGGATGCAAAAGGGGAAACAGACCGGATGGCGTCAGGATCTTCAAGGTTTTAAGGTAGAAGTTGTCAAGCAAGGCCTTTTCTTTTTTAACGTAGAGCGAGAATCAAAAGAGTATATTTCCGGGAAAGATAGAATTGAAGAGTTCCGGCTTTTTGTCAAGTTACCTCTTGCTTTGAACGTTTGGAATAAAATTACGGAGTTAAAAGTACAGGTGGGAATTTTTGATTTCTATCCGGAAGAACAGCATGTTTTGTGGAGTACCGAACTTGATCCGGTCCAAATGTCTGTTCAGACTGAGCCTTTGGTATGTAGGACGAGACAGGCCGGAGACCGTATTTATTTTAAGAATTTAGGGCATAAAGCAATTAAAAAGGTTTTTCAGGACAAAGATATTTCTGCTGGGGAACGTGATAAGATTCTGTTTTTTGCTTTTGGCGATCTCGTCGTCTGGATCCCAGGTGTATGCAGGGGAGATAGCCTTTTGCCGGCTGGTCCGCAATCTTCCAGACTGTATTTGGTTGCGGCTGAAATATAAGGTTTTCTACTATTTTGGATTGATTGTAAAATAGGAAACCACATGATATAATATCTCATAGTTTTTCAAACGTTCGAATAAATGTACTTTAAGTATTGACAATATGTTTCCATCAATGAGAGGAGGATCTCCGGATTGAAAATACTAAAAAATGTCGCGATCTATTTGTTGATTATTCTTCTTGCAGTTTTGCTTATCAAATGGGTAAATCCTCCTGAAGCAAAGGATACCAGTCTAAAATATAATGCTTTTAAGCAGGCTATTGCTTCGGGCGGCGTCAGTGATGTTTCCGTTCAGGTCAATGATAAATACTACGTCTATACCGTTACCATGAAAGACAGCAAGATCTACGAAGTCGCCGGTCCCTCGGGAGATCAAACCCTTCTGGATGAGATGGAAAAACAGAATATCAACCTTACATTTGAGCCTCCGGCCACTGTACCGTGGTGGGTTTCTGTCCTGCCAACTCTCCTGATGTTCCTGTTTATTTTTGGGTTGTTCTTCTACATGATGCAGCAAACCCAAGGCGGCGGAAGCAAGGTAATGCAATTTGGCAAAAGCAGGGCACGGTTGGTATCAGATGAACACAAATATACGTTTAAAGATGTTGCAGGTGCAGATGAAGTTAAGGAAGAATTGGAAGAAATCGTAGAATTTCTGAAATCACCGAAAAAATTCAATGAGATTGGAGCTAAGATTCCGAAAGGGGTACTCCTTTTTGGCCCTCCCGGAACCGGAAAAACTTTGCTGGCGAAAGCCGTTTCCGGAGAAGCCGGAGTTCCGTTCTTCAGCATCAGCGGTTCGGATTTTGTGGAAATGTTTGTTGGTGTTGGAGCCTCAAGGGTGAGGGATCTTTTTGAACAGGCTAAAAAGAATTCCCCCTGTATCGTTTTTATCGATGAAATTGATGCTGTGGGACGTCAGCGCGGTGCCGGCTTGGGCGGCGGCCATGATGAGCGCGAGCAGACCCTGAATCAGCTTCTGGTCGAAATGGACGGATTTAACGGTAACGAAGGTGTCATCGTCATTGCTGCGACCAACCGTTCGGATATCCTGGATCCGGCTCTTCTCCGTCCTGGGCGTTTTGACAGACAGATTGTTGTCACTCTCCCGGATATCAAAGGAAGAGAGGAAATTCTGATGGTCCATGTCAAGGGTAAACCGTTAGCTTCAGATGTTAACCTTGAAGTTTTAGCGCGCAGAACCCCCGGCTTTACAGGGGCTGATCTTGCCAATCTGGTCAATGAAGCTGCTTTGCTTTCAGCCCGGCGTAATGAGAAAAAAGTCGATATGAAGGCGCTGGAAGATTCGATTGAAAGAGTCATTGCCGGTCCGGAAAAGAAAAGCCGGGTGATCAGTGATTTTGAAAAGAAACTGGTTTCTTACCATGAAGCCGGCCATGCGCTTCTGGGAGAATACCTTCCGCATACGGATCCCCTGCATAAGGTTTCGATTATACCAAGAGGCCGGGCAGGAGGCTATACGCTGCTGCTGCCGAAAGAGGACCGCAACTATATGACGAAGTCCCAGCTGCTTGACCAGGTCACCATGCTTTTGGGCGGCAGAGTAGCTGAAGCTCTGGTTTTGCATGAGATCAGTACCGGCGCTTCCAACGACCTGGAACGTGCGACAGGCATCGTAAGAAAAATGATTACCGAACTCGGGATGTCGGAAGAGCTCGGACCGGTAACTTTCGGCCATAAAGAAGAACAGGTTTTCCTGGGACGTGATATTGCGCGTGACCGTAATTACAGTGAATCTGTAGCCCAGGCGATTGATCATGAGGTGCGCCGTATCATTGATGAATCTTATCAAAAGGCGCAGGATATCATTTCAGAGAAAATTGAGATTCTGCATGCGATTGCCCAGGCACTGATGGTCAATGAAACGCTGGAGGCAGACTCTTTCCAGGATATTATTGCCAAATATGACGAGTCACGCATAGGTGATCCTTATGACACGCCTCTGTCCACAAACGGCAACAGTACGGAAGATAATGAACCAAAAGAAGAAAGTGAAAATGCTTAAGGTTGACAAGATACTTGCTCAGATGAGCTCAAAATATCTTATAATAGACATTTAAGGAGGATTCCCGTGGAAAGAACTTTTCTTATGCTTAAGCCGGACGCCATTCAAAGAGGTCTGGTTGGTGAAGTGATTGGCAGATTTGAAAAGAAAGGATTTAAGCTTGTTGGCTTAAAGTTGATCCAGGTAGACAGAGCCTTGGCGGAAGAACACTATAAGGAACATAAGGGTAAAGGTTTTTTTGAACCTACCGTTCAGTATATTATGTCCTCGCTGGTTGTGGCGATGGTCTGGGAAGGCAAGAATGTAGTCGCTATAGCTAGAGAAATGATGGGGGCGACCAATCCTGCCAATGCCAACCCTGGTTCTATCAGAGGCGCCTATGCGATGGACATCAGCAGAAACGTCATCCATGGCTCAGATTCTGTGGAAAGTGCCGAGAGGGAAATTTCCTTGTACTTCAAACCGGCGGAGATTCTTCATTATGCAAAAGCCGGTGAAGAGTGGCTTAGCGAGTAAATACAAGGACACCCATTCGGGTGTCCTTTTTACAGTCTGTCAGAAAAACTCAAAGTACTTTCTGAACCAAGTTTTGTTTTATATGTCAGAATAAGCCGGGGTGAATCAGATGCAGGATAAAAAGAAAATGGCATGGATGATGATCAGTGTGGGTATGCTGCTGATCGGTGTTTTTCTTGTAATTATTATTAAATCCTATATGGCTGATCAAAATGCTTCTTCGCAGGAGAAAAATCTCCCGAGCCTTCTTCAGCTGGAGATGGAGAATGAACAATTGGCTGGAGAAAATGACAAACTGCTGGAAGAATTGACGAAGTATCAGGCGGGGGAAAGCGCTGCGGCCCTGGCTTCCGAGCAGTTGGAGCAGGCGAAGATCAGTGCAGGGCTTGTGTCCCTCAGTGGCCCGGGCATTGTGATCGTTCTGGATGATTCTGATCAGAAGCGAAGCACAAGTAATGGGAACATTGGGAATTATTATATCCATGAGGAATACTTGAGGGCAATCGTCAATGCACTGTGGAATGGCGGAGCTGAGGCCATTTCGATTAATGACCAGCGGATTACTTCTAATACAGAAATATTCTGCAGCGGTTCTTATATTAAGATCAACAACACAAGACAGATGCCACCGTATAACATCGTGGCGATTGGCAATCAGGATAACTTAAAATCGGCTCTTCAGTTTTACGTATGGGACATGCTCGGGGAATATCAGCAACAATACGGCATAACCCGTAAACTGGAAATACCTAAGGAATCTGTCACAGTACCTGCCGCCAATCAGTACAGTTATAAGTATGCACAGCCTGTCAAGGAGGGTTAGACTTGATAAACAAACATGTCATAACGGTTGCGACGATTGCCGCCGTAGCGATTGGCTTTTTGATTTCCCTTCAATTTCAGGCGCAAAGAGAAGTGGACAGTGCAGAAAAAATTCAGCAGCAAAGAGTTGAGCAGACCGATACGGTGATGAAAACCTTGCAGGATGAAAACAATTCTTTGCAGGAAGAATATAATCGAATATCTGCAGAATTGGAAAGATACAGGAACCAAAACAGTGAGAATCCCTATCTTAGGGCAAGACTGGATCAGCTTAAAATCGCTGACGGAACCATCGCTGTTACCGGACCTGGGGTTAAGATGATTGTCAAAGACAGCGGTCCGGATACTGATGCAGTTATCCCGCTGAGTACGGATGAGCTGCGCGAGATCGTGAATGTCCTGCGATTGGCAGGAGCAGAAGCGATCAGCATCAATGGTCAGCGGATTGTTGCTTCGACTTCCATTGTTATCAGCGGGACAGCGACAATCCTGGTGAATTCAGTCCCGATCAGCAGGATTGGCGGAACCACGTATGAAATCCTGGCTATTGGCAAACAGGATGATCTACTCGACTATTTGACGAATATGATCGCGATTGACTTGAAACAATTTGGCAGAAAAGTTGAAATAACCCGCGAAACGGTGACAATTCCATCCTTTAAAGGAAGCTATACCTTCGAGTACGCTTCGGAGGTAAAGAAAGGATAACCTGATAACAGGTGAGCGCCTGAATTGGAGAAAATGAATTCATTGATTAAGGCGGAAAAGGAGTGAAGGATTTGAAGGCGTACAATATGCGATGGCTAAAAATAGACAGCCTGCTGCAGGCTGAAAGAGCCCTAAGCCAGGTTGGCGTTGACCCTGGTGGTCTTCCATATATGAACGGCAAGGCTTTGACCAAACCGATCAAGCTGGAGAATGTACCGGCTCCGGTAGCCTTGGTTCTGAAACAGGAAATGCTCTCCTCCGGTGGAGATGCAGCTGTCCATAAAGATTTGCTCGACAACGGAGCACCGGAAAGCGATGTGTTGCTTATAGGTACCTATAAGCAGTTAACCAAACTTGCGGACAGACTGGCGACGATGTCCGCGGAGTTCCAATCCCTCGCTCAGTCCTTATGCGAGCTGATGACCTATTTGGAGGAACCTCCGGCCGGAATCATTGATTGCAGGGGAAAGAGTCTCATTTGGGGTCAAAAGACTTTGATCATGGGAATATTAAACGTAACGCCGGATTCCTTTTCCGACGGCGGAAAATTTGACAACATCGAGAATGCTTTAAAGCAGGCGGAAAAAATGGTTGCCGACGGTGCTGATATGCTTGATATTGGCGGGGAGTCCACCCGCCCGGGATATGGCGGCGTCAGTGCCGAAGAAGAGTGGTCCAGACTTGAACCGGTACTTAAAGCACTTATCCCGGTCTGTTCGGTTCCAATATCGATTGATACCCAAAAAGCAGCTGTTGCAGCCAAGTCTTTGCGGTTGGGGGCCCATATCATTAATGATATCTGGGGTTTGCAGAAAGATCCTGAAATGGCCGGCGTTATTGCAGAATATCAAGCTCCGGTCGTGATAATGCATAATCAGGATCATACAGAATATAAGAATATGATGGGTGAAATATTGTCATTCCTGGAGCGTAGCATTGAAATGGCTCTAGACTGCGGATTGACGCAGAATCAAATTATTGTCGATCCCGGAATCGGGTTTGGAAAAACACCGGAACAGAATATGGAAGTCTTAAGCCGGATGGAAGAATTTAAATCGCTAGGGTGTCCTCTTCTTCTGGGAGTATCCCGCAAATCCGTGATTGGACGGACCTTGAACCTTCCGGTTGATCAAAGGCTGGAACCGACGATTGCCCTGGGGACGCTCGGAATTGTCGCCGGAGCAGATATTCTGCGTGTGCATGATGTTCCCGAAAACAAAAAGGCTGCGCTTATCACTGACCTGGTGATACGTCGAAAAAGAGGAGAAGATTATGAAGGAAAGTGATGTCATTCACCTGCGTGGTATGGAGTTTTATGCTTACCATGGGGTGATGGAGGAGGAGCAGGTTCTTGGCCAAAGATTTCTGATTGACGTGGACATCTTCCTGAAAAAACCGGTCAGTATGCAGGACAATCTAGCGGAAACTGTCAATTATGCTGAAGTCTATCAAGTAATCAAAAATTGTGTCCTTGATCAGCGTTATCAGCTGATCGAAACGCTTGCCGAAAAAATAGCCTTGGAAATTACAACCGGATTTCGCTGTTCAGGCGTCCGGGTAGAGGTACATAAGCCGAATGCCCCGGTTTCCGGAATTCTTAAGGATATATCCGTAGAAATCATACGGGAGAAAAAAGATGAGAGCATTTTTAAGTTTGGGGAGCAATGAAGGAGACCGCAAGGAATATTTGGATCGGGCACTCAATATGCTGATGGATACTTCAGGGATCATGATTCAGCGTATTTCCAGCCTCTATGAGACTGAACCCTGGGGCAATGTTGACCAGTCACCTTTCCTGAATATGGCCATTGGCATTGAAACGGAGCTGGATCCTTACGAACTGCTTGAGGTCTGCCAGCAAATTGAAACGTCTCTAGGAAGAAAACGACTGACTCATTGGGGGCCGCGCACCATTGATATCGATATTCTTTCCTATCAGGATTACGTAATTCAGACTGAAAAACTGACAATTCCGCATCCCTTTATGGAACAAAGAGAGTTCGTACTGGCTCCGCTAAGAGAAATATCACCGGATTATATTCTGCAGTCAGGAAGAGTAATCGGAACTGTTCAAGGCGAAGGACTTATTAAAAAAATTACTAAAATATAGGTATAAATAAGATCAATACGTTTTAAGTAAAATTATAAAAAATCATAAAATATGGATGGTTCTTTAAGATTTTTCTTTATTATTTCTCTTCTTTATCATATACTAAAGAGTAAGCTGCAGACGATATCTGTATAGAGTTGTACCGTAGCAGTTCTACTATTTTTTATGACTGATCGGATCGTGCATCAACCGCTTGGATTATTACTACTGGGACGGTGAAGGCAGGGTATATGTTGAATTCGTTTATAACAATACACCTTCACCATGTGAGGTGTATTTTTTTGTCAGAAAATACAATAAAATTTGGAATCATCGGAACTGGCGTGGTCGGGACATCTCTGGCGATTCTGTTGGAGAAAGCAGGGCTGGAGTGTATCGGAGTCCATACCCGCGGCAAAAGGTCATATGATCATTTTCGCAGATACTTGCCAAAAGAGCAGCTTGGATTGAAGCAGCTTGTGATGGAGTCAGATCTGATTTTTATTACGACTCAGGATTGCAACATTGAAGACGCAGCGGCCAGACTTTCTCAGGAGAAGGATATTAAACCAGGTCAAATCTGGATTCACTGCTCAGGGTCTTTGCCTTCGGGAGTCATGTGTCAGGATCCTGTACTGCCTGTCGGCTACCTGTCTCTGCATCCACTGCAGGCCTTTGCAAATATTGATGTCGCGGTTTCCGTCATGAAGGGAACCTATTTTGGCATAGAAGGCAGCAGTCCGGAGGTTGAGCGCCAAGGGGAGGAACTGGTTATGTTATTAGGCGGAATTCCACTTAAAATTAATCCGGCTAAAAAAAGCCTTTATCATGCTGGAGCGGTTGTCGTCTCAAATTATCTTGTTTCGCTGGTCCTGCTGGCAGTCAAACTATTTGAACAGGCCGGAATAGAGCGTAAAGACGCTCTGGCTGCCTTACTTCCGCTGTTAGCCGGATCCTGTCGGAATATTGGCAAACTGGGGCTTCCTGGGGCGCTTACAGGGCCAATTGCCAGGGGAGATGCCGAAGTCGTCGCAAGACATTTACAAAGCATGCCTGAAGAGATAAGAACAGTCTATAGAGAGCTTGGAAAGCTGGCCTTGGAATTGGGATTAGAAAAAAAACTATGGGATAGGGCATCCTATCGCCCAGAAGATTTAAACGACCTGGAAGAACTTTTGAATGACTTAGGAAAGGAAACAAAGCAATGATCATTGCCAAAAAAATAACTGAAACAAGAGAAAAAATAGCATCAGCCAAACAGCTGGGAAAAGCTGTTGTCCTTATACCCACGATGGGCTTCTTGCATGAAGGCCATCAGTCCATGGTCAAAATAGCCAGAAATCAAGATCCGAATCACAAAAAAATCTATATTGTGATGAGTATATTTGTGAATCCCTTACAGTTTGGTCCGAATGAGGATTATGAGAAATATCCGCGTGATCTTGCCAGGGATTCGGGACTCGCCGAACAGGCAGGAGTAGACTTGTTATTTGCTCCTTCGGTCGCGGAAATGTATCCGGACGGAAAAAGCCTTACGGCAGTTCAGGTATCCCAGATCACCGAGGTCCTCTGCGGAGCCAGCCGTCAGGGACACTTTCAGGGAGTAGCAACTGTTGTGACGAAACTTTTTAATATTATTCAACCTGATGAAGCCTATTTTGGCTTAAAAGATTACCAGCAGGTTGCTGTCATCAAACAAATGACAAAAGATTTAAATAGCCCTGTTAAAATCGTGGCCTTCCCGACGGTTCGAGAAAGCGACGGACTAGCCAAGAGTTCTAGAAACGCTTATTTGAGCAGTGAAGACCGGCGGCAAGCCCCGGTGTTATTCCGTTCATTGCAGGAAGCGGAGGCACGAATTATTGAAGGTGAGACCTGCACTGAAGTTGTCAGAGAAGAGATCAGACAGAGAATAAGCAGTGAATCAAACGGGAAAATTGATTATGTAGAAATAAGAAAAGCGGACAATCTTGCAGCTGTCGACAGTATTGACTGCCCTGTTGTGATTGCTCTTGCCGTACGTTTTGGCACAACGCGCTTGATTGATAATATTGTCGTGGAGGTGTGAGAAAAAATGTTCAGAAATATGATGAAATCAAAGATCCATAAAGCTAGGGTTACTGAAGCCAACCTGAATTATGTGGGAAGCATAACGATAGACCGCAGCCTGATGGAGCAGGCCGATATTCTGGAAAATGAGAAAGTTCAGGTCGTTAACCTGAATAATGGAGCAAGGCTGGAAACGTATGTTATTCCAGGAGAGGAGAATTCCGGAATGATCTGTCTAAATGGAGCAGCAGCCAGGCTGGTTCAGGTCGGGGATCAGGTGATTATTATTTCCTATGGGCTGTTTTCCGATGAAGAAAGCAAAGGATATACACCGAAAATTGTTTTTGTCGACGAAAAGAACCAGCCGGTCAGAATCGATGATGTTGAAGTGCACGGCGTACAGGCTTGACACATTTTATGTCGAAGAATAGAATTAGAAAAAGGTCTACGAGCGAAAGGAGCGGCTGATAATGGATAATGACGAACGCAAAGATCAGCTGATCAATGATATAAATGCTCTGCGCAAGCAAAGAAAAGCGGTAATTCTTGCCCATTATTACCAGCCGAGGGACATTCAGGATATTGCGGATTTTGTCGGAGATTCACTTCAGCTCGCCCAGCAGGCTGCCCGGACAGATGCGGATGTCATCGTATTCTGCGGGGTCCATTTTATGGCAGAAAGTGCTGCAATCCTATCCCCGGAAAAGACTGTCCTGCTTCCAGAACCTTCGGCCGGCTGCCCAATGGCTGACATGGTCGAAGCAAACCGGCTCAAAGAAGCGAAGACCAAATTGCCCGGTGCAAAGGTGGTCTGTTATGTTAATTCATCCGCAGAGGTGAAAGCCGTAAGCGATATTTGTTGTACATCATCCAATGCAGAGAAAATTGTTCAATCTCTTGGAAAAGAGGAGATCCTGTTTGTGCCTGACGGCAACCTCGGCGGATATATTGCAGCCAAAACGAACAGAAAGATTAACCTGTGGCCGGGATTTTGTCCGACCCATCACAGACTCGCCAGGGAAGATATCTTAAAGGCGCGGGAGGAACATCAGGGAGCAAAAGTTCTGGTTCATCCTGAATGCCGCGAGGAAGTCTGGCGGGAAGCCGATTATGTTGGCTCTACTGCCGGAATTATTAAGTATGCAGAAAATTCAACGGACACCGAATTTATTATTGGAACGGAATGCGGCATTTTGCATGAACTTACTAAACGCTGTCCTGGAAAACAATTTTATATGGCTTCAGCGCATATGATCTGCCCGAATATGAAAAAGATCAGCTTGCAAAAGGTCAAGGATACCCTTTCAAACATGGCACCGGTCGTTACTGTGTCAAAAGAAATCAGAGAGAAGGCGGTCTGCGCGCTGGAAAGAATGCTGGCCGTCCAATAATGAACATATGATATTGAGGATGAGTAAGAGATATGAATGAGAATGACTATCTGATTCCCTGGGACAAGGATAAGCTTGAGATCTTCCAGACAGAAGTGCTTATTCTCGGAAGCGGAATTGCGGGATTGTTTGCAGCAATCAAACTTTGTCCCAAATATGAAGTAACCGTTCTGACCAAGAAAGATGTGATGGCAAGCAACACTGAGCATGCTCAGGGAGGTATTGCCGTTGCTCTTAATGAGGATGACTCTCCTGAATTTCACTATGGCGATACCATTAAAGCCGGAGCAGGGCTATGCAACCTGAAAGCAGTCAAGATCCTGGCTGAGAAAGGACCGGAGTGTGTCAGTAAGCTGATTGATTTTGGCACCAAATTTGATGAAAGCAATAATAAACTGGATTTTACGCGGGAAGGTGCCCACAGTAAAAGCAGGGTACTGCATGCTCACGGTGATGCCACCGGCGGAGAAATAGAACGTGCCCTGGTAGAAGTTGTGCATTCCAGCCCGATTACCGTTAAAGAAAACTATTATTTAATTGATTTTGTTAAGAACAGTAAAGCAGAGGTTTGCGGAGCTCTGGTGCTTAACAATATTACCTTGGCAATGGAAATATGGCTGGCTAAAGCCATTATCCTGGCCACGGGCGGTGCAGGTCAGATGTATAAGCATACGACCAATCCTGCGGTTGCGACAGGAGATGGAATAGCTGCTGCTTATCGGGCAGGAGCCGAACTTATGGATATGGAATTTATTCAATTCCATCCTACGGCCCTGCTGCTGCCGGGAGCGCCCAATTTTTTAATTTCGGAGGCAGCCAGAGGAGAGGGAGCTGTACTGGTAAACTCACGCGGAGAACGTTTTATGGAGGGTGTTCCCGGTAAAGAGCTTGCTCCGAGGGATGTTGTATCAAGGGAGATATGGAAGCAGATGCAGACAGGACAGGTCTATCTCGATTTCAGCCCGATGGGACACTCCAAAGTCGAACAAAGGTTTCCAGGAATCCATAAAACCTGTCTGAATTATGGCGTTGATATTTCTACAGATCCGGTACCGGTTGGCCCTGCTGCGCATTACTTAATGGGCGGAGTCCGCATCAATGAATTTGGTGAAACGAATTTGCCAAATCTTTTTGCTTGTGGTGAATGTGCCTGTAATGGCGTTCATGGTGCCAACAGGCTCGCCAGCAACTCCTTGTTGGACGGATTAGTATTTGCTTCAACCATTTCTGATACAATCAATCAGAAGATTGGCGAAATGCCCAACCCGGAAGATGTTTTGCCGTATGAAGGCTGCCCCGATGAATGTGATGTCCGGGATTCCGCTGCAGACCCGGCTAATCTGAAAGAAGAACTGCAGAATATTTTATGGGATAAAGTCGGAATCATTCGGGATGAAGAACATTTGCGGCAGGCCCAGGCGGAATTAAATCAATTGATGGAACGGTTTAACCCCCATTCTGAAGTATCGGAACTCGAGCTTGGCAATATGCTTGCGATTGGAATGGTGATTATCAAGGCTGCTTTGGCACGTGAAGAAAGCAGAGGGGGCCATTTCCGACGGGATTTCCCGAATGCGGAGGAACACTGGCAAAAGCATTCTGTCTATATGAGGGGGGATTATCATGTTCGCTACGTTTCAATATGAAGAATTGATTGAACGTGCTTTAAAAGAAGATATTGGTACCGGAGATCTCAGTACGCTGATCATTCCTAAAGATTACCAGAGTGAAGCCAGAATCTATGCCAAAGCACATGGGATTATCTGCGGCCTTTTTATTGCTGAGATGACCTTTAAGAAGATAGATCCGTACATAGACGTTCAGATGCAGGTTGAAGACGGAGACAGTATCGGACCAGGGACCCTGATCATGAAAATTAATGGTTCACTGGCAGGAATCCTTCAAGCTGAAAGAACTGTACTTAATTTCATTCAGCATCTTTCAGGAATATCTAGTATTACCAAAAGATTTGTCGAACTTGTATCTGATTTAGGCGTTAAGGTCACAGATACGCGCAAAACGATGCCGGGTATGAGAAACCTGCAGAAATACGCTGTCAGGGTCGGCGGAGGAACGAACCACCGTTTTGGTTTGTATGATGCCGTTATGCTTAAGGATAATCATCTGGACGCAATCGGAAATCTGGCTGAGGCTGTTCAAAAAATCAAAACAAAAGTTGGCCATATGGTTAAAATAGAGGTTGAATGTGAAACGCTGGAACAGGTACGGGAAGCCGTTCTGAGCGGCGTTGACGTGATTATGCTCGATAATATGTCCCTGCAGGATATGAAAACAGCGGTTCAGTATATTAACCACCGGGTTGTCGTAGAGGCGTCCGGAGGAGTTAGGGAAGACACAGTGCGTCAAATTGCTGAGACGGGAGTGGACATTATTTCAGTAGGCAGGCTTACGCATTCGGTCGAAGCGATTGATTTTTCAATGGTCGTTGATGATTTCAAACCATCTATTCAGAAGCACCTTCATTCTGCTGAAAAAATATAATCTGGCACTTATCCGGTTCTAAAGGGAGGCGGGTACAATGATTTTGGTCATCGATATCGGGAATACGAATATTGTACTTGGTGTTTACCAAGACCGTGAGCTTATTCATTACTGGAGAATTTCCACGGAAAAAAACAATACATCGGATGAATATGCGTCGACAATTAAGAATTTATTCAGTTTTCACGATTTGTCTTTCAGCAATATATCCGGGGCTATTATTTCTTCGGTTGTACCACCTGTGACGCCTGCGCTGGAACGGATGATCAAAAAGTATTTCAGCGTAACCCCGATTATTGTTGGTCCAGGCGTTAAGACCGGTATTTCCATTAATATTGATAATCCAAGGGAACTTGGGGCTGATAGGATTGTAAACGCTGTAGCTGCCTATGCCAAATACGGCGGGTTAATAATTATTGTTGATTTTGGCACGGCAACAACTTTTTGCGCTGTCAGTGAAAAGGGAGAGTACTTAGGGGGAGCGATTGCGCCTGGAATCGGGATTTCTACTGAGGCACTCTACCAGAAAGCCTCGAAATTGCCTAAAGTAGAGATTGTTAAGACCAAAAACGTTATCGGCAAAAATACAGTCAGCGGTATGCAAGCGGGAATATATCATGGATTTTGCGGACAGATTGACCGTATTGTCGAGCTGATGAAAAAAGAACTTGGCGGAAAAACTAAAGTCATTGCAACCGGGGGTCTGGCTGAACTGATTGTCGGGGATTCCAAAATGATCGATATTATTGATCCTTTTTTAACGTTGGAAGGACTTTTGTATATTTATGAAAGAAATCTGCGGTAATTGTATATGTTGAGGTAAAAATGAAATTAGGGAAGTATCATTTGTCAGAAAAGCCTGTTTTTATGGCCCCGATGGCAGGGATAACGGATAAGGCCTTTCGGGAAATCATCCGGCTTACAGGCGGCAAATACGTCATAACGGAAATGATCAGCGATAAAGCCCTGCTGCATCATAACGCCAAGACATTTAAAATGCTTGATCTTAAAGGAGAAGAAGAACCCCGAATTGTTCAGCTTTTTGGATCTGAACCTGTCCCAATGGCCAGAGCAGCTGAAATAGCTGAAACATATGGAGCTGATATCATAGACATTAATATGGGATGTCCGACACCAAAGATTGTGAAAAATGGTGAAGGAGCATCCCTTCTTCGAAACATTCCGTTAGCGATAGAAATTGTCTCCGAAGTGGTAAAGGCTGTGAGGGTTCCTGTTACCGTTAAAATCCGCCTGGGATGGGATAGTTCCACTATCGTTGCGCTTGAACTGGCGCCAATGTTAGAGCAGGCAGGAGTCAGCATGCTGACAGTTCATGCCCGGACCAGAGAACAATATTATTCCGGCAAGGCTGACTGGGAATGGATCAGTAAAATTAAAGCAAGAATTGGCATACCTGTGATTGGGAATGGGGATATTCTATCTCCGGAAGATGCGCTGAAAATGGTTCAGCTTACCGGATGCGATGGAGTCATGATAGCGAGGGGAGCTTTAGGAAATCCGTGGCTGATTGGCAGATCCCAATATTATCTCGATACGGAAACACTTCCACAGGAACCTGACAATAGAGAAAAACTTAGAATACTTATTCAGCATTTTGAAAAGATTATTGAATATAAAGGCGAAAGAACCGGTGTACAGGAGATCCGCAAACACGCTTCCTGGTATATCAAGGGTATGAGGAAAGCAGCAGAGTACCGGAACCAGATCATGAAAATCAAAAGTTACCAAGAAATGAAGACGTTGTTTTCAGGCATTTACTCGATGGAATGCCCGGACCATTAATCCGGCTATCAAAATATTAAGTAAATTTGCTTGACAATAAAATGGAGGTTCCTTATAATCTCATCTTTGACACTTTAAAGAGCAAAAAAGCCTGGAACCCCTTGCAAACAAGGGAAATCCGGGCTTTTACATTTTTAAAAAAGTGAGTAATGTTTTTATGACTTTGTACTTTTGAGAAT